>NZ_JBSFDW010000004.1:339706-344578 GCF_053594115.1 Streptomyces sp. NPDC001970 | reverse complement strand
CGAGCAGAAGCCGTCCGTGACGGCATCCTGCCCGCTACACTCCCACCGCTCGACGCTTCCCCAGGTCAAGCCACGAAGTACTGCTGGAGTACTAGCGGCGAGGGAGCGCGAGAGGGAGCGCGAGAGCGAACACCAGCATGGTGATCAGCCACGCGCTCACGCTGTCGGCCGGGTAGAGGGCGATGGCCCACCAGGTGTGGCCGACAAATCCGTCGGGGTTGTAGGCGCGGCCTGCGACGAGGTTGAGGATGAGGACCATGAGGCCCGCTACGGTCGCGGCTGCTTCGTTGACCAGCCGCCGAACGAGAAGGGCAACGGCCAGAAGCAGGACTGTGTTGCGGGCGATGTCCATTCCGACCAGCAGCCCGGCCAGGTGGGCAAGGCCCGCAGTGACCGCGACGGTTCCCCGGTCGAGAGTGCCGATGGGCAGCACGGCTGTGGTCTCCGCCCGGCCGAGGCTGCGGTCCAGGCAGTACATGACGGCGATGACAACCAGAACGGGGGTGAAGATGGCGAGCTGGGCGCCTCCCATGCCGCTGGTGATGCTCGGGACGGGCACCTCGCTCTCGCCTACGAGGAGACACACTGCGCGAGCGCGAGAGCGGCGGTGACGCCCCATGGGGCGAAGTAGACGACCGGTGAGCGTACGTCGGTGACGCTGGAGAGCCCGTCAAGGAAACCTCCCAGGTGCCTGACCCACGGGTTGGCTGTCGCATGGGGCCAGGACAGCCATGCCCAGCAGCCGATGGTGCGGCGATGGACTTGGGCATGACGAGACCGAGGCACCAGCCGATGACGAGCCAGCCGCAGGACAGCACGATCAGGTGGGCGACAGCGAGCCACCCGGCGCCCTGGGGCAGCGTCCCTACAGCGTCGTACGCCATGGCGGTAGCGCCGATGACGAGTACGAGGAGGAAGATCAGGACGGGTGTGGTGGCACGTAGGAGTTGTCGTATCGCGCTGCGGTGGGCAGTGGCGCGCAGGGCTCCCAGCATGTGGTGACGTCCCGATTCCCAGGCGGCTGCTCCGGCTGTTGCCGGGACGATGACTGCCACTGCGTAGGCGGCGAGCTCGCCGGATTCGACTCCGTAGCGGGAGGCCACCGGGGAGGCGGCGTCGCCGATGTAGAGGGAGGCGTAGACGAGGACGGGGATCATCAGCCAAAGTGCGGCTGATGCGCGGAGGTTGGCCCACGTGATCATTCGGCCGCCTCCAGGAGAGAGGCGTAGGCGCTCTCCAGACGTCGGGCGGGGGCGAAGGTCGGTTCGGCGTGTTGGGCGAATTCCATCACGGTGCCTCGGAAGCGTGCCTTGCCGGATTCGAGGACCACGACTTCGTCGAAGGATTCGTCGAGGTCGGCGATGTCGTGGGTGGAGACGATGACGTGGACGTTCCCGCGCAGGGAGACCAACAGGTCGAGGAATCGGCGTCGCTGGTGCGGGTCGAGGCCTGCGGTGGGTTCGTCGAGGAGGAGGAGTTCCGCGTCGTGGACGAGGGCCTGCGCGATGGCGATGCGCTGCTGCTGACCGCCGGACAGTGTCTTGATCTTGTCGTTGAGTCTGTCGCTGAGGCCGACTCGTTCGATTGCCGAGGGTGCGGCGTGCCAGGCGTCGCGTTCACGCATGCCCTTGAGCCAGCCGACGTAGGCGACGTGTTCGCGGCAGGTGAGTCCGGGCATGAAGCCGGGTCGCTGGGGCAGCCAGGAGACCCGTTCACGGTAGGCGCGGCGGTGCTTGCGGGTGGCGGAGTCGAAGTCTCCGTAGCGGATGGTGCCCGACCGGGGTGTCTGGGCGCCGGCGCCGAGGGAGAGAAGCGTGCTCTTCCCTGCGCCGTTGGGGCCGAGGAGGACGGTGTGGCCGGGAGAGAACGTCAGAGTGAGGTGGTCCAGTACGGGGCGGGCGCGTGAGGTGTATCGGAAGGTGCAGGACTGATAGTGCAGGGGCATGTGGGTCGTACCTTGTCGGTGGGGGCAGGGAAGACCTTCTAGTGCGTGACTGGTAAGTGACCTTCAGCGACTTCACCCAGGTGTGGACGTTCACGACGCCGTAGTTGATGGCGAAGTAGTACTCGCCCTCGCCGTGGTCGGACCAATCGCCGGAGGAGGTCGCCGAGCTGCTCGCGAAGCAGTTGGTGGACGCTGCGCTCACGTACTGCGGGTCGGGTCCGGTGACGTCCTTGCGGAGCGTGACATTGACAACTCTGTCGCTGCCGGTGTCGGAGCAGCCGGTGAACTGGATGTTGGTCGAGCCGCCCGTGTCGTACCAGCGGCGGGACTCGAAGCCCGGACGGGCGCTCGACAGGGAGCTGGCCCAGTAGTCGGCCTGCGCCGCGGAGGCGAAAAGACCCCGAGGACGGCGGCGGCGCCGAGGGCGGCCGCACCTGTGCGGCGAGCGGGCTCGTGCAGAGTGTGGAGACGCGCAGAACGCACGTGTTGTCCCCTTGAGTTGAGGTGAATGAGACAGTCGGGAATCTAAGCGGATAATTCGACAACGATCAAGGGATTTGCTACCCGCCGGTAGGCATTGTGTGCTCGTCAACCGGCATATATCGAACGGGAGTTGATGCTTCCGGGTCGCCGCCGTGCTTGGCGGTGCGCTGACGTGCAGCGCGTACGCGCGGGGTACGGAGCCGGTGATCGTGATCTCGACGGTCACGTCCACGGAGTCGTCGCGGTGGATGCAGGAGACGACGCGGGCGGCACCGCCCCCGCCGTACGGCCCGGTCGGCGGCCGTGGAGCCTCAGGCGGTGAGCATGAGGGAGTGACGGCGGTGCCGGCCGGCACGGGACTGCGCAGGAATCTCGGAGCGGTCCTCGTCCCGGTCATCGGCTGCATGCTCGTCGCCAGGCGCAACCACCGCGCCAACCGGCGCATGGATGCTGCCGAACAGCAGCGCCATGTCCTTGTCCTCGACGAGCTTGTCGAAGCTGACAGGAACGGGAGCCGATGCGCGATCTGCCTCCGCCGACGCTACGACGAGGTGGGGGACGACTTCACGGTCACCCGGCCAGACACCGACGTCATCGACGTCGACGATGACGTGCAAGAAGGCGAGGTGACGCCGCCGGGCGATCCCGGCTCGACGTACGATTTCCCATGTGACCAGCAGACCCGCCCCGGCACAGCGCCTGCGCGACCTCGCGCGGCTGCGCCGGGTTCGCGACCGGATCGACCGGGAGTACGCGCAGCCGCTGGACGTCGAGGCGCTCGCGCGCGGCGTGAACATGTCGGCCGGGCACCTCAGCCGAGAGTTCCGGGCCGCGTACGGCGAGTCGCCGTACAGCTACCTGATGACGCGGCGCATCGAGCGCGCGATGACGTTGCTGCGCCGTGGCGACCTCAGCGTCACCGAGGTCTGTTTCGCGGTCGGCTGCTCGTCGCTGGGCACCTTCAGCACGCGCTTCACGGAACTGGTCGGTATGCCGCCCAGCACCTACCGGCGCGACGCGGCGCGCGCGACGGCCGGGATGCCGTCGTGCGTGGCGAAACAGGTGACCAGACCGATCAGGAATCGAGAAGCGCCACCACTGAGCCCCAGCTAGCGTGACCAGCATGGACATCACCATTCACGCGAGCTTCCTCCCGCATGACGACCCGGACGCAGCCCTGGTCTTCTATCGCGACACCCTCGGCTTCGAGGTCCGCAACGACGTCGGATACGAGGGGATGCGCTGGATCACGGTCGGCCCCGCCGACCAGCCCGGCACGTCCATCGTCCTGCATCCGCCGGCCGCCGACCCCGGCGTGACCGACGACGAGCGTCGCACCATCGTCGAGATGATGGCCAAGGGCACCTACGGCGGTATCCTCCTGGCCACCACCGACCTCGACGGCACCTTCGAACGGCTGCAGGCCAACGACGCCGAGGTCGTCCAGGAGCCGACCGAGCAGCCCTACGGCGTGCGCGACTGCGCCTTCCGCGATCCCGCGGGCAACATGATCCGCATCCAGGAGCTGCGCTGAGGCGTCCGGCGATCACGCCATGACCTGCACGGACGGCACAGTGGAGGAGCCCGGGCACGACGTCGGTGACGGCCTCCTGGTGGCCACGGTCACCGACCCCGGTCACCCCATGCCTCCTTCAAGGCGTGCCTCGCCTCGCCGGTGTGCTGGGGCTCGCGGACCAACCGGTACGACTCGCCGGCGAGCCGGAGCCGGTCCTCGTCGTCCACGTGGCAACCGAGGCGTTCCGGAAGACCGCGCAGATACGCGACGGCGGGGCCGGTGAAGCGGACCCTGCCGTTGCCGAGGTGGGTGATGCCTTCGGGCTCGGCGAGCGCGGCGAGCCAGGCGGCGTGGGCCCGGTGCACCTCGGCGGTGTACGTGGCGTCGGAGCCGGCTCCCTGTTCCAGGGCGAACAGGACGTCCCCGTAGCGGGCGTGATCGAGGACGGCGCGTACGGCCTCCTCGACGTTCAACAGGCGGGCGTCCACCTGGTCGTTGGCGAAGACGCGGCCGGGGCGGGCCCGGGCGTACGCGTGCTGTCGGCGCTGCGCATGCGCGCCCTGTACGGCAGCGAACGCCAGGCGGAGGCGCTGGACGTCCATCAGGCCATGTGCGAGCGCCTGCGCCGCGCCTACCTGGCGACGGGCCGCATCCGCGAGGCGCGCGCAGTTCCAGTCCGTGCTCGACGTGGGCGCGCGTGCGCCCCGTGCCGACCGTGCGCCGGCGTCGGAGGGGCGCAGGAACCGCGAAGCCCGGTAGAGGGCTCGGCCCTCTCGAGCTCGCGCCGGAGGCGGACGGTGTCGAGAGGGCCGGGGTCGACGACGTCCGGGGGGGGCGCCCGGGGGGGCCCCCGCCCGCGGGGTTGGACGAGGGGGGACCCGCGGGGGGGTGGAAACCAAGAGGAGGAGGGGCGGGGGGGGGGGGGAAG
>NZ_JBSFDW010000004.1:0-339696 GCF_053594115.1 Streptomyces sp. NPDC001970 | reverse complement strand
GTTTGTGGGCGCGCCCCCCGCGCGCCCGCGCCGGCGGCGGCGGGTGTCGCGCGGGCGGGGGTCGCCGCCGCCCGGGGCGCCCCGCGCGGGCCGACCCGGACGTCGTGATCAGACGAGGTCGAACCGGTCGAGGTTCATCACCTTGGTCCACGCCGCCACGAAGTCGTTCACGAACTTCTCCTTCGCGTCATCGCTCGCGTAGACCTCCGCGAGCGCGCGCAGCTCGGAATTCGACCCGAAGACGAGGTCCGCACGGCTGCCGGTCCACTTGACCTCGCCCGTGGCCGCGTCGCGGCCCTCGAACGTGTTCCGGTCCTCGGACGTCGCCTTCCACGTCGTGCCCAGGTCGAGCAGGTTGGCGAAGAAGTCGTTGGTCAGAGACCCGGGCGTCGTGGTGAAGACGCCGATCGACGACTGCTGGTAGTTCGCGCCCAGGACGCGGAGGCCACCTACGAGGACCGTCAGCTCGGGCGCGCTCAGGGTCAGCAGGTTCGCCCGGTCGAGCAGCAGGTACTCGGCCGGCAGCCGGTTGCCCTTCCCGAGGTAGTTGCGGAACCCGTCGGCGGTCGGCTCGAGGGCGGCGAACGACTCCACGTCGGTCTGCTCCTGCGAGGCGTCCACGCGACCCGGAGTGAAGGGGACCTCGACGTCGAAGCCGGCGTCCTTGGCGGCCTTCTCGACGCCCGCAGCACCGGCGAGCACGATCAGGTCGGCGAGCGAGACCTGCTTGCCGCCGGTCCGGGCGGCGTTGAAGGCCTCCTGGATGCCCGCCAGGGTGCGCAGCACCGTCGCCAGCTCGTCGGGCTCGTTGACCTCCCACCCGCTCTGCGGCTGGAGGCGGATGCGGGCACCGTTGGCGCCGCCGCGCTTGTCGCTGCCGCGGAAGGACGAGGCCGACGCCCACGCGGTGGACACGAGCTGGGACACCGACAGGCCCGAGGCGAGGATCTGGCCCTTGAGCGAGGCGATGTCACCGGCGTCGACGAGTTCGTGCGTCATCGAGGGGAGGGGGTCCTGCCACAGCAGCGTCTCGGCCGGGACCTCCGGGCCGAGGTAGCGCACGATCGGGCCCATGTCACGGTGGGTCAGCTTGAACCACGCGCGGGCGAAGGCGTCCGCGAACTCGTCCGGGTTCTCAAGGAAGCGCCGCGAGATCTGCTCGTAGGACGGGTCGAACCGGAGCGAGAGGTCGGTCGTCAGCATCGTCGGGGCGTGGCTCTTCGACGCGTCGTGGGCGTCGGGCACGGTGCCCGCCCCGGCGCCGTCCTTCGGCCGCCACTGGTGCGCGCCGGCGGGGCTCTTGAACAGCTCCCACTCGTAGCCGAAGAGGATCTCGAAGAAGCTGTTGTCCCAGGTGATCGGGGTGTTCGTCCAGATGCCCTCGAGGCCGCTGGTGATCGCGTCCCCGCCCTTGCCGGTGCCGAAGGCGTTCCTCCAGCCGAGGCCCTGCTCCTCGAGCGAGGCGGCCTCGGGGTCGGGGCCGACGTGGTCCGCGGGGCCCGCGCCGTGGGTCTTGCCGAAGGTGTGGCCGCCGGCGATCAGGGCGACCGTCTCCTCGTCGTTCATCGCCATCCGGTGGAACGTCTCGCGGATGTCGCGGGCTGCGGCGAGCGGGTCCGGGTTGCCGTTCGGGCCTTCCGGGTTGACGTAGATGAGGCCCATCTGGACCGCGCCGAGGGGGTTTTCGAGCTCACGGTCGCCGGTGTAGCGCTCGTCGCCGAGCCAGGTGGTCTCGGGACCCCAGTAGACGTCCTCGTCGGGCTCCCAGACGTCCGCACGACCGCCGCCGAAGCCGAAGGTCTTGAAGCCCATCGACTCCAGGGCGACATTGCCGGCGAGGATCATGAGGTCGGCCCACGAGAGGTTCTGGCCGTACTTCTTCTTGACCGGCCACAGCAGGCGGCGGGCCTTGTCCAGGTTCCCGTTGTCCGGCCAACTGTTGAGGGGGGCGAAGCGCTGCTGGCCGGCCCCGGCACCGCCCCGGCCGTCGCTGATCCGGTAGGTGCCAGCGCTGTGCCACGCCATCCGGATCATGAACGGGCCGTAGTGCCCGAAGTCGGCGGGCCACCAGTCCTGGGAGGTCGTCAGCACCTCCGCGATGTCCCGCTTCACTGCCGGGAGGTCGAGGGTCTTGAACGCCTCGGCGTAGTCGAACTCCTCGCCGAGGGGATTGGCCACGGCGGGGTTCGTGGCAAGAATCCTCAGGTTGAGCCGTTCCGGCCACCACTGGCGGTTTCCGCCGCCCTGAGTCGGGTGCGGGGCGCGCCCGTGCGCGACCGGGCAGCCACCCGCGCCCTCCGTTTTTGCGTCTGTGACGATTGCATCATGGTTCTCAGACATGGGCATCCTTCCGGACCAGGCGGATCACGGTGCTCGGAAACTGCGGGCAGTGGAACAGTCGGGGCACAGGCCCCGGTTGACGGCCTCGGTCTCGTCGATCGAGAAGCCGTGGCCGTCGGAAGCGGTCGGGCAGGAGGGCGACGTGATGATGGTTGTCCTCGACGCGTCGCGCGAACCGGGCCGGGCTGCCGACCGGTGCCGTGCGGCGTACGGGTCCCGCCGCCGTGGGCGCATGGAAGGACTCGCGTACGACGTGAAGGGAGATACGGCCCACGCGATCGCACGCCTTCGAGGTGATCGCCTCGATGCCGAGGTGATCACCGTCCCGGACGGTCTCGAGCAGCGCGACGCGGGCGGCCGTCACTCCGCAGGCCGGCACCGCGCAGCTCCTCGGCGGTGTCCCGTCACGTCTCTGTCTCCTGCCGTACTGGAGTCTTCCTGCCCCTTGGCTATCGCCGGAGCCGATCCTACGATGGACAGGGTCTAAGTCAAGAAGCGCGTCAAACCCGTATCCAATCAGAACCAGGACGTCCGCGGGTGAACTTCGTCTACTCCGCCGAAACCGAATAGGTGCGCCGATATGAGTGACCTGCTGGAGCGACTGCGAGGGCGTGGCTGGCGAATGACCTCCCAGCGGCGTGTCGTTGCGGAGGTCCTCGACGGCGACCACGTGCATCTCACGGCCGACGAGGTGCACGCCCGCGCGGCTCAGCGGCTGCCCGAGATCTCCCGGGCGACCGTCTACAACACCCTGGGCGAACTGGTCTCCCTCGGTGAGGTCATAGAGGTCTCCACCGAAGGCCGCGCCAAACGCTACGACCCCAACGCACACCACCCGCACCAGCACCTGGTGTGCTCCGGCTGCGGCACCATCCGCGATGTCCACCCGACGGGCAATCCGCTGGCCGACCTCCCGGCGGAGGAACGGTTCGGCTTCACCGTGTCCAAGGTCGACGTCACCTACCGCGGGCTGTGTCCGTCCTGCACCTAGGCCGTCTTTGGGGAGCGGCGCCCCGCACGGGCGGGCTCCCCAACGGTCGCGCCCTGTGGGCGGGCACCGACTCCCGGGGCACGACGGGCCCCAGGGAACAGCAGGGGCCCGCCGGATGGATTCCGGCGGGCCCTGCGACGCTGCTCGCGTCGGCGGCTACTTGAGGAGGTAGGCCTTGATCACGGTCTGCTTGAAGGAGTTGCCCGCGGCGTCCTTGACGTAGGTGCGCAGCGAGACCGAGCCGCCCGAGGAGCGGTGCGGGTGGTTCACGGTCACGGTGCGCTCCGGGCCGGAGCCCTTGACCTCGGCGGAGTGCCAGGTCTTGCCCTCGTCGTAGGAGACCTCGGTGGTGAAGGTCCGGATGGGCGACGCGGGGGCGCCGACCGGTAGCTGGATCAGGACCGGGATGTCGAGCTCGTGTCCGGCCTTGGCGCGGTTCCACTCGTCCAGCTCCGGCGACATGCGCACCGCGTACAGCGGCAGCGCCTGCCGGGTCGCCGTGGTCTGCGACCGGAACCGCCATTCGGCCCGCAGGCTCGTGGAGATGGAGCTCGGTACGAGGTCGCGGTCCTGCTCGAACGTCAGACGGTAGTCGGCGGGAGTGGCGTCGGCCGGCACCACCGCGTAGTTCCTGGTCTCCGCGACCAGTTCGCCGTTGCGTCGCATCTGCATCACGGGCCGGCTGCTGGTCGTCGTTCCGGCCACCAGGTCGAGGTTTCCGTTCGCGGCGTCCTGGACGGTGAACCACATGGTGTCGCCCTCACGGTATGTGTTCATCCCCTCGGGCGAGAAGCCCGTGGCCTGGACACCGTGGTTCCAGTGCTCCTCGACGGACCCGGCCTTGTAGCTGTGCAGGGGGCTGAGGTAGCTCTGTCCGTGACTGTCCGGTCTCGTGAAGAAATTCTGCTCGAAAACGGTCTGCCAGCGCAGGTCCCCGGCCGGCGAGAAGTAGTCGACCCGCCGGTTCGGAACCGGAAGCCCGTCCATCCCATGGCCGAAACGGAGGTTGTCGAGATACATCCAGACGCTGCGGTACGCGGAGGTGCCCTGCGCGGTGGCGGCGAAGGTGGTGTTCACCGTGGCCAGCTCCGACTTGCGCGGGTGGTACGCGGGATCCGCCGGGATGGCGCCGCGCACCGGCCGAGTGAGGTAGTAGACCGACGAGGGACTCGTGCCGTCGGCGGCGGGCTCACCCCAGATGGTGTTGACCAGGTAGGTGAACTTCGAGTCCTTGTACTGCGCCGTCGGGGTGGCGTACAGGCCCTCGATGTGGTCGCCACCGATCGCGTCGTTCATGGAGACGGCAAACAGCCCGCCGTCCAGGCCGACGGTGCCGATCTCGGCCGACATGATGCGGGCCGAGCGGCTCGGGGCCGAGACCGTGACGGGCTTCGCCTTCCGGGCGTCGATGGCGACGTCCCGGTCGGTGCTCATCGCGACCTGCGGCGCACCGACCACGGTGCCCTCGGTGAACGCCGCGTCGAAGAGGAAGCCGGCCACGGAGTAGGTGTTGTTGTCGCGCGGCAGCCTCAGCTCGGTGCTGCCCTTGCCGTGCAGTTCCAGCTCGTAGGTCTTGTGATCGGCCGAGCCGACGATCAGGTAGGCGTTGGCGGGAGCCTTGCCCGAGCGGTCCTTCACGTTGATGCGGAGGCTGTGTGACGGCTGCTCGACGTCCATGCCGATCGGGACGCGTACCGAGACGGCCTTGTCGGCGGTGGACGCGATGACCACGCCGCTGTACGCCTGGTAGGACGTGGCGGTCTCCGGGGTCGCGGTGACGGTGACGTCCGCGGTGCCGTGCGCGGGCACGGTGACCTTGTCGGCGCTGAGGCGGAACAGGCCCTCCGGTGCGGGCTTGTCCGCGTCGTAGGACACGTTGAGCGACAGGCCGAGGGTGACCGGCGCGCTGCCCGGGTTGCGGTAGGTGATCTTCTTGTTCACCGGCGGCCGCCCGCTGTCGGACCAGCGGATCTGCCCGTAGTCCAGCCCGGTGGGCTCGGCGGTGACCTGCTGGTCGACCGCTCGGGCGATGTCGACCCGACCGGCGCCCTGGCGGTAGGCGCCGCGCTCGAGGCCGCCCGTCGTCGACTGCATCAGCTGGCGCTTGACCTGGTCCGCGGTCCAGTCGGGGTGCTGCTGGAACAGGATGGCGGCGGCGCCGGCGACGTGCGGGGTCGCCATCGAGGTTCCGGACATGCCGGTGTAGCCGTCTTCGGCGGTCGTACCGCCCGCCTGAGCGGCGACGACGCCGACGCCGGGGGCGACGAGGTCGGGCTTGAGGCCGAAGTCGCCCACCCGCGGGCCGATCGAGCTGAAGTAAGCGAGTTCGTCGTCGATCTGGGTGGCGCCGACGGCCAGCGCGCGGTCGGCGGAGGCGGGAGAGTTGACCTTGCCGGGGCCGCTGTTGCCGGCCGCGGCCACGACCAGGACGCCGTGGTCACGGGTGACGGTGTCGACCATGGCCTCGATGGCGTCGGTCTCCGGGGTGTCGACATCGCCCAGACTGAGGCTGATCACCTTGGCGCCCTGCTCGGCCGCCCAGGCCATGCCCTCGATGATGTCGGAGTTGTCGCAGTAGCCGCTCGCGGTGCAGACCTTGCCCGACAGGATCCGCGCACCGGGCGCGACGCCCTTGTACCGGCCGCCGGAGGCCGCGCCGGAACCCGCGACGGTCGAGGTCACATGGGTGCCGTGGCCGTTGAGGTCGTCGGTGTTCGGTTCGGTGGTGAAGTTCGCGGAGTCCGCGATGAGGCCTTTGAGGTCCGGGTGATTCGGGTCGTAGCCGCTGTCGAGCACCGCGACCTTGACGCCCTCGCCCTGGTAGCCCTTCGCCCAGGCCTGCGGCGCCCCGATGTGCGCCACCGTCTGGTCGAGCTGGACCTTGGCGCGGCCGTCGAGCCAGACCCGGCGCACGCCGGCGCCCATGGTCGTGGCGCCCGCCTTGGCGGGGGCGATGTTCTCCCAGAACTCCGCCGCGCCCTTCCGGTGTTCGCCGAGGGTCGCGAAGGAGGTTCCGGGGATGGCGCTGACCTTGTCGGCACCGGCCGCGGCGAGGCGGCGCTCGGCGGCGCCCGCGTCACCCTCGTACTGGACGATCAGGGGCAGGCTCGGCCGCTCGGCGTACTTCTCCTCGACCAGGGCCGAGACGTTGAACAGGGCCCTGTCGAGGCGGTCCGCCGCGAGCAGGGGAAGCGCGTCGACGGGTATGACCGTCCAGTCGTCGCCGTCCTGACGCTTGATGAACTTGACGTGCTCGCGTCCTTCGGCAGACTCGACCGAGACGCTCTGCCGGCCCGACGGGTCCGTCTCCAGCGTGACGCGGTCGCCTGTGATCAGGGTGACGTGGTGCCGGGCGAATCCGGTGGACTTGGCCGCATTCCCCTTCACGACCGAGTCGGCCGGCTCGGTGCCCTGAGCGGCACCAGGTGTGACGGTCAAACCTGCCAGCAGCGCTGCGAGAGCAGCGGCCGCCACATACTGCGGCCGGGGTCTGTGGACCCGCGGCCGCCACCTGTCGTTCATATGTCTCATGGAGGGACAGCGTGGCGCCGCATATGGCGAGGGTCAGCACTTCCCCCTGTCCAGCAGGTGACAAGTCACCTCTCCGCCACGGCGATAAGGGTACGAAGCAGTCCAAAGGGCGACGAACGAGCTGCACGTGTCTCGGTGTACGCATCCGTACCGGACGTCGCGACGGGGCGCGGGGGGTGCGCCGCTCCGCGTCGCGCTTGCGGATCTCGCGGTAGAAGCCGCCGCTCGGCGGGTTGCGCCGGATGTCCAGCTGCACGGGGATGTGCACGTGGTAGCCGGAGACCACGCGGCCCCGCACGTCGAGGTCCGTCACGCAGCACCTTGCCGCGCTCGAAGACCTCCAATCGAGGTCAACGCGCCCACACGTCCTGTTCGGAAACGACCATTTCGATACGAACCGGCATCGACGAGCTTCCTTGACAGTCCGTATTGGTATAGGCCAATATCCGCTTGGCCTGTACCAATGATGTCGTGGCCTGCCGATTTCCCGGCTCCACACCCACCGTCTCCGGAGGTCCCATGGCAGAGAGCAGCCACCCGGAACTCATGCGGCTGGCCAACTCCGTGCTCCAGCCGGGTTTCGTGGGCACCACGGCGCCGGACTGGGTCCTCCGCAGGATCTCCGAAGGCCTCCGCTCCGTCGTCCTGTTCGGCCGCAACATCCAGAGCCCCGAGCAGGTCGCCGCGCTCACAGCGTCGCTGCGCGCCGAGAACCGCGACCTCATCATCGCCATCGACGAGGAGGCCGGCGACGTCACGCGCCTGGAGGCGCGTACGGGAGCCTCCCGCCCCGGCAACCTGGCCCTGGGCTCCATCGACGACATCGACCTGACCGAGCAGGTGGCCCGTGACATCGGCCGCGAACTGCGCGCCGCCGGGGTCTCGTTGAACTACGCACCCAGCGCCGACGTCAACTCCAACCCGATGAACCCCGTCATCGGGGTGCGCTCCTTCGGCGCGCGCACCGATGTCGTCTCCCGCCACACCGCCGCCTGGATCCGCGGCCTGCAGGCCGCGGGCGTCGCCGCCTGCGCCAAGCACTTCCCCGGACACGGCGACACCAGCGTCGACTCCCACCACGGCCTGCCGCAGGTCTCGGCCGACGCCGACGTGTTCGGGCGCATCGCCCTGCCCCCGTTCATCACGGCCATGGACGCGGGCGTGCGCGCCATCATGACCGCCCACATGCTCATCCCGGCCTACGACGAGAGACTGCCCGCGACCCTGAGCCACCGCATCATCAACGACCTGCTGCGCGGTGAACTCGGCTTCACCGGCCTCGTCGTCACCGACGGCATCGAGATGGGCGCCGTCTCCGACCGCTACGGCATCACCGGTGCGACCGTCATGGCGGTCGCGGGCGGCGCCGACGCGGTGTGCGTCGGTGGCGAGAGCGCCGAGGAGGCCACCACCGCCGAACTGACCGACGCCCTCGTCCAGGCCGTGCTCGACGGCACGCTGCCCGAGGAGCGGCTCGCCGAAGCGGCAGCCCAGGTCCAGGGGTTCGCCGCTTGGTCGGGCGATCTGGCGCGCTCCGCCGCCCCGGACGACGACGCCTCCGGCATCGGCCTGGTGGCTGCCCGGCGCGCGGTGCGCGTGCACCGCAAGGCGGACACCGGCACCGAGTTCCCGCTCGTCGGCGCCCCGCACGTGGTCGAGCTGTCCCCGACCACGAACCTCGCCATCGACGGCAGCACCCCTTGGGGTGTGGCCGACCCGCTGAAGGCCCTGCGCCCGGGCACCACATCCGTACGGCTGCGGGAGTCCGAACTGGCCGATGCGGAGGACCTGCTGGACCGTCTGGCGCTGGCCCCCGCGGACGGACGGGCCCTGGTCGTCGTCGTCCGCGACGCGGCCCGCTACCGCTGGATGGCACAGGCCCTGGCCGGCCTGGTGCGCCGCCGCCCCGACGCCCTGGTCGTGGAGATGGGCGTACCCGCGGACGACCGCCCCGGAGCGGTGTACCTGGCCACGCACGGCGCGACACGTGTGTCGGGGATCGCCGCGGCCGAGGTGCTGGTCGGCGCCTCCTGACGGGCGCCCCCGCAACTGTCAACCGGCGGTTCTTACAGGGGACTTGTGGCCAGTCCCGATCAGGTGAAAGTTGACACCACGAGTTGATCTGGCCCACGTGGAACACCCGCACTGCAGAATCCGCGGAGACCGCGGAGACCGCGGAGACCGCGGAGACCGCGGAGACCGCGGAGACCGCGGAGACCGCGGAGACCGCGGAGACCGCGGAGACCGCGGAAGCCGTGGAGACCGCGGAAGCCGTGGAGACCGCGGAAGCCGTGGAAGCCGCGGAAGCCGTGGAAGCCGCGGAGACCGCGGAAGCCGCGGAGACCGCGGAAGCCGCGGAGACCGCGGAAGCCGTGGAAGCCGCGGAGACCGCGGAAGCCGTGGAGACCGCGGAGACCGCGGAAGCCGCGGAAGCCGCGGAAGCCGCGGAGACCGCGGAAGCCGCGGAAGCCGCGGAGACCGTGGAGACCGCGGAAGCCGTGGAGACCGCGGAAGCCGCGGAAGCCGCGGAGACCGTGGAGACCGCGGAAGCCGTGGAAGCCGTGGAGGCCGCCAAGTGAGCGGTTGCGTTCCCGGCTGCTGAAGCGGGTGTCGCGGGTTCACATCCCGCCGGGGCACCGCCTGTCACCAGACAGCACCATGCGGACGGCCCCTCGGCCAAGATCTGCCGAGGGGCCGTTGCGCTGGTCGCAACTAGGCGGTGCGCTGCGCGAACGCCTGTGCCGCGGTGCGGCGCCTCGGGTCGAAGGCGTCGGTCGAGCCCGCGCCCTCACCGCCCGGGGCGTCGGCCCACCCCCGGATCTTCCGCGCCACGCCCTTGAGTCTCGGATGCCCCGGCCTCGACGCCAGCTCGAAGTGGGACTCCTTCGGCACCTTCGCGTCCCCGCCCCACCGCACGACGCCGTCGAGTTCGGCGAGGATGTCCCGGATCACCACGAGATCGTTCGGGTACAGGCCGCCCTTCACGCCGACCGGATAGGCGTGCGGACGGATCGCGATCGCCGAACCGGACAGATGGTTCGACTCGTACGCCTCGCGCACCCGCCGGTCCGTCGTGTGGCCGCTCAGGTCGGCCGGGCGCAGGCTGTCCACCTCGTAGTGGAACCGGCGCGCGATGTGGAGCAGGATCACCGCGGCATCCCCGTCGGCCAGGCGCACGGTGCGGCCGCTGCCCTCGACCCGGTGCGAGGGGGCGTCGTCGAGGATCAGCCAGCCGTTGGCCGAGGTGCTCCCGCGCCAGAGGCGGGCGGCGTCGGCGCCGGGCTCGGCGGCGTGGGCGGGGCCGGACAGCACGGGCGGTAGCGCGGTGACCGCGGCGAGGCCCGCGCCGGCGGTCAGAACTCGGCGGCGGTCAAAGAGATGTGTCACGGCTTCTTCCTTCGGATGATCGCCGACCCCACCGCCCCGCCCAGGGCGAGCACGGTGCAGACGGCCAGGATGACCACGGAGGGATTGACGTAGCCGGGGACGGCGTCGTAAGCGGCGTTGCACCTGTTGTGCAGCGGGAACCACTGGCGGGGCTCCTGCCAGTGGCCCTCGCGGTACGCCACGTCGTAGACCTGGCCCGCGCGCCGGCACGTGTCGGCGATGTCATGGCCGCCGGCGAAGGCACCGGCCGACCAGACGACGGCACCCGCGACCAGGCACACGAACGCCAGGAGCAGCCACCACGCCGGACGGTTCCACCGGCCGGTGACCCCACCGCGGACGATCTTCCACGTGCTCCACCCGACCAGTGCGACCACGGCCACGACGACAACGACCACCACGCGTCCCCTGCCCCTTGCTTGTGTGCGACTGCCTGTGTGCGACTGCTTGTTTGCGACTGCTTGTGTGCGACTGCTTCTCTTCGGCTACCTGCGTGCGGCCCTCGAACGCGCGCCGCGCAGATACGCCTCGTGATTCTTCTTGTAGGTGGAGACCAGGCTCTCCTCCTGACCGGTACGCGCCAGCAGCGTGTCGGCGAACCCCTGCTCGTACGGCTGCAGCTCGCTGTAACCGATCGTCTCGGGAAGTGCCGCGCCACCCTGGACGAGGACGAGGAACTTCTGCGCCGCGACGACCTTCACGTCGTCGAACGCGGTCAGCATGTTGTGCGCGAGGAAGTTGGCGTCCTCGGCGTTCGTGAACCGCTGGGCGTAGTAGTCCCGGAACCGGCGCAGGCCGCCCCCGCCGTTGTAGTGGTCCCGCACGGCGTCCACGATGGTCCTGCCGGCATTGACGGCCCGCGCGAGCAGGTACCCGTCGGCGTCCTCGACGAGGTCGGCGAAGCCGAAGCTGGACGTGATGCCGATCTTCGCCAGCCTCTCCAGGCAGAAGGTGTGACCCGACGGGTACTGCTCCTTGGAGTTGCGCCAGTCCACGTAGAAGGTGAGGAGGTCGCCGCCCCATCCGGCGACATCGCCGCCGTTGACGCTCTTCGGGTTCGACGGCTGGGGCGTGACCAGATGGCCGTTGGCCGTCGCCATCAGATGCTCGGCGCCGAGTTCGTGACCGGTGAAGGGGTCCGTGAACTCCTTCATGACCGACATGCCCCGGCTCTTGGCGTGGTTGACGAAGTCGCCGTCGTACCCGCCGATGAGGAAGTCCCAGTCGGCCCCGCCGTACCGTTCATGGCGGATGAACTCCATGACGAGCTGGCTCGGCCTCCGGTCGCTGCTGCCGTAGTCCACGGCGATGTCGTACAGGCTGCTGATGTAGTCGATGAAGTCGTCGGCCGGCCCCGCAGGGCTGTTGACCGAACTCGTCCCCGGATCGGACCCGTTGCGCCACACGTCCCGGTCCAGGTCGAACTGGTCGGCCCCGTTGGTGACCCGGAACTCCTTGATCTGGTTGAACGACCAGTTCGGCGGGAGGGTGAAGCCGAGATTGCCGGAGAACCCCCACGACATGCCGGACACGAACGAGTACCGGGCGTCCGTCCGCTTCGTCACGTTGTGGCACACGTTCCGCGACCCGTACACCCCATGGATGTACCGCTTGCCCTGGTTCGACAGCGCCCCGGCCACACCGTGGAAGTACGGAACGATCGCCGCGTCGATCTCTTCCTGGGTGGCGTCGTAGTCCACCGCGAAGTAGATGACCGTCCCCCGGTTGAAGCCGTAGCCCGCCGCCAGCGCATGGGCGTTCAGGCCGTGCTGGTATCCCTGCGTGTACGTGAAGTCCGACAGCTCGCGCGCGTTGTCCTGATAGATCGGGAACACCCGCAGCCCGGCGTCGAACATCCTCTGCAGCTCCCCCGGCTTGATCTCCTTGTCCAGGGTCGAGCCCGGCGGGTCGTAGAGGTAGCGGCCCACTATCCGGTACCCGTTCGCGTACAGCCACTGCGCACGCGACGCGGTGATCTCGAACCGCGTGTCCGACCCGGACGCCGGCCGGTCCGGATCACCCATCGACACCAGGAGCTGCGCCCATGTCGCATAGTCCGCCCGGCCGGTGACGGGAAGCTGCGAGAACCCCTGGAAAATGCGCACGTACTCGGCGAGCGCCGCATCGAACGTCGACCGGAACCCGGTACGGACGTCACCGATCGGCTCGTTGAACACGCACGCCGCCGAGAAGAGCTGGACGAACACACCGGTGGCGCCCTCGCCGAACTCGTTCGCCCGCAGACCGGCCTGCGTGCCGGGACCGAAGTTCCCGTTCGGCGAGGAGAGACCCAGCTCGGTCTGGATGGCGAGCATCAGCGACTTCTGCACGTCACGGGAGTAGTGCCCGTCGCAGGGGCCGATGGTGTAGTACGACTTCGTCCAGTAGCGGCCGTTGAGCCACTGCTGTATCTCCCGTATCTTCTCGGCGCCCCCGGCCACGACGACGTAGGCATCCATGTTGAGGAGGGCTCTGAAGATCTGCGGCGTCACCTGCCCGCCGGCGGTGCCGGTCCCTCCGTCCGGCAGACCCATGTTGACGCGGAGCTCCTTGACGGCCTCCGTGGTGACGGCTCCGTATTCGCCGTAGCCGTTGGCGCCCCAGTAGCCCTTGCAGAACAGGGCGTGCTGGATGATGCGGACGATGTTGGAGTTGACGTTCCAGCCGAACCCGATCGTGCCGAGCGCGGTCACCTTTTCCATGGTTCCGGGGCCGAAGTTCGCGACCACGGGGCTGATGCCCAGTTCCGTCTGCAATCCCATGATCAGGGAGTTCATGGTGGCCCAGCCCGTACGGCCGTCCTCCGGGCATCGCACGTACCCCGCCACGTTGCCGTAGGTGGCGTTCACCCACTTCTGCGCGTCGAGGACCTTCTCATCCGCCACGGTCACATGCCTTTCACCCTAGGCGATACGACAGGGCAGCCGATCGCCGCGTGAGCCCCCGGGGGACCCGGCAGTCACACGTGGCCCGGTGCCGTGAGCGCGGACACTACGCATCGCACCTCTCCGCCGTGTCTTACGCGTTGTCGTGCGGTCCGTCCCGTCCGTCGGTCCGTCCCGTCCGTCGCCCCGTCCCGTCCGTCGCTCCGTCCCGTCCGTGGGCCGTACCGGTCATTGATCCGAGCCGTTCGGATGAAACGAGGACCTTGTTCGGCGCGGCGCACGCCGACCGGGGCACCGGTCACCTCAGAGCGCGGGCGTTCGGAGTGCCCGTGCGCAGAACGGCAGCGGGGCAGGACCGTCGGGCGTGACCCCGCGCAGAGACGGGAGTGGCTGGATGCTCATCAAGCGAGCAGCCCGGGCGGCGCAGCGCCGGTGGGCATGGATGGCGACAGTGGCGATGGTGGCGGTGGCAACGGGGGCGGTCGGGCCGGTTCAGGCCGCGGGCGTGACATCCACCGTGGTGAACTGCAAGGGCAACCCCTCGGCCCTGCAGAACGCGATCAACAGCGCCGCGGACAGGGCGGAGCTGAAGGTACAAGGAACCTGCATCGGACCCTTCGGCATCACCAGGAATCTGACCCTGATCGGTGACAAGCACACGGTCCTCGACGGAAGGTTCGCAGGCCCGACCGTGACCGTCACCGGAGCCATCCATGTGCGGATGAAGGATCTCTCCATCGCCAACGGCGCGGCCAACGCCGACGCCACGGCGGCCGGACGCGGCGGCGGCGTCTTCAACAACGGCGGCACACTGACGCTGTTCAACTCCACCGTGCGCCACAACACGGCCGCGCGCGGAGGCGGCATCTTCAACGACGGCGGCACGGTGAACCTGACCCGCACCACGGTGCGTCACAACACGGCCTCGGAGAGCGGCGGCGGCATCTTCAACTTCGGCGCCGGCACGGTGGCAATGTCCCACTCCAGCGTGCGCCACAACATCTCCGTCGACGGCGGCGGCATCGCCAGCAGCGGTGGCACCGTGGCGGTTCTCGACTCCCTCGTATTCCGTAACGGAGCGACGGACCAGGGCGGCGGCCTCTTCGTCTCCGGTGGGCTGGCGTCCCTGATCCGCTCCAGGGTGGAGCGGAACACTGCGGGCGTCGCGGGCCCTCCCCCTGGCACTCTCGGCGGCGGCGGCATCTTCGAGGGCGGCGGCACGGTGACGCTCACCGACTCCAAGGTGCGCCAGAACCACCCGAACAACTGCGCCCCGGCCAACGCCGTGCCCAACTGCGTCGGCTGACCTCTCCCACCGTCCGTCAAGGGGCACCGCCGGGACGGGAATCCCCGGCGGTGCCCCTGCGCCCTGTCCGTGCCTGCCCCGTTCAGCTACGGCACGTCAGTCTCATCTGCGCCGCCGCATGATGCGCCCCCAACCGCTCCGCCGTCCCCCAGTCGCGCCCGCGGTCGATCAGCTGGACCGCGAAGGTACGGTCGCCCTTGACCGGATAGCTGCCGACCGGGACCACGGCGCCGCGGTGGTCGGTCTGGCGGACGCCGAAGCCGGTGTAGCCGGAAGCCGGGTCGTCGGGGTCGGCCAGGACGCGGTAGAAGGTGGGGTCGCCTGCCACGTCCATGGCACGGGTGGTGAAGGGTACGAAGACGGCGAGCGAGCACTGCTCGTAGTCCTGGCCGAGGTCCCAGCTCCAGGTCGCCGTGCCCCCGTCGTCCTTGGTGGGGCTGCCCGACATGGGGACGGCCGTGAAGCTGCCGTCGCACGACTCGTCGCGCCGGCCGCCCGAGGACACGGTGTACCAGGCGGCATGCCCGTTCTCGAAGCGGCCGTCCTCGCGGTAGTTGCCCGTCGCGCAGCCCGGGCCCGCCCACTCCTCGAACCCCGACGAGCCGTCGTCCTGGTCGTCCGGGTCATCCGGATCCGGCAGCGACGTCGGGCCGAGCCTCGTCGGTATGCCCGGGCCCGCGATGTCGTCCTCCGCCGCCTGGCCGCCGCCCGCGCCGCCGCCCGCCTCGGAGCCGCCGATCAGTGCCGCGGCGGCGACGAAGCAGCCCAGAACGACCACGACTCCCGTCGCCAGCACGGTCTTGCGGAACCGGGAAAGCGTCGAGATCCGGCCCGCGAGCGTTTCGCGCGCGATCCACGACGTACCCGAGCCACGGCCGACCCGCACCACGAACCCGCAGTCGGGACAACTCATGCCGGGCAGCGGGCCTCGCCTTTCACTGCCGCAACGTTCGCACGCCATACCAGGTCACTATGCAGGAACCCCAACCGTCACGGAGGGCGAACGCCTACACGAACACCCACACGAATGCCCCATCGAACATCTCATCGACGTCCAGGCGTACACCGCCGTCCTGTCACACTGCCGTCCTGTCACACCGCCGTCCGGTCACGCCTTCACGCCGTGCAGTCCGCCCGTATCTGCGCCGCCGCGTGATGCCCGCCGTCCACGTACCCATGACCCCAGTCCTGCCCCCGGTCCACGAGCTGGATCGTCAACTCGCCGTGCCGGACGGGGAGATCGTTCACGACCACGACACCGCCCCGCATGCTCGGCTGGTCGATCTGGAAGTACGTGACGATGCTGTCGTCGTCGTCCCCGTCCGACAGCACGTTGTAGCGCGTCGGATCACCGGCGACGTCCTCCTCCCGCGGGCTCCACGGAATGCGCACCGCCACCGAGCACTTCGTATGGCCACCGCCCGGACGCCAGTTCCAGGTGACCGTGTTCCCACGGTCCCGGTCCCGTGCCCCCGACATCGGTACGGCGATGAACCGGCCGTCGCACGCATCCCCGTCGTGGCCTCCGGAATCGACCTCGTACCAGCCGTCGCGCCCGTCCGAGAACCGCCCGTACGTCCGCACTCCGTGCGGGCAGCCCGGCCCCACCCACTCGCTGAACGTGGGGTCGGTCGAAGGCTCGGAAGGTCCCGGCTCCGGTTCGGGCTCCGGCTCCGGCTCCGGCTCCGGTTCGGGCTGCGGTTTCGGCTTGTGCGAGGGCTTGGGGCTCGTCGCGCTCGGTGACGGCGAGTCCTCCGCCACGGACGTCGGGCCCACCCGGCTCGGCAGCCCGCCCAGCGTGAGGTCGTCCACCGCGGGACCGGCCCCGGCCGTCCGGTTCTCCTCCCCGCCCGTCAGGAGCAGGGCGGCGCCGACCAGCAGCCCGCCGAGGGCGAGCACAACTCCCGCGGTCGGCAGTGCCCTCAGCCCGGGCGGCGGTTCCCGCACCGTCCTGGATCGCGCCGGCGCGGCATCGACGGTGCAGGAGTCCGTCACCATCCCCGGCAGCGCGCCCCGGTGCGTTCCGCCGCATCTCTCGCACACCATGCGCCCCACTATGCAGCGGAGTTCATACCGACCGGTAGGCACTCGTGCGTCTCAACGCGATATCGATCCACAAGGCCTGACCTTGACCTTGTCCCAGGGGCAAGGCGCACCGTCCTCCTGCCGGGCGGACACGGAAGACGCCGCCCGGTGACGGAGGATGGGACCGTGCACGACGACTCCCCGGACGCGCCCCCGGACGACGCCTTGCGGGAAGCTCCGCTGACCATCGGGGCCTTCGCCGCTCGTGCGCGGCTGTCGCCCAAGGCGCTCCGCCTGTACGACCGGCTCGGGCTCCTCGCCCCCGCGTACGTCGACGAGGCGACCGGCTACCGCTGGTACCGCGCCGACCAGGTGGAACGCGCCCGGCTCGTCGCGCTGCTGCGGCAGATCGACATGCCGCTCGCGCGCATCGCCGAGGTGGTGGAGCTGCCGGGGGCCCAGGCCGCGGAGGCCGTGGCCGCGTACTGGACGGACGTCGAGGAACGGCGTGCCGTGCAGGGCGCCGTCGTGGCCCATCTCCGTGACCGGCTCTCGGGCAGGAGACCCACGATGTACGAGATCAGGACATGTGACGTACCGGAGCAGGCGGTGCTCGCCGAGCGCAAGCACCTTCTCACGGACGAGCTGCCGCGCTGGATCCCGGCCGCACTCGGCCGACTGGTCCGGGCGGCAGAGGAGTGCGGGGGCACGGCGGGCATCCCGTACGTCGCGTACCACGCCGAAGTGAGCCCGGACAGCGACGGCCCGGCGGAGGCCTGCGTGCCGGTCGCCGACGCGAGGGCCGCGGAGGAGTGGGTGGCGGCGAACAGCCGTGGTGCGACGTCGGGGACGGCCCTCCGTGTCGAGCCCGCGCAGCGCCTCGCGTACACCCGCATCACCAAGGCCCAGGTGGCGTACCCGCAGATCATCTCGGCCTTCGAGGCGGTCGAGGCGTGGGTCGAGCGGAAGGGCCTGACGATCACGGGCCCGTGCAGGGAGGTGTACTTCGCCGAATGGGACGCGGCGGGGGCGACGGACGAGGTGTGCGACATCGCCTTCCCGGTGGCGTAGCGGCGCGGACCGCTACCTGCTGGTGCCGGGCCGCATCCGGACCGTCCGGCGTTCGAGAACGGACACCCGGGCGACCCACCGGTACCGGTCCGCGGCGAAGCGCCGACCAGGGCGGGCGGGGCCGGCCCCGCCCGCCCTCAGCGCGCCTCGCGGAGTTCCGCCGGGCACGGCGTCCCCCGCGGCAGCTGGTACGGCGCCGCAAGCCGGTACACGCCCGGGCGGGGGGCGAGGAGTTCCGTCCACTCGTCGCCCTCCGCGTCCTCCTCCGCCTTCAGCAGGCAGCCGGCCACGTTGACGAACGTCCGCGGCTCGTCGTCCGACCGCGCCTTCGACGCGTCGGTCTCCTCGGGCTGGGGCACGCTCCGGCCCTGCTCGTCGACGAGGCCGAGCCAGGGCGAGTACGGGATGCGGATCAGCACCCGGCCCGCGGTGCGCACACGGATGGTCAACTCGCCCGCGCCCGCCCGGTCCACGGTCGCCGGCGGGTCGGCGAGCGGCATCGGGTCGCGGACGGCGAAGAGCTGCCAGTTCGCGTCGGCCCAGACCCGTTCGAGGTACGGCTGCCCGCGCTCGACGATCTCCGCCTCCTTCTGGCCGCCGCCCGAGTCGGGCATGCCCTCGGGCAGCACCACGTAGTGCACCGCCCAGCGGTCGAGCCACTCGCGGTAGTTGTCGGCGTTGAGGGTGTCGTCGTAGAAGAGCGGGTTGCGCTCGATGTCGGCCTGGCGGTTCCAGCCGCGCGCGAGATTGACGTACGGCGCGAGCGCCGACGCCTCGCGGTGGCTGCTGGCCGGGACGACCTCGACGCGGCCCTTGTCGGCTCCGGCCTGCTGGAGCTGGTTCACGAGCGGCGCGAGTTCGCGCGTCCAGGACGCGGCCGGTGCCGTACGGACGATGTCGTCGACGCTCTTGAAGCCGATCCACCCGTTGAGGCCGACGAAGGCGAGGACGAGCGCGTACCACTTGAGCGAGCGCGGGGCGGCGTACGGCAGCGCCGCAAGCAGCACGACACCGGCGAACAGCATCGCGAGCCGCGAGACGTTCGAGCCGATCTGCGAGTCGACGACGAAGGTGAGGAGGGTCCCGGCGGCGTACACGGCGGCGCCGGTGCGGACCGTCCGCCAGTCCTTCGGTACGAGGACGAGGACGAGCACCCCGAAGAGGAACGGCAGCGACGTCGACGCCAGCGACATCGGCTGCGTACCGGAGAACGGGAACAGCCACGCCGACAGCGCCACGACCGCCACCGGGGCGAGCCCGAGCACATACGCTCCCGGGCGCCGCTTGTTCAGGAACAGCGCCGCCGCGACGACCCCGAGGAACAGCCCGGCGACGGGGCTCGACGCGGTCGCGAGCCCCGCGAGCGGCGCGGCGACCGCGGCCTTCGCCCACCGTTTGTACCGCCAGCGGTACGGCCAGCAGAACACGGCCGCGACCGCGCCCAGCGCGAAGAGCATCCCGAGCCCGAACGTGACCCGTCCGGACAGCGCGTTGCACACGAAGGCGAAGACGGCGGCGAGCGCGCAGGCCGACGGATTGCGGACGGCACGGACGCGGGTGAGGATCAGCGCGGTCAGGGCCGCGGACAGCGTGCCGACGATCATCATCGTCGTCCGCACGCCGAGCAGGGACATCAGATACGGGGACACCACGCTGTACGAGACGGGATGCATGCCCCCGTACCAGGCGAGGTTGTACGCGGAGTCGGGGTGCCGGCCGACGAACTCGGCCCACGCGTCCTGGGCCGCGAGGTCCCCGCCACTGTTTGCGAAGACGAAGAACCAGACGACATGGGCGACGCCCGCGGTGAGTGCGGCGACGGCCACCGGGTGGCGGAGGAAGCGCAGGATGCGCTGCCGCAGGCTGCCGCGGGCGTACGGTTCGACCTCATGGTCGGCGTACGCCGGCGTCGGCTCAGCGGTGATCACTTCGGCTCTTCCCGTCGTCCCCACGTGTCAGACCCCCACGTACAGGGACGCCTCACGGGGATGTCACGTTGCCCGGACGCTAGCACGCGAGTTCTGGTGCGGCAGCGTGGACGACAGCGGCCCCGGCACGGTGGGTGTTCCGTGCACGGGGCCGCTGTCCCAGGTGGGTCAGCGGGCGAACTAGGCGACGCGGGTCAGCTTCGCGCCGACGCCCGGCTCCTCCAGGTCGGACTGCAGGACGAGGGGCGACGAGGCCTTGCCGGTGCCGGTGCCGACCGACACCTCGCCGACGACCATGCCCGCCTTCGCGGCGTGCGGGATCGCGGCCTTGCCCGCGCCGATCTCGAGCTCGACCTTCAGGCCCGGCCAGCCGAGCGCCTTCACGTCCTTGGTCGCGACGACCGGGACGCGACCGCCGAGGCCGTCGTCCACGTATCCGACGACCGTGCCCTTCTTCACTACGGTCGCCGAGGTGACCGCGGCCTGGGCGCCCTGGATCAGCTGGAGGCTGTCCTGCAGGGACGACTCCAGCTTCGCGTTGGGCGAGTCGCCGCGCTGGATGCCGAAGACCGCGCCGTAGATGCGGCGGGCCTTGCCGTCGACGACGGTGTCGGCGGACCAGAGGAGGTTGCCGCCGGCGGGGGTCGACGAGCCGGTCTTGATGCCGCTGACGCCGGGGTTCAGAAGAATGTTGTTGTTGTTGTAGATCTTCCCGTCGATGCCGTCGATCACGATCTCCGGCGTGTTGACGATCTCCCGGAAGACGTCGTTCTGCATGACCGCCTTGGCCAGCTTCAGCTGGTCCGACGCCGTGGACACGGTCGTGGCCTTCAGGCCGCTCGGGTCCGTGTACGTGGTGTCGTTCATGCCGAGCTCCTTGGCCGCGGCGTTCATCTTCTCGACGAACTCGGCCTCCGACGGGGAGTCCCAGCGGGCGAGCAGGCGCGCCGCGTTGTTCCCGGACGGGATCATCAGCAGTTGGAGCATCTGCTTCTCGCTGAACTTCTGGCCCGCGCGGATGGGGGCCGTCGACTCGTCCTCGGCCTTGGACTCCTCCTCGGCCTTCTGGTCCACCTCGATCTGGGGGCCGGTCTCCTGGCCCTTGAGCGGATGGTTCTTGAGGATCACGTAGGCCGTCATCGTCTTCGCGACGCTCGCGATCGGCGCGGGCTTCTGCGCTCCGCGCGTGCCGAGGCTGCCGACGCCCTCGACCTCGACGGCCGACTGGCCCTCGGCGGGCCACGGGAGCTCGGGGGCCCCGCCGTCGAAGGTGTAATCGGACGTGGCGGTCAGCGTGAGGACCGGGTCCGGGAGCGGCCGCACGAGCTGCACGACCGCAAAGACGATCAGGAGCAGCACGACGAGCGGCGTCCAGATCCTGATCCGCCGCATGACGGTCCGGACCGGCGTCTGGGGCGGCGGCGGCGTGTTCGTCAGCTCGGCGAGCAGATCGAGCGGCGGCTTGGGCGGCAGCGGCTGCTGCTTGGTCCGCTCGACCTCGGTGAGCGACGCGGGCGCGGCGGATGCGGATGCGGGGGACGCGGACGCGGACGCGGCCGGGGGCACCTCGTCACGGCGCAGCGGTACGAACTTGCTGGTCCGCTCAGCCTCGGTCTCGGGCTTGGGCTTGGGCTTGGGCGTGGGCTTGGGTTCGGGCCTCGCCTCCGGCTCGGGCGCGGGCGGCGGGGTGATCTCCAGCGCGGTGGTGGGCTGGTCCACGGCCGGCCGGGGCAGCGCCTTGAACACGGCGGTCGGCTGGTCGACCGGCCGGCCGTCCTGCTCGTCGTCCTCGCCGTCGTCCTCGGCGTCGGCGGTGCCATCCGCGTCCTCGGCGTCGGACGCCTCGGGCTCTTCCGCCTCCGACGAGGCGGGAGCGGGAGCGGGAGCATGGGCGCCACCGTCCTCGACGTCCGTGGTCCGGTCATCGTCATCGGCTTCAGCAGGCTCGGACGCGTCGGATGCCACGGCCGGCTCGGACGTCGCCGCGTCCTCCGCGTCACCGGCGGTCTCCGCGTCCTGGTCGGCATCCCCGTCCGAGTCGTTGCCGTCCTCGACATCGACATCGGCCTCTTCGTCGACCGCCGTGTCCGCCTCCGCGTCCGCATCCGTGTCCGGTTCCGGCTCCCGCGACTTGTCGGCCCTGGAGACCCACGCCGCCACCGCAGCCCGCAGCCGCGCGTCGTCGCCGTCCGACGAGGCATCGGACTCCGCAGGCGCGTTCGGCTCCTCGGTCTCGTCGACGGCATCGAGCACATCGGCCGAACCGGCCGCAGCGGACGACGCAACCGCACCGTCCCCGGCGGAACCGGAACCGGAACCAGAACCGGAACCGGAAGCCGACCCCGCCGCGTCTCGCGCAGCAGCAGGCGACGGCAGCGTCTTGAACACCGCCGTCGGCTGGTCGATCCGCGACTCCGCCCGCGGCGCCGCCGCCTCCGGACGGAACACGGCAAGCCTCGGATCGCGGTCGCCCGAAGTCGTCTCCCCCGACGACTTCTCCTGCTCCGACTTGTCGGGGGACTCGCCCGCCACCGTGCCTCCTCCATGCCTACGCGCCGCGAAACGTCGCTGTCCGAACCATCTACCAGTGTCCTGTGTGAGCGCTTGGCCCCCGTGCTAGACGAGAACGACATACCTACCGGTTCCCGTACGAAGCACCCAGGCACTCTCGACAGACCAATGTGAGAGGCGTCACCCTGTCATTCATCCACGCGGGGAGGCATGGATGGGCAGGAGCCGCAGAACACTTCCGGAAGAGCTTCTGCTGCTCGCTCTGGACCCGACCACGGGTACCACAGCGCAGCCGCAGTCGCTCGACCTCGGCCTGGCCGGAGCACAGCTAGTGGAGCTGGCGCTGGCAGGACGGATAGCCCCTGACGGGGATCGTATCGCCGTGGTGATGCCACGGCCGACAGGAGATCCGACACTGGACTCCGCACTGGAACTGCTGCGCAGGCGCGGCAGTCCGGTACGGGCGGTCCACTGGATCGGCGGGCCCCGACTGGGGCTGCGCCAGATCTATCTCGCGCACCTGGAGCGGTGCGGCATGGTGCATGCCGTGGCGGGCCAGATGTGCGGGGTGCTGCCGACGACTCGCTACCAGGCGACGGACACGGCGGTCAGCCGGGACATCAGGGCCCGGCTCGACAGTGCGATCCGCACCGGCGTACCACCGGACCCGCGGACCGCGGCGCTCGCCGCGCTGGCCCATGCGGTCGGCCTCGGCAAGCACCTGTATCCCGGGAACGAGGGGCGTTCATCGCGCTCCAGGCTCCGGGATCTGATCAGGCACGACCCCATGGGCGGCCTCGTGGCGCACGCCGTGATGGACGTCCAGAACGGTGCGGCCGCACAGCCCCACCGTAGCCCGGCGGCCGCGCCCGGTCGCCAGTCCGCCGTACCGGTGCAACCGCGCCGCGGAAGCATGGCCCGCGCCGCCGCACACTGAGCAGTCGGTCCGAGCAACCCGATCGGACCGAGTCACCCAGCGAGTCCGAGCAGGCCAGAGCAACACCCTCCACAGAAGACCCGGTTCGGGAGCCGCACTGAATGCGCGGGGCAGTCATCGCGACTGCTCCGCGCGTTCGCGTTGTCGCACGTGTCGTCATTTCCCAGCGCAGCCAGCACCATTGGTGGCAGTCTGCTGGGACGTAGATACGGACAGCAACGAACAGATGAAGTCCCTAGCCGGAGGTGCAGTTTCCGTGGCGTCCAACGTCAACCCCACCGTCAGGCGCCGCCGCCTGGGTCAGGAGCTGCGCCGGCTCCGCGAGCTCAAGGGCATGACCGCGGAGGAGGTGGCGGAGCGCCTTCTCGTCTCCCAGTCGAAGATCAGCCGGCTGGAGAACGGCCGGCGTTCGATCAGCCAGCGCGACGTCCGCGATCTCTGCGGGGTGTACGAGGTCGAGGACCACCGGGTCGTCGACTCGCTGATGCAGATGGCCAAGGACTCCCGCCAGCAGGGCTGGTGGCACGCCTTCGGCGACATCCCGTACAGCGTCTACATCGGCCTGGAGACCGACGCCGCGAGCCTGCGCGTGTACGAGCCGCAGATCGTGCCCGGCCTGCTCCAGACCCGGCAGTACGCGGAGGCCCTGATCGCCGGTGCACTGCCCGAGACACCGGTCAGCGATGTCGAGAAGCGGGTGCAGGTCAGGATGCGCCGGCAGGAGCGCATCACGACGCCCGACAATCCGCTGCGGCTGTGGGCGGTGGTCGACGAGGCCGCGCTGCGCCGCGTGGTGGGCAATGAGCAGCTGATGCGCGACCAGCTGGAGTACCTGGTGGAGCAGTCGCAACTGCCCCATGTCACGGTCCAGGTGCTGCCGTTCAGCATGGGCGCGCACCCCGGCATCACCGGGCACTACGCGGTGCTGGAGTTTCCGGACGCATCGGACTCGAGCGTCGTCTACATCGAGGGTGTCACCAGCGACCTTTATCTGGAGAAGGCGAACGACGTCCACAAATACACCGTGATGTACGAGCACCTGCGCGCGCAGGCGCTGAATGTGGACCAGACCCGGGAGTTCATCGAGGACATCGCCAAGGGATACGCCAGGTGACGCCCGAGCAACAAACTCGCGGGCGCGCACGGTACACCGTCACAAGCGTTTCCCGGAAGACCACACTGGAATATGCCATCCGGTCGGGTGAACGGCCGTTCTCATCCGGAGAGCCCGCCAAGTAGCGTCGTGATCACGCCGTCAGGAACGTCGGCGGCAACGACCAACCTGGAACCGGAGATGCACATGGCTATTCAAAAGGGCGCCCTGGACACGTGGACCAAGTCCTCGTACTCCGGCGGAAACGGCGCTTGCGTCGAGGTCAAGTCCCCCGTTGTGCAGGCAATCGCCGTGCGGGACTCCAAAGTCCCCGCGGGACCCTCGCTCACCTTCGTCCCGGATTCGTGGAACGCCTTCGTGCACGAGGTGAGCAAGGGTTCCCTCTAGGAGACCTGGTCGGACCTCGGCCTCAAGGGATACTGAAATACCGGAACCAACGGAAAATACCGGATTTCAACGACAGAGCCCTCTCGACTGGTCCGCCGTCCCGGCCGAGGGGGCTCGGCTTTTCTCCCCCGCAGTACCGCGTCAGCGCAGCTGGTCCACATAGCGGTCCGTCCCCGGCACGGTCGGGATGAACGGTGCCACCAGCTCCACCCTCCCGAGCTCCCCCGCCTCCAGGTCCGCGAAGCGGTCCTCCCAGCAGGCGCGCGGGTCCTCCTCCAGGAACCAGAGCAGCGTCAGGCGCGTGTCGACGCCCTCCACCTGCTTGACGTACGACATCCGGTCCAGCGGGAGCGGCGTCGGCCGGAAGACCGCCACCATGGCCGCGGGTGCCGCGACATTCCCCTGGGGGGCGAGCCGCCTCGGCAGCTCGCGCGACCGCAGCCACTCCAGCAGCTCCGCCCGCTGCTCCGGCCCCTCGGCGTCGATCACCTCCACCACCAGCCCCGCGTAGGGGTGGTCGAGCGCGTGGCAGTCGCGCGGACCGGCGGCGCCGTCCCGGTAGACGGTCGCCACATGGTCCTGGAACGCGGTGAAGACGTGCGTACGGTCCTGATAGACGCGGCCGTCGCGGTTCAGCCGTTTGTTGATGCCGACGGTCCACTTCATGTGGTCGTCGTAGCGCCCTTCGGTGATCCAGTACGTGGAGATGTAGCACCCGGCCGTCACCGGCTGGGCGACCGCCGACTTCTCCGGGTAGCGCAGGAGCTGCAGTTCCCGGGTCGCCACCCAGCGCCGCCCCGCGTACATCCAGGGCATCGCCATCGCGCCCGCGTAGTAGTGGTCGTCCTCGTACCAGCGGTTGTACGCGTACTCGTGGCCGGGATGCGGCTCGACCATGGTGATCAGGGCATGGCCCGGGTGGACTCCGTAGGGGCCGACGGCCGCCAGTTCCGCGTACACCTCGGACCGAGTGTCCTCGCTCACGACGCTCCCCTTCCCTCCTCCGGTGGACGGACCTACTCTGACGCACCGTCAGATGAAGGACCAGAGCCCGGAGGCGCCGAGATGCTGCTGCAGGGAAAGACCGTCATCGTGTCCGGCGTCGGCGCCGGGCTGGGGCACCAGGTCGCCGCGACCGTCGTACGCGACGGAGGCAACGCCGTCCTCGGCGCGCGCACGGAGGCGAATCTCGCCAAGACCGCCGCGGAGATCGACCCCGAGGGCGCCCACACCGCCCACCGCTCCACCGACATCACCGACGAGGCGCAGTGCGAGGCGCTTGCGGCGCTCGCCGTCGAACGCTTCGGGCGGATCGACGCAGTAGTCCATGTGGCCGCCTGGGACAGCTGCTTCGGCGGCCTGGAGGACGCCGACTTCGCGACCTGGCAGCAGGTCGTCGACGTCAATCTGCTGGGAACGCTGCGCATGACCCGGGCCTGCCTGCCGGCGCTGAAGGAACGCGGCGGCTCCGTCGTCATCATCGGTACCCAGTCGGCGGTGGCCGCCCCCTCCCAGGTCCGCCAGGCGGCGTACGCGGCGTCGAAGGGCGCACTCACCTCGGCGATGTACTCCCTGGCGCGCGAGCTCGGCCCGCACCGGATCAGGGTCAACACCGTGCTGCCCGGCTGGATGTGGGGGCCGCCGGTCGAGGCGTACGTCCAGTTCACCGCGCACACCGAGGGCGTACCGGAGTCGGACGTGCTCGGCCGGCTGACCGAGCGCATGGCTCTGCCGGAACTGGCCACGGACGGGGACGTGGCGGAGGCCGTCACCTTCCTCGCCTCCGACCGGGCGCGGGCGATCACGGGTCAGTCGCTGCTGGTCAACGCCGGTGAGCTGATGCGGTAACCCGCACCCCACCTCCCCCTCGGGCCGCACGGGCGAGCATCGCCGTGCGGCCCCTCTTCGCCTCTCGCGCGGTCATGGATGTGAATGAAGGTCAATAACTCGAACAATTTTACTTGCTCTTGACCTTTCGACTCGTTGTCGTGGCCGCGCAAATGGCCACACCATGAACGGCGTTCACAAGGCGGACCCCTGGAGGGGGCAGGACATGAACAGTCTCGACTGGACCGTGCTCATCGGCTACTTCGGCGTGATGGTCGCCATCGGCGTCTGGTCCCACAAGCGCGTGGACAACGTCAGCGACTTCTTCACCGCCGGCGGCAAGATGCCGTGGTGGCTGTCGGGCATCTCGCACCACATGTCCGGCTACAGCGCAGTCATGTTCACGGGGTACGCGGCCATCGCCTACACCTACGGCGTGACCTCGTACGTCACCTGGTCCTTCCCCATCGCGATCGGCATCGCGATCGGTTCCCGGCTCTTCGCCCCACGCCTCAACCGGGTCCGCTCACGCCTCCATGTCTCCTCACCGCTCGAATACCTCAAGGACCGCTACAACCTGCCCACCCAGCAGGCCCTCGCCTGGTCCGGTGTCCTGCTGAAGATCGTGGACGTCGGCGCCAAATGGGCGGCCATCGCGACGCTGCTCTCCGTCTTCACCGGTGTCTCGCTCAACATGGGCATCCTGATCACCGGCGCGGTCACCGCCGTGTACTGCACGGTCGGCGGCCTGTGGGCGGACGCCCTCACGGAACTCGGCCAGTTCATCATCCAGTTCCTGGCAGGCATCGCGATGCTGGTGGCCGTCATGGCCGAACTGGGCGGCTTCAGCAGCCTGTGGAGCGTCTGGGACGAGCCCGCGATGTCGGGTCACGCCGAGCCGCTCGCCGGCCCGTACATGATGGTCTTCCTGATCGCCTACCTCTTCATCAAGACCTTCGAGTACAACGGCGGCATGTGGAACCAGGCCCAGCGCTACATGGCCACCGACTCCGCCCGCTCCGCCGAGCGCTCGGGCCGGCTGTCCGCCCTGCTCTGGCTGATCTGGCCGCTGGTGCTGTTCTTCCCGATGTGGGTGGCGCCGGTGATCCTGAGGGACGAGACGGACGTCGTTCCGGCCGACTCGTACGCCCTGATGGCCGAACAACTCCTGCCGCACGGTCTGCTGGGCCTGGTCGTCGTGGGCTTCTTCTCCCACACGATGGCGATGTGCTCCTCCGACGCCAACGCGATCGCGGCGGTCGTCACCCGTGACATCATGCCCGCCGTCTCCCACAAGGTCCGCGAATGGGACACCCGCGCCGGACTGCTCGCCGCCCGCTGGTCGACGCTGCTCTTCCTCGGTCTGTCGATGGCCATCGCGACCCAGGTCAACTCGGCCTTCTTCGGGGACATCATCACCGTGGTCATCAAGTGGGTGGCCGGTCTGATGGGCCCGATCGCGATCCCGCTGATGCTCGGTCTGCTGCCGTGGTTCCGCAAGTGCGGCCCCACCGCCGCGCTGCTCAGCTGGGGTCTGGGCCTGGTGACGTTCTGGCTGGTGAACTACCCGATCAACTGGAACGTCGAGGGCGGCGTCCCGCTGCAGTACCAGGTCTCCATCCCGCTCGCGGTCTCGCTGGTGCTCTTCATCCTCATCGGCTACATCAAGCCCGAGGACACACCGGAGCGGGACGGGATCCTCGCGCAGCTCAACCCGGGCAGTGGGGACGGGGCGGCCACGGCGGCCATCCCCGGCCCGGCCGCGGCCGGCGACACGGTGACGCAGCCCGCCGCCAAGGAGTAGACGGCAGCCGAGGAGCGACGGCAGGGGCGGGCGGTCCGTACGGGGGGCCGCCCGCCCCTGTCGTTCAGCCCTTCGGGCCGGCGTCCAGTCCCTCGGTCGTGCGGCCCCCGGTCGCTCAGCGCTCTGTCGTTCAGCCCCTCGGATAGCGCAGCAGCCAGCCCGGCGACGAGACCCCCGGGCCGTGGAGGGCCGGCCCCTGGGTCATCTCCATGGCGAAGTCGTCGGCGAGTTCGAGGATGGTGGGGCGGCCCTCCAGCTCCGCGAGCCAGGCCGCGGGCAGGGCGGTCTCGCCGTGGAGGGCGCCGAGCAGAGCGCCGCAGAGGGTGCCCGCGGTGTGCGACGGGCCGTCGTGGTTGACGGCGAGGCGCAGGCCATGGCGGATCTCCTCGCTGACGAGGGTGCAGTACACGGCGACGGCGAGGGCGTCCTCGGCGTGCTGCGCGTTGCCGAGGGCGGCAATGCGGGCGGCGCTCGGGATGCCCTGCCGTACGGCGCCGAGGGCCTGCTTCAGTGCGTCGGTGACGGGCTGGTGGCCGGGGCGGGCCGCGAGCAGGGAGAGGGCGCGCTGGACGGACCCGTCGACGGTCTCACCGCGGGCCAGGCCGTGCACGATCACGGCGAAGGCACCGGCCGAGAGGTACGCGGTGGGGTGGCCGTGGGTCTGGGCTGCGCACTCGACGGCGAGCTGGCAGACCAGCTGCGGCTCCCAGCCGACCAGCAGCCCGAAGGGCGCCGAGCGGACGAGCGCTCCGGCGTCGCGCGCGGTGGGGTTCTTGGGCTTGTCGAGGGTGCCGAGGAACTCGTCGGCGAGCCCGGTGAGGGTGGAGCGGTCGGGGTCGCGGCGGGCGTACAGCCACTCCTCGCGGGCGAGCCAGCCATTGTCCTTGCGGCGCTCGTCGGGGCCCCAGTCGCGCTGGGTCGCCGCCCAGCGCAGATGGGCGCGGTGCACGTCGGTGGGCGGGTGCCAGGCGCCGGTGTCCCGGCGCACCTGGGCACGGATCAGCCCGTCCACGGTGAAGAGGGTGAGCTGGGTCGCGGCGGTGACGGCGCCGCGGCGGCCGTACGCGGGAACGAAGTCGCCGACGCCGTCGGCGCCGTGGGCTGCGCGGATCTCGTCGAGGGTCGTCTGCGCGACTCCGGCGCCGAGCGCGTCGCCGATGGCCGCGCCCAGCAGACAGCCGCGCACCCGGGCGCGGAAGTCCTGCTGCTCGGTACGGCCCCAGACGGCTGTGGTTGCGGTGGTCACGCGCAACTCCCTCCCCATTCGTGCGCAGCACTGTAATCGACCGCGGGAGATCGCTTCATGGGCGGAATCGAGCCGGAAGGGTATGTGGCCGGTCGCCCCTCAGGCCGGTTTTGATCACCGTTCATGGTGGATTTCCGGCTGTGTCGTGCGGGACCCGCAGGATCCGCCGCGTGGCCCTTCTTACTCGTGTCAGGGCCGTCACCGCAGTCACCACTGTCACCGCAGTCACAGCTGTGAAAGGCGTCACGGTCCCTGCCGCCTGCGCCGCGGTCGCCGCCGGCTGCACGAGCCGAAGCGGGACCTGGTGGCCGGCCAGAGCCTGCGCCCCCTGTGCTCGGGGCCGGGTCCTGACGGGGACCCGGCCCCGGTCACCGCCGAGGCCCGGCCTTTGCCGACGCCCCGGTCCTGCCGAGACCCCGGTCCTGCCCAGAGCCCGGTCTTTGCCGACGCCCCGGTCACCGCCGAGGCCCGGTCTTTGCCGACGCCCCGGTCCTGCCGACGCCCCGGTCCTGCCGAGAGCCCGGTCCTGCCGAGACCCGTAGCCTCAGTCGGCGAGGGGCAGCAGCTCCGGCAGATGGCCGTCGGAGGCCATGGCCGCCTGCTGCCGTTCCTCCGGCACCTCCCCGTACAGCGTCGTACGCGGCTTGGCCGGCCGCCCCGCCGCCTCCGCGATGGCGACCAGGTCCTTGACCGAGCGGTACGAGCCGTAGCTGGAGCCCGCCATCCGGGAGATCGTCTCCTCCATGAGCGTGCCGCCCAGGTCGTTCGCCCCGGAGCGGAGCATCTCCGCGGCGCCCTCGGTGCCGAGCTTCACCCAGCTGGTCTGGATGTTCGGAATGTACGGGTGCAGGAGCAGCCTGGCCATCGCCGTCACCGCGCGGTTGTCGCGGGTCGTCGGCCCCGGCCGGGCGATGCCCGCCAGATACACGGGCGCGTTGGTGTGGATGAAGGGCAGGGTCACGAACTCCGTGAAGCCACCCGTCCGCTGCTGGATGCGGGCGAGCGTACGGAAGTGGCCGAGCCAGTGCCGGGGCTGGTCCACGTGCCCGTACATCATGGTCGAGGACGAGCGGATGCCCAGCTCGTGGGCGGTGGTGACGACCTCGATCCAGGTGGCGGTGGGCAGCTTGCCCTTCGTGAGCACCCAACGCACCTCGTCGTCGAGGATCTCGGCGGCCGTCCCGGGGATCGAGTCGAGCCCGGCCTCCTTCGCGGCCGTGAGCCACTCCCGGATCGACATGCCGGTCCTGGTCGCGCCGTTGACGACCTCCATCGGCGAGAAGGCGTGCACATGCATGCCGGGCACGCGCTCCTTCACGGCCCGCGCGATGTCGAAGTACGCCGTACCGGGCAGGTCCGGGTGGATACCGCCCTGCATGCAGACCTCGACGGCCCCGACGTCCCACGCCTGCGCCGCCCGGTCCGCGACCTGTTCGAGCGAGAGCGTGTACGCGTCGGCGTCCGTGCGACGCTGGGCGAAGGCACAGAACCGGCAGCCGGTGTAGCAGACGTTCGTGAAGTTGATGTTCCGCGTGACGATGTACGTGACGTCGTCTCCCACGGCCGACCTGCGGACGTCGTCGGCGATACGGGTGAGGGCGTCCAGCGCGGGCCCGTCCGCGTGCAGCAGCGCGAGGGCCTCGTCGTCGGTGAGCTTCGTCGGGTCGTCGGCGGCGGTCGCGAGCGCCGCGCGGACGTCCGTGTCGATTCGGGACGGCACCATGCCGGGCGCCGCGGCCTCGCGCAGCGCCTCCCAGTCGCCGTACACCTCGTCGAAGTCGTCGCGGCGGTCCGAGGTCCGCCCGTCGGTGTCGATGGTGCGGTGCAGGTCGGTGCGCCCGGCGGAGGTGAACGCCTCCTCGGGCTCCTGCCAGGGCAGGCCCCGCGCGAGCGCGTCCTCGTCGGCCAGTCCCGTCTCCGGGTCGGCCAGGGCCCGTACGTGCGGCAGCAGCCGCGGGTCCAGCCAGGGCTCGCCGCGCTGCACGAACTCGGGGTACACGCACAACCGTTCCCGTAGCTCGAAGCCCGCAGCCGCGGACTGCTCGGCGAGCTGCTCGATCTGCGGCCAGGGCCGCTCGGGGTTGACGTGGTCGATGGTGAGCGGCGACACCCCGCCCCAGTCGTCGATCCCGGCGCCGATCAGACGCCGGTACTCGTCGTCGACGAGGTTCGGCGGCGCCTGCAGACAGCCCGAAGGACCCATGATGTGCCGTGCGACGGCGATGGTCGCGACGAGGTCGTCCAGCTCGGCGTCCGGCATCCCGCGCATGGCCGTGTCCGGCTTGGCGCGGAAGTTCTGGATGATGAGCTCCTGGATGCCGTGGTACGCCCGTGAGACGCGGCGCAGCGCGAACAGTGACTCCGCGCGCTCCTCGTACGTCTCCCCGATCCCGATCAGCAGCCCGCTGGTGAACGGCACGGAGCTGCGCCCCGCGTCCTCCAGCACCCGCAGCCGCACGGCCGGCTCCTTGTCCGGCGAGCCGTAGTGCGGCCCGCCGGGCTCGCTCCACAGGCGGGTCGCGGTGGTCTCCAGCATCATGCCCATCGACGGCGCGACCGGCTTGAGCCGCTGGAAGTCCGTCCAGGTCATGACCCCGGGGTTGAGGTGGGGCAGCAGCCCGGTCTCCTCCAGGATGCGGATCGCCATGGCCCGTACGTATGCGATCGTGTCGTCGTACCCCTCGGCCTCCAGCCACTCCCGCGCCTCGGGCCAGCGGTCCTCGGGCTTGTCCCCGAGCGTGATCAGCGCTTCCTTGCAGCCCAGTTCGGCGCCCCGGCGGGCGATGTCCAGCACCTCGTCCGGCGACATGAACGCCCCCACGGTCTTCGACGTGGGAGGTACCCCCTCCGTAGCCCGAGCGCGGCGCAGCTTGCCGGGGACGGTGGCGAAGGTGCAGTAGTGGCACTTGTCGCGGCACAGCCGGGTGAGCGGAATGAAGACGCTCTTCGAGTACGTGATGACACCGGGCCGCCCCGCCGCCTCCAGCCCGGCGTCCCGCACCCGGGCGGCGGACGCGCACAGGTCGTCCAGATCCTCCCCCCGCGCCTGCAACAACACGGCGGCCTCGGCGACATCGAGGGCGACACCGTCCCGTGAGCGTTTCAGGGCACGGCGCATGGCGTTGGCGGTGGGGCGGCCGGGCTGCGGTCCGGGCTGGTGATCCGTCATGCAGCGAGCATACGAGCGCGGAGTGGCAGCCGAGGGGGCAGATGCGGCCATGTGCGGCCATACCCGGTTGCCTGGCGAAATCCGACCATGCCGGCGTCCCACACATGATCAACCAGCCCGGTCGTTCTTGCGGCCAGGGCTTTGCGCCGAGGGCTGCCGTTGCTTCAGCGACGACGTCGAGCGAGAGCCGCGAAGACGGTCGTTCATGCCCAGCTGTTCATGCCCGGCGCGTGCGGCAGCCATCGGGGCCGGCGCCTGACCCAGCCACATACGTGGCCGAACCGCACACGTGGAGTGACCCGCCAGGACTGCCGCCATGTCCACCGCATCGCTTCCGTGGTAGCACGCCAGGCTTCGAGGGCAGCCCGTGTCCGCGCCATCCCGCGGGGGCTCACCGAGCAGCGGGAGTCGACCCGATGACCACCACTCGTGCCCAGGCGGGCGGCGAGTCCGGCACGTAATCGGGGTTGGCCTCGTCCCACGACCCGGCTGCCTGCTGCCGGGGGAACAGGCCCACCACCGTCCGGCACGGTGGTCGCGTGTCCGGCCAGGGTGTCTGTCCGTCGGTCAGGACCACGATGACATCCGGTCGGGGCCGCGCCCGGAGCGCCTTGGCGAAGCCCGTGCGCAGATCCGTACCCCCACCGCCCACCAGCGGGATTCCCTCGGCGTGGCACAGCGGGTGCACGATCCGGGCCGCCGCGTCGCACGGCAGCACGGTGATCAGGTCGCGACGGCCGCCCACGGCACGGGAGATCGCGGCAACCTCGTGGAGAGCGCTGCCCAGTTCGGCGTCGCTGACCGATCCGGATGTGTCGATGACCACGGAGACCCGAGGCGGCCTGCGCCGGAGGCTCGGCAGTACAACGCCTGGCACCCCGGCCGAGCGTCGCGCCGGCCGGCCGTAGGTGTAGTCGTCGCCCGCGCCGGCGCCGGAGGCTGCCGAGCGGATCGCCGCTCCCAGCAGCTCCCGCCACGGCTGCGGCGGGTGGAACGCCTCCTCCGCCCACCGCCTCCATCCCTTCGGGGCGCTCCCCGGACGGGCGGTGATGCCCTGCGCCACGCGGAACCGGACCGCGTCCCGCTCCTGTGCGCTCAGACCGTGCGCGCCGTCCGGTCCCAGGTCCCACTCCCGTTCCAGTCCGTCGGCGCCGCTGCCGCAGTCCAGCCAGGCCAGGCTCTGCGTACGCTGCCCGAGCCGGAACTGGCCCAAGTAGTCCTCCATGAGCTCCCCCTCGGGCAGCTTCAAGGTCCTCGGCGTGACGGCGCCTTCGGGCCGGACCAACCCGTCACCGAACGCGTCGTCGTTGATCTCGCAGTCCGCGGCGATGTTCATCCGCAGCCGTTCCCCCGGGCCGGTCAGCCCGCGCTCCCGCGCGACCCGGTCACTGCGCCCGTGATGGTCGCGCAGCAGGTGCGACACCTCGTGCACCCATACCCCGGCCAGCTCCTCCACCGGGGTCCGGTCCACGAACGCCGGCGAGACGTAGCACCGCCAGTGCCGGTCGACGGCCATCGTCGGTACCCGCCGTGACTCCACGGTGTGCAGGGCGAACAGCGCCGTCGCCAGGTAGGGCCGGACCCGGGCGGCATGCAGTCTGGCGGCGAAGAGTTTGTCGAGGTCCAGTGCCCTCGGTGCGTCCGCGATCATCGGCCGGCCTTCGTGGCGACCGCGGCCCGGGCCGCCGCGCGGTCTGCCCGGCGGGACAGGGACACCGCTCCGGCGAGCCGTTCGATCGATGCCGGAACGTCCCAGTCCTCCTGGCGCAGCGAGGCGAGTGTCGTCGCGGGGACGACCACCAGGTCCGGGGCTCCGGTGTCCAGCGCCCTGACCAGGAGCGCCCACGCCGCGTCCCAGCGGGACTTGTCCGGGCGCTTGCGGACCGCCGCCACCACACCGTCGAGCACGGCTTGGCGCAGATCCCCCCGCTCGGGCAGGGTGGCACCAGCCGGGTCGGCGAGAAGCACCTCGGGGTCCGGGAGGTCCATCCGGTCCAGGCTTGCCAGCAGCTCCAGCCCCGGTCCGTCCCCCACTGTGCCCCGGACCAGCAGGGAGAGCACTTCCCGGGAGGAGCCGGCCGCGGTCGCGAAGGCGATCAGGCACAGGGTCATCTCCCAGCTTCGAGGTGACGGCCAGGGGCCACCGCGGCGGGCTTCGTTGCTGGGCAGCCGGTGTACGAGCCCGGGGCGGGCGGCGAGGAGCCCGCACACCGCACGGCGGGCGAAGTGCACGGCCTCCGACAACTTCTCCGGGTCGAGCTGTGGCAGGGACGCCCGGGGCCACGTCCCACCGAGGCCGCGCACGACGACCTCGTGGTCGTGGGCCCACTGAAGATGAACGAACCGGTTGGCCAGAGGCGGGCTCAGCTCCCAGCCGTCCGCCGCCGAGGAGCGTGGATTGGCGGCGGCCACGATCCGGACCCCGGGCGGCAATTGCAGGGAGCCGATCCGCCGCTCGAGCACGAGGCGGAGCAGGGCGGCCTGAACGGCCGGTGCCGCGGTGGACAGCTCGTCCAGGAACAGCAGCCCTCGGCCGGCCCGTACCAGTCGCACGGCCCAGTCCGGCGGGGCCATGGGGACACCCTGTTCCGCGGGATCGTCCCCGACGATGGGCAGCCCCGAGAAGTCGGACGGCTCGTGCACGCTGGCGATCACTGTGGTCAGCGGCAGGTCCAGGGCCGCGGCGAGCTGCGTCAGGGCCGCGGTCTTGCCGATCCCCGGCTCACCCCACAGGAGTACGGGCAGGTCGGCGGCCACGGCCAGCGTCAGGGCCTCCAGTTGTGTGTCGGGGCGCGGTTCGGTGGTGGAGTCGCGCAGCAGGGCCAGCAACTCGCCGGCGACGTCGAGTTGAGAGGCGTCGAGCTGGGAGACATCGAGCTGAGAGGCGTGGTCCGGGGCGGAGGGAGTGCCGGTGGCAGCGAACGGGGTGTACGTGGGCATGTGTGATCACCTATGGGTTCGTCGTGAGGCGAGTGGGTGCAGGGGGACGGAGGTGGAGGTCCCCGGGTCAGCGGGAGGTCGCGTGGCGCGGGTGGGTGCGGCGGTCACGGGGACGGCGACGATCCGGGCGGATGCGGCCGGGTCCGGCTTCGACCAGGCCCGCCCTGAACAGTCCGTAGGTGATCCGCCGCCGCGCGGCCGTCTCCAGTTCGTCCCGCAGCGCGCCGTCGCGCAGCAGCGCGCCGGGGCCCAGCAGGTCCTCGACGACGGCCAGCGCACCGGCGGTGTCGCCGTGGATCAGGCGCTCGCGGACGCCGTCCAGGGAGTCCGGACGACGATGCGCCTTGTCGATCACCTGCAGGCAGGGAAGCGGAGTACCGGTCAGCGCGGCCAGCAGTTCCTCGCGGCGGATCTCGGCCGGGTCGTGGTCCAGCGGGGCCAGTACCCCGTCGACCAGGCCGATCCGGTGCTGGGCTCCCCGGCATTCCACCAGGCGCGGGTGCCGGGCCCGGTCCGGAATCCCGGTGGAACCGGTCGGCGAATGCTCCGGAACCAGTGCCGAGGCGACCAGCGGGTGCAGCCGATCGGCCCCGATCGAACCGGTGCGGATCAGTTCCAGGTCGGGGAGTACCCAGGTCGCCGCGTCGGGCAGGACCGGCAGCGCGGAACCGCCGTCATCCGTGGACGCCGCCGCGACCCGCAATGCGGGCGGCCCGACGCCGTCCCTGTCCGCGACCAGGTCCAGGACCAGCCGATGCCGGGCCCCGATCCGCACGGTGACGGTGCCGGTGGGCCGCCCCTCGGCGTGGAGCAGAATCCCCGCCTCGGCCGCCCACCGGTCAATGGCACAGCGACGCCCTTGCGTCACCGACGCCGGCAGATCCGGGTCCATCACAGGAATGTCGTCGGCGGGCAGCCGATCGGCCCCGGACCGGGTCCGCAGCTCATCGGTCCTGCGCGCGTCCCACAGGTGGCGGTGCAGGTCGAGGCGGAACCGCCGGTTGGGATGGGGATGCGGATACCGGCCGGCGCCGGCCTCGGAGTGGGATCCGTCCCACAGCGCGAGGCTGATCCGCTGACCGGCATCCGCCCAGGCCGGCGGAGTCCGGGCCACGAGGTGCACCGGGTATGCGCCGTCACGCCCCGCAGCGTCGTACCGAGCCAGGGCGATGGTCAGCCCCGGGCGCAGCAGCCCGTCGGGAGCGATCCTCGGCATGTGCCAGCGCAACAGGTCGGGAGCCAGATGGCGGAGATCGGCCCGTACTCGGGCCGCGAGTTCCTGGCCATGGGTACGCGCCATGGAACGCAGATTGAGATCGACATCGATGCCTGCGGCGGCGCACGCCCCCGCCCAGTCCCCGGCGCAACGGCGGGCGGTCGCAGTCTCGATCATGGACGGCGGCACGGCGAACTCACGCACGCGCAGCCAGAGGGAAAGGCGGGAATCCCCATTCGCGGTCTGAGTGAGCATCAGCACTCACCTTGCGCGGACGGGACCCCCAATCTGCCAGCAGAATGAGTCATCATCGCGGGGATCATACAGCTCCTCACCTCGATCTGTCAGGCCTCTCCGGGTCGGAGCCCGACCCTGGCCCGGCCGGCGGCGGAAGAAGAGGTGGGCCCCCGACCGGCGTGGGGTAATCGGCATACGAGGCACGCCACTTGGTGCTGCCAACTGCGTAGCGGATGGCGGCGGTGGTCTTCCGGCTGTCCGTCGGCCACGGTCCGGCCAGGGCGGACCTGAGCCCAACTCTCCTGGTGGTGCCAGCAGTTCAGTGCGGCCGATCGCCACCGGCCCATCACTCCACGGAATGGGGATCAAGGCCAATCAACTCCACGTACAACGGACGCGGCACGCCGTCATGGTGGCGCTCTCCGAGGGATTCGTGGCCACGATGGTCGTCCTCGCCGAGCGCGCACGGGTCGATCTGCGCTGGACGCCGCCCGCCACCGGTCCGGGCGGGGAGCTCCGGGACGTCCAGGTCCCGGCGCCCCCGGGGATGCCTGCCGACTCGGACGACGAGGCGTGGGCGGACAGGCTGCGCGGCAAGGCGCGGGAGCTGGACCGCTTCATGGTGCTCTGATTTCACAGCGCTCTGATTTCACAGCGCTCTGACCGGCGGGCCGCCGGCGCAGCCAGGGGCCCGCGACCGCACCCGCGCCCCGACCTCCTGCACCGCATCCCTCAACCCGGCTGCCGCCCACCGCGCGGCAGCAACCCCGCGGCCACACGGCGTTCATGTCCTCCATCGAGCATCCGGCCCATGAATGCACCCACGCGCCTCGGACGCGTGTGCGCCGCGTCCCTCGCGCTCACCGCCTCTCTGGCCCTCCTCAGTTCCTCCCCGGCCTCGGCCCGGGGATCCGCCGGCGAACGTCCGGTGAACCTGGCCCACTTGGGCACGTACGCCGGCGACAAGGCCGAGATCGTCGCGTACGACTGGACCACCCGTCGCGCGTACGTCACCACGGCCGACAACCTGGCTGTCGACGTCCTCGACGTGCACGACCCTGCAAAGCCGGTAAAGATCACCTCCGTCGATCTGTCGGCGTACGGCACCGGTGCGGTCACCAGCGTCGACGCCCGCCACGGTCTGGTCGCCGCAGCCGTGGAGTCGGCGGACGCGGCCGAGCGCGGCAAGGTCGTCCTGATGCGTCCCGACGGCACCGTGATCAAGGCGGTCACGGTCGGGCACAGCCCCGACATGGTGACCTTCACCGCCGACGGTCGCCGCCTCCTGGTGGCCAACGAGGGCGAGCCCGTCGGCTACCAGCCGGGCGAGGCCGACCCCGAGGGCAGCGTCAGCATCGTCGCGCTGGACCGCGGCGCCCACCGCGCCACCGCGCGCACCGCCGACTTCCGTGGCTTCAACCACCGCCGCCTCGACGACTCCGTGCGGATCAGCGGTCCGGGCGCCACGGTCGCCCAGGACCTGGAGCCGGAGTACATCTCGGTGTCCAAGGACGGCCGCACCGCGTTCGTCACGCTGCAGGAGAACAACGCTGTCGCCACCGTGGACCTGCGCTCCGCCCGCGTCACCGCGGTCGAAGGCCTCGGCCACAAGGACCACTCGCTGCCGGGCAACGGTCTGGACACCTCCGACCGCGACGGCGCCATCCGGATCGAGCCGCGCCCGATCCAGGGTGTCTACATGCCCGACGCCCTGGCCGCCTTCGAGCACCACGGCCGCGACTACTACGTCGTCGCCAACGAGGGCGACGAGCGCGAGTACGGCGAGGACGACACCCAGTACGCCGACGGCATCCGCCTCTCCGACCTCGACCCGGCGCTCCTGCCCACCGGGTTCGACCGCTCCCTGCTCGCCGAGTCCGAGCTCGGCCGGCTGACGGTCCTCAAGCCCGCCCGGGCCGGCGACCCGGTGCGCGTCTACGGCGGGCGCTCCTTCTCCGTCCGCGACGGCAAGGGCCGCCTGGTCTACGACAGCGGCGACCTCCTCGAGCGTCTGACCGCCGAGATCGACCCCGCCAACTTCAACGCCGAGGGCGAGGGCGACTTCGACAAGCGCAGCGACAACAAGGGCCCGGAGCCCGAGGGTCTGACCATCGGCGAGGTCGACGGCCGTCTGATGGCCTTCGTCGCGATCGAGCGCACCAACGGCGTGATGATCTTCGACATCAGCGATCCCCGCAAGCCGGTCTTCCAGAACTGGGTCCGCACGGCGGGCGACGAGTCGCCCGAGGGCCTGGAGTACGTTCCGGCCTGGCAGAGCCCCACACACCGGCCGATGCTGGCGGTGGCGAACGAGGGCACGGGAACGACCTCGTTCTACACGATCACACGCTGAGGTGTCCCGCCCCGACCGACGGCAGCGGTCCGTGACCTGCGCGCCGTCGGGACGGGCGGGACGCGGCGGGCGGGCGGTGCCGTGTCACAGGTACCGCCCGTACTCGTCCAGCACCCCCAGCACCTCTCCCTCCCCCGCCGGCGGCAGCTGAAGGACCACCTCCTCCACGCCCAGCTCCGCGTAGTGCGCGAGCTTGCCCGTCGACGGCAGGACGGCGTACGGCACGACCTGCAGCGCGCCCGGATCGCGGCCCGCCTTCTCCCACACCTCGCGCAGCACCGGCACGGACTCCGACAGGCCCCGCCCGCCGATCGGCATCCAGCCGTCCGCGTATTCGGCGATGTGCGCGAAGAGCTTCGGGCCCGCCGCCCCGCCGACCAGGATGCGCGGGGCACCCCCGACGACGGGCTTCGGGTAGGCGTAGGACGCCCGTACCGATCCGAAGTCGCCCTCGTACGCCGTCGGTTCGGGGGCCCACAGCGCCCGCATCAGCAGCATCCGGTCGCGGCTCAGCTCACGGCGCGTGGACCATTCCACACCGTGGTCCGCGGCCTCCTCCTTGTTCCAGCCGAAGCCGACGCCGAGGGTGAAGCGGCCGCCGCTCACGAAGTCCAGGGTCGCGATCTGCTTGGCGAGGGCGATCGGGTCGCGCTGGGCGAGGAGGGTGATGCCGGTGCCGAGGCCGAGCCGCGTCGTGACGGCCGCGGCCTGGCCGAGGGCGACGAAGGGGTCGAGGGTGCGGCCGTACTCAGGGGGGAGTTCGCCGCCCGCGGGGTACGGAGTGGTCCGCTCGACCGGGATGTGGGTGTGTTCGGGCAGGTAGAGCCCGGCGAAGCCGCGCTCCTCCAGCTCGCGCGCCAACCGCACGGGCGTGATCGTCTCGTCCGTCAGGAAGATCGTGGTCGAGATCCGCATACGGCTCCTCCGCCTTCGTCGCCCGTCGTCGTGTCCGTGGCGGGCCAAAGGTACGCCGTGCGGTGCGGGATTCCGAGAGCACGGTGACGCCACGACCGCGCAATCGTCCAATCCCCTTCCCTTGACCCGCGGTTCATGGCCGAGTACCAGCGTGGTCGAGCCCACCTCTGTCCCTCTCACCAACCTTGGGGAGCCGACGACATGTGCAAGGAAGAGCACGGTGACCACTCGATCAGCAGACGCGGACTGTTCGTGACGGGAGCCGCTGCCGCGCTTACGTTGAGCAGTGTGACCTTCGCCGAGGCAGCTGCCGAAGAGAGCACCACCAAAGTCGTGCGCGGCACCCTCCCGCCCGGCTCACCCGACTTCGTCCATCTGCCGGTGGAGATCCCGCGCGGCGTGTCGGAGATCCGGGTCTCGTACACGTACGAGAAGCCGGCCGTGCCCGCCGGCACCCAGGGCAACGCCCTGGACATCGGCGTCTTCGACGAGCGCGGCACGGCGCTCGGCGGGAAGGGCTTCCGGGGCTGGTCGGGCGGGGCGCGCAGCGAGTTCTTCATCCGGGGGGACGAGGCGACGCCCGGCTACATCCCGGGGCCGATCCGCGCGGGCACCTGGTACATCGCGCTCGGGCCGTACACGGTCGCGCCGCAGGGCCTGCCGTACACGATCACGATCACGCTCACCCACGGCGCCCAGGCGAAGACCCCCGAGCCGGTCTACCCGCCCGAGCGGGCCAAGGGGCGTGGGCGGGCCTGGTACCGCGGGGACTGCCATCTGCACTCCTGGTACTCGGACGGCAGGCGCACGCCCGCCGAGATCGCCGCGCTCGCCCGCGCCGCGGGCCTCGACTTCATCAACAGCAGCGAGCACAACACGCATGCCGCGCACGCCCACTGGGCGGATGCGGCGGGCGACGACCTGCTGATCCTCCTCGGCGAGGAGGTCACCACGCGCAACGGTCACGTCGTCGCCCTGGGCACCGACCCGGGCACGTTCGTCGACTGGCGCTACCGTGCCCGCGACAACCGCTTCGGCCACTACGCCCGCGAGATCCGCCGCGCAGGCGGCCTGGTCGTCCCGGCGCACCCGCACGCCACCTGCATCGGCTGCAACTGGAAGTTCGGCTTCGGCGAGGCGGACGCGGTGGAGGTGTGGAACGGGCCGTACACGCCGGACGACGAGGTGTCCCTCGCGGACTGGGACGGCATGCTCGTCGCCTCCGTGCGCTCCGGCAGCCGCTGGACACCGGCGATGGGCAGCAGCGACGCCCACCGCGACCCGGACCCCGTCGGCACGCCGCAGACCGTCGTCCTCGCCGACGACCTCACCCGCGAGGCGATCCTCGAGGGCATCCGCGCGGGGCGGAGCTACGTCGCGGAGTCCTCGGCCGTGTCGCTGTCCTTCTCCGCGTCCGGCGGGCGCGGGCAGCACGCGGGCATCGGCGAGCGGCTGCGCGTCGACGCCGACGAACCGGTGACCGTGCGCCTGGAGGTGACCGGGGCCCCCGGCCGCACGGCCCGCATCGTCACCGACCAGGGCGTGCTGCACACGGCGGCCCTTCCGCCGGAGGGCACGGGCACGGTGGAGTGGCGTACGACGGCGGCGTACGCGGCATACGTACGGGCCGAGGTGCGGCACGCGCCGGTCGTCCCCGTCCCGGGACTCCCGGGACCGCTGGCCGCGTTCACCAATCCGGTCTTCCTGGGGCGCTCCGCCTGAGAGCCGCCCACCTGTTCCTGCCCCTGCTCCCTGTCCCTGTCGGTACGGGCCCGCAAGCCCGGCCGGCAGGGATGATCCGTGTCGAGAGATCGCTGGACAGTGACGTAAGCGCTACTATGGGTACATAGTCATGATCTGTCACGATTTCCGATTTCTCCGGGCTCCATGGCAACAGGTTGGGTGATGGCGTTGATCGGGTCGAGCAAATCCCATGCCTACAAGGGCACGTCGTCCAAGGCGATCCGCCATCAGTACGACTTCCTGGGCGACTTCTACCGGCTGACGCTGGGGCCCGAACTCGTCTACTCCTACGGAATGTGGGAGAAGGGCGACACCCTCGAATCGGCACAGCTGCGCAAGCTCGACCACCACGCCGAGGCCGCGAACGCCGCGGGCGCCGACCGCGTGCTCGACGTCGGCTGCGGATGGGGCAGCCTCATGCAACGGCTGGTGGAGAATCACCACGTCGGTCACGTCGTCGGCATCACCATGAGTCCGGGGCAGGTCGCCTGGATCCGCGACCAGAACTGGCCTCGCTGCGAAGTGCGGACCGAGAACTGGTTCGACCATGTGCCGACAGCGCCCTACGACGCCATCATCGCCATCGAGGCGATCGAACACTTCGCGGGCAACAACATCCTGCGGGCCAAGCGCGTCGCCCGCTACCGCGAGTTCTTCGAGCGCTCCCACTCCTGGCTGCGCCCGGGCGGGCGCATGTCGTTGCAGTCCAACGCCTGGAACAGCCGTGGGTGGCTCGCGTCCCTGGTGCTGCCGGCGCGGCAACTGGCACCGCAGCACCCGCAGGGCGGTACGACGCGCAGCAGCAGTACGACGGCCAGCAGGAACGGGCACCTGGCCGTCAAGGACGTCTACGACGGGGTCCAGAACGTCCGCGAGGGCTTCCACGCATCGCGCAAGGTGTTCCCCGAGTGCTTTCTGCCGACCCTCGCCGAGCTCATCGACGCGAGCATCGGCATGTTCAAGCTCGTGGACGTGCGCAGTGACCCGGAGGACGGCGTGCGGACCCTGGAGAGCTGGCTGGAGCGGGCCGAGGCCAACCGGCGTCGGGGAACCGAACTCATCGGCGAGAGCGCGGTGTCCGACATCCTCAGGGAGCAGCGCACAGCGCTCAAGTTCATGCGCGAGCGGCGCTACACCGTGCTTCGCATGGTTCTCGAGAAGGTGTGACGCTCTACGTCCGCCCTGCGTCCGCACCCGCCGACCGCCGAGTAGCCGCTGACGGCCCTTGAACCTGCCGTGGCGGGAGGTCCCAGCGTGACCGCGTGACCGGACATCGATGGAGTATCGGCGAGGTGGCGCATGCGACCCGGCTGACCGTGCGCGCGCTCCACCACTACGACGAAATCGGCCTGGCCCGCGCGAGCGAACGCACCGCGTCCGGCCACCGCCGCTGCACCGAGGCGGATCTGCGACGGCTGTACCGGGTGGCGCGCTGCGCGGGCTCGGGCCGGCGTAACGGACATGCATCCGGGCCCGGCCCCCGAGGAAGGGGGCCGGGCCCGGACGCATGGCGTACTCAGCGGGAGGAAGGGGCGGCGGTCAGTCGGCGACGACCAGCGACGGGGTCTCCTTCGTCAGCACCTCGCCGCGGAAGAACGCCGGGCTGCGGCGCTGCATGATCACCATGATCACGCCGCCCAGGACCAGCAGGCCGACGCCGATGACGAAGACGGAGCCGACGCCGAAGACCGCGGAGCCCGAGCCGTAGGCCGGGTCCCACATGTCGTAGAGGGTCTTGCCGAAGACCGCCGCGAGCAGGATGCCGCCGAGGACCGGGAAGAGGCCCTTGAAGGCGAAGTCACGGGCGGAGCGGAAGAGCTCCCGGCGGAAGTACCAGGCGCAGGCGAAGGCGGTCAGCGCGTAGTAGAAGCAGATCATGAGGCCGAGCGCGTAGATCGTGTCGACCAGGACGTGCTCGCTGACCAGGGTCATGACCGTGTAGAACACGCCGGTGGCGACGCCCGCGACGACCGTGGCCCGGCCGGGGACCTTGAAGCGCGGGTGGACGTCCGAGAAGGACTTGGGCAGCGCCTCGTACGCGGACATCGCGAGCACCGTGCGGGCGACCGGGATGAACGTCGTCTGGAGGCTGGCCGCGGCCGAGGCGAGAACGGCGACGAAGAGCGCGACACCGAGGACCGGACCCATGACGGGTCCCGCGAGGGCGGCGAAGACGTTGTCGGAGGTGTCCGGGTTGGCGAGGCCGAGGCCCTTGTCACCCGAGCCGACGGCCATCTGCGCGGCGACACCGGTGGCGAGGTACGAACCGACCAGGACGACCATCGCGATGAGCGCGGCGCGGCCGGGGGTCTTTTCGGAGCCGGTCGTCTCCTCGTTGGTCGACAGACAGGCGTCCCAGCCCCAGTACATGAAGATCGACAGCGACAGTCCGGCGGTGAAGGCCGCGAAGGACTGGACCGCGAAGGGGTTCATCCAGGACCACGAGAAGTCCAGGCCGGTGTCGAAGGCTCCGCTGCCGGCCTTCTGGAGGGCCATGGCGACGAAGACGGCGAGAACGACGAGCTGGAGGCCGACGAGCGCGTACTGCACACGCTTCGTGGCGGTCATGCCGCGGTAGCTGATCGCGGTGGCGATGGCGATCAGGACGAGGCAGGTCAGGATGTGGACGGCCTTGTTGCCGTCCAGGGCGGCAAGCGACTCGCTGCCCGTGATCTCACCGGCGAGCAGCCAGAAGTAGGAGGTCGCGACGCCCGCGAGGTTGGAGAGCACGATGATCGTGGCGATCACGAGGCCCCAGCCGCACATCCAGCCGACGCGCGGGCCGAAGGCCTTCACCGTCCAGGTGAAGGAGGTGCCGGAGTCCGGCATCACCTTGTTGAGCTCGCGGTAGGCGAAGGCGACGAGAAGCATGGGCAGGAACCCGGCCAGGAACACGGCGGGCATCTGCAGGCCGACCTCGCCGGCCGTGGAGCCGAGGGTGGAGGTCAGGCAGTACACGGGGGCGACCGTCGAGATACCGATCACAGCACTGCCGAGGAGGCCGACGGAGTTCTTCTCCAGTCCCTTGGCCCGGACGCCCCCTCCAGGGCGTCCCCGTACCGTGTCTCCGGCCTGGGGCCGCATGTCCAGCTGAGTCATGAAGAGGACGTTAAGTGCTGCGGTTCCCGTATCCGGAAGCCTGAACTCCACTTCCTTCACCTTGGATATCGACAAGGAAAAGCAGAATCAACCGGCGATTGAAAGGGTGATTGAGGACCCGCCCGGGAGATTTCCAGGCACAGGTCAAGCAGTTCCGGAATGCGAAAACCGCAGCTGCGCCCGTTTTGCCCGTTTCTAAAATTTCCCGTCGGATTCATCCGCGGGCCGCCGGCCTCCTCGCCGGTGCCCGCCGCTCCGCTCCGGCCACCCGCTCGGGCTCAGCCTCCGGGCCACACGATCGCCTGCAGTTCGCTGTACGCGTGCAGGGCGTACGAACCCACGTCCCGGCCCACCCCGCTCTTCTTGAACCCCCCGAACGGCGCCTCCATGTTGCGGCCGATCGTGTTCACCCCGACCCCGCCGGCCCGCAGCCGCCGCGCCACCCGGAAGGCCCGGGCCGCGTCCCCCGACCAGACGTAGTCGATCAGCCCGTAGTCGCTGTCGTTGGCGAGCGCGATGCCCTCCTCCTCGTCGTCGAAGGGCACGACGACCACCACAGGGCCGAAGATCTCTTCCCGTACGACACGCATTTCGTTGGTGCAGTCGGCGAAGAGCGTCGGCGCCACGTAGAAACCGCGCGCGAAATCGGGGCGCTCCCCGCCCGCGACCAATCGCGCGCCCTCCTTCTTCCCCAGTTCGACGTACGACTCGATCCGGTCGCGATGCGCCGCGGAGATCACCGGGCCCACGACCGTGCCCCGCGCCGCCGGATCGCCGACCTTCATGAAGGCCAGGTAGCCCGTCAGCTTCTCGATCAGGCTGTCGTGGATCGCGCGCTGCGCGAGGACGCGCGTCGGTGCGGTGCAGATCTGGCCGCTGTAGAAGGCGAAGGTGGTGCCGATGCCCATGACCGCGGAGTCGAGATCGGCGTCGTCGAAGACGACCGCCGCGCCCTTGCCGCCCAGCTCCATCAGCTGCCGTTTCATCGCCCCGCCGCACACCTCGCCGATGCGCTGCCCGACGGCCGTGGAGCCGGTGAAGCTGACCATGTCGACGTCAGGGGAGTCGACGGCCGCCTCCCCCGGCTCCGTGCGGGAGCCGCTCACGACATTGACGACCCCCGGCGGCGCGCCCGCCTCCGCCAGCGCCTCGGCCATCCGGTACACGGACAGCGGGTCCTGCGGGGCGGGCTTCACCACGACCGTGTTGCCCATGGCGAGGGCGGGGGCGACCTTGCCGGCCGGATTCGCCCACGGGTTGTTGTACGAGGTGATGCAGGTGACCACGCCGACCGGGCGACGGGCGGCGAGCGCGCCGAAGATCCCGGCCTTCCCCATCGGGCCCGCCTCGTTGATCTGCGGCGGCAGCCCCTGCTCGACGGGCTCCAGCGCGCCCTTCGCGTACCGCCGGAAGCGGGAGACACCGACCGCGACCTGCATGCCGCGCGCCGTCCCGGTCGTCGCGCCGGTCTCTGCGCGGGCGAGCTCCGCGTAGGTGTCGAACTCACGCTGGATCACGTCCGCGGCCCGGTCCAGAATCGCCGCACGCTCCTCCGGGGCGGTGCCGGACCAGGACGCGAAGGCCTCCCGGGCGGCTGCCGCGGCCTCGTACACCTGGTCGCGGCTCGCCTCGGGCGCGAGGCCGACGACCTCCTCGGTCGCCGGGTCGACGACCTCGTAGTGGCCGCCGTCCGGCTCGACCCACTCCCCTCCTATGTACAGCCGCTGCCCGGCGGGCCCGTCGGCGCTCACCTGGTGCTCACCGTCCTGGTGTCGAGGCCCGAGCGCAGCACCTTGCCCGGGACCGCGCCCGTGATCTCGTCGTCGCGCACGGTCTCGACGCCGTTGACGCGTACGGACACGATCCCGACCGCCCGCGAGTCGAGCCGCGGGCTGTCCCCCGGCAGGTCGTGGACGAGGGTGGCCGGGCCCGCGTCGATCCGCTCCGGGTCGAGGAGCACCAGGTCGGCGTGGAAGCCCTCGACGATCCGGCCGCGCTCACGCAGGCCGAAGAGCTGCGCCGGGTCGTCGGTGAGCATCTTCACCGCCTCCTCGAGGGAGGCGAGCCCGCGTCCGCGCAGACAGTCCCCGATGAAGCGCGTGGTGTACGGCGCCCCGCACATCCGGTCCAGGTGTGCGCCCGCGTCGGAGCCGCCGAGCATGACGTCCTCGTGCTGCCAGGTCTCGGCACGCAGGGTCCAGCTGGCCGGGTCGTTGTCGGTGGGCATCGGCCACAGGACCGTGCGCAGGTCGTCGTTGGCGCAGATCTCGACCAGGCACTGGAAGGGGTCCTGGCCGCGCTCGGCCGCGATGTCGTTCACGACCCGGCCGCTCAGGCCCTCGTTCTCCGCGCTGTACGTGTCGCCGATGACGTACCGGCCGAAGTGGGCCAGGCGCCGGAAGACGCCCGCCTCCTTGGAGTCGGCGCGGCGCAGCATCTCGGCGCGGACCGCAGGTTCGCGGAGCTTCGCGATCCGCTCCGGGACGGGCAGGCCCAGGATCTCGCCCCACCCCGGGATGAGGTTGAGTGCGCAGAAGGTGCCGAGCGACATGTTCATGGGGGTGAGGATCGGCATGGTGAGCGCGACGATCCGGCCGCCGGCCTTGCGGGCGCGTTCGCTCGGGACCAGCTGGCGCGGTACGCGTTCGGGTACGGCGGCGTCGACGGTGAGCACGTTCCAGTTGAGCGGGCGGCCCGCGGCGGCGCTCATCTCGACGAAGAGGTCGATCTCCTCGTCCGAGAACTGGTCGAGGCAGCCCGCGACGATCGCCTCGAGCTGGGTGCCCTCGTGCTCGGCGACGGCGCGGGAGAGGGCGAGCAGTTCGGCGGGCTCGGCGTGGCGGGAGGCGACGGGCTGTCCGTCACCGTCCGAGTGGGTGGACGACTGGGTGGTGGACAGACCCCAGGCTCCGGCGTCCATCGCGTCGTGCAACAGCCGCACCATGGCGTCGAGCTGCTCGGGTGTGGGCCGGCCACCGACCGCGTCCGGGCCCATGACGTGCCGGCGCAGGGCGCAGTGGCCCACCATGAAGCCCGCGTTGACGGCGATGCGGCCGTCGAGGGCGTTCAGGTACTCGCCGAAGGTGTGCCAGTTCCAGGGCGCGCCCTCTTCGAGCGCGACCAGGGACATTCCCTCGACCTTGGACATCATGCGGCGGGTGTAGTCGGCGTCCTCGGGGCGGTCCGGGTTGAGCGGCGCGAGCGTGAATCCGCAGTTGCCACCCGCGACGGTGGTCACGCCGTGGTTCATGGAGGGCGTGGCGTACGGGTCCCAGAACAGCTGGGCGTCGTAGTGCGTGTGAGGGTCGACGAAGCCGGGCGTGAGGACGAGCCCGGTCGCGTCCTCGCTCGTCGTGGCGTCCTCGGTGACGGTGCCGGGCTCGGCGATGACGGCGATGCGGCCGTCGCGGAGGCCGACGTCCGCGGTGTAGGCGGGGGCGCCGGTGCCGTCCACGACGGTGGCGCCCTTGATCAGGTGGTCCAGCATGGGTGGCGTCCCTTTCGTCACTCGTCGGGTGCCCCGGTCGGAGGCCTCCGCGGCTGGCCGCAGCCGCGGAGACCTCCGGCCGGGCGGTGCGAACGGCGATCCGGGAAGACGCCGCCCGCGGTTTGTGGGGATGGGGCCTTTCCCCCACCCCGCCCCTTCCCGAACCGGGGCTCGCCCCAGGCCCCAGGGCCCGCCGGGCCTGACCGGTACCGCATGGTGAGCCGGGGTGTCCGTCCTCGAACGCCGGACGGGCTGCGTCACACCGGCACCGCACGGTCGGCCCGCGTGTCCGTCCTCGAACGCCGGACGGGCTGTGTCGTCAGCCCCGTCGGCGCGCGGGGTTCGGGGCGGAGCTCCAGGACGGGAAGGGGCAGGGCGGTGGGGTGGGGTGGGGAAAGGCCCGCCGCATGCGCCCCCACGGCCGGGCCGGGGCCGGCCCGAGTCGGGCGCCGGTGCCGGGCTCGGAGCCGGGTGAGGCCGGGGGGCCGGCGTCGGGTCGGAGGTCCGTGTCCCGACCAGGGAGCCCGGAGGCCCGGGGGCCGAGCCCACGGTCAGGCGGCCTCGCGGAAGCGGGTCGTCCGGTGGACCGGATCCGTGTCGATCTTCGGGATCACGTGTTCGCCGAGGAGCTTGATGGTGTTCATCGTGTCCTCGTACGACACCCCCGTCGGCAGCCCGAACGACAGCTGGTCCGCCCCCGACCGCTCCCACCGCTTGCACTGCGCGAGCACCTCGGAGGGGTCACCGCAGATCATCAGCTCCTCGGCGATCAGCAGCTCGATGATCTCGGCGTTGTACGCGGGGAGCAGTTCGGGCCACTGCGGGATGACCTCGGGCCGCGGGAAGGTGTCGTGGTAGCGGAAGACCAGCGACTGGAACCGGTTCAGATTGGCGTCGACGGCGATCTCGACCGCCTTGTCGTGGGTCTCGGCGCAGATCGCGGTCGAGGTGACCATGACGTTGTCGTTGACGAAGGCACCGATGGCCTTCGCCTCCTGGATCGCGGTCTTGTACTCCTCCAGCACCCACTCCATGTCGGAGACCTTCTGGACGCTGAAGCCGAGGACGCCCAGGCCCTTCCTGGCGGCCATCGCGTACGAGGAGGGGGAGCCGGCGGCGTACCACATGGCCGGGTGGGCCTTGCCGTACGGCTTGGGGAAGACCTTGCGCGGGGGCAGCGACCAGTGCTTGCCCTGGAACCCCTCGTACTCCTCCTGGAGGAACATCTTGGGGAACTCGGCGATGGTCTCTTCCCAGATCTCCTTGGTGTGGTTCATGTCCTCGATGCCGGGAAGGAAGCCGAGGATCTCGTGGCTGCCCGCACCGCGTCCGGTGCCGAACTCGAACCGCCCCTGGGAGAGGTGGTCGAGCATGGCGACCTTCTCGGCCACCTTGACGGGGTGGTTGACCTGCGCGAGAGGGTTGAAGATGCCCGAGCCGAGGTGGATGCGCTCGGTGGCGTGCGCGAGGTAGCCGAGGAAGACCTCGTTCGCCGACAGGTGCGAGTACTCCTCCAGGAAGTGGTGCTCGGAGGCCCAGGCGTACTTGAAGCCCGACTTGTCGGCCTGGATGACGTACTCGGTCTCCTCGATCAGCGCCTTGTGCTCTGCCTCGGGGTCGACCTTGGACCGCGCCTCAGGCACGTATCCCTGCACAAAGAGACCGAATTCCAAGGGGGTTCACCGCCCTTCTTTTTCTGACGCATCGTCAGATCGATGCGACAGACTGTTCCACCGTGCGCCCGGGCCGTCAATAGCTGACGATCCGTCAGAGAACGCTGATTCCCGCCAGCCAGCCACCGTCGATGACGAACGGCTGGCCCGTGATGTAGGAGGAGTCGTCGCTGGACAGGAACAGGGCCAGCCGCGCCACCTCCTCCGGCTGCCCGGCCCGCCCCAGCGGCACGAGCTTCCGGTAGACCTCGTCCACCTCCTCCGGGTCCGCGCCCCCCGGATTGCTCATCGGGGTGTCGACGGCACCCGGGCAGACCGCGTTGACCCGGATCTTCTTCGGCGCCAGCTCCATCGCGGCCACCCGGGTCAGGCCGAGGATGGCGTGCTTGGTCGCCGCGTAGGCGCCGACGTAGGTCATGCCGGTGAGTGCGGTGTACGAGGCGGTGTTCACGATCGTGCCGCCGCCCGCCGCCTCGATCTCGGGGGCGACGGACTTGATGCCCAGGAAGGCGCCGATCTGGTTGACCTGGATGATCTCCTGGAACTCCTCCAGCGGGGTGCTCACCAGCTCGTTGAAGCGCAGGATGCCGGCGTTGTTGACCAGGCCGTCGATGTGGCCGAAGGCGTCCTTCGCCGCGCCGACGGCGGCGGCCCACCCGGCCTCCTGGCTCACGTCGAGGTGGACGTAGTGCCCGCCGATCTCCTTGGCGACCGCCTCGCCCTGGTCGTCGAGGACGTCCGCGAGGACGACCTTCGCCCCTTCGGAGGCGAAGAGCCGGGCCTCCTGCTCGCCCTGACCGCGTGCGGCGCCCGTGATGAGGACGACCCGTCCGTCCAGCTTCCCCATGCCACTCTCCTCGGTTCGGGTACGTCAGTTCAGGTGTGGTGCGACGTCGGCGGCGAAGGCCGTCATCTGATCGGTGAGTTCGGTGCGGCTCCGGCTGCGGAAGCGCACCTGGATCTGGTCCACTCCCATCGCGCCGTACGCGCGCAGCGACTCGGCGAGCGCGTCCGGTTTGCCGGCGAGCGTGCGGCGGCCGACGTCCCAGGAGGCGTCGCCGACGTACAGCGGCTCGGTGATCGCGCCGATCTCCACGGGGTCGGTGACCCCCGCCTCCTCGCGCAGCGCCCTGAGCCTCGCGATCTGGCCCGGGAGCCGGTCGCGCGGATCGCCCTGCGGCAGCCATCCGTCGGCCTTGAGCGCGGCCCTGCGCACGGCGGCGGGCGAGGAGCCGCCGACCCAGATGGGCACACGGGCCTGCGCGGGCCGGGGCTTCTGCCCGAGCCCCTCGAAGGCGAACCGCTCCCCCGCAAAGCTCGGGAACTCCTCCGGCCCGAGCGCCGCCCTGAGCGCGTCGATCGTCTCGTCGAGCACGGGCCCGCGCCGCTCGAAGTCCACCCCGAGCGCGTCGAACTCCTCGCGTACGTGACCGGCGCCGACGCCGAGGACCAGACGGCCGGAGGAGAGGTGGTCGAGGGTCGCGTACTGCTTGGCGGTGAGAAGCGGATGGCGCAGTCCCACGACGGCGACATGACTGAGGAGCCGGACGCGCTCGGTGATCGCGGCGAGGAAGGAGAGCGTGGCGACGGGGTCGTACCAGACGGTCGACATCGCGGCGGCGAGCCGGTGCGGAATGGCCACATGGTCGCAGGACGCGAGATAGTCGAAGCCCGACCGGTCGGCGGTGCGGGCGATCTCGACGAGGTCGCCGGGGCCGGCGGTGGCCTCCCAGGGCTCGGCGTAGATGGTGCTCTGCGACTGGACCGGGAGCTGCATCCCGAAGACCACCATGATCCATCCCCTTGATCTGACGTTCCGTCATATTCGATGGGCCACCATGGTCTTGGCTGACGCTCCATCAGACAAGAGGTGTGCGGGGTGCGGGTGTCCGGCTTTCCGGGGCTGCCTAGAGTGCTCCCCATGAGCCACCCGCACCTCATCCCGCCCACGGACGCCCCCGAGCCGCGTCCCGTCCCCGAGCTTCTGGCCTCGGCCGAGCGCGCCGCGGCGGACGGCGACTGGATCGCGGCGGGTCGCGCCTGGGTGGAGGCCGCGATGCAGGCGAGCCTCGAAGGGGCGAACCAGGCATCACGGACGGCCGCTCCTCGACTGAGACCCCTCGCGGACGCGGGCTCGGCGGATGCGGCGGCGTTGCTGGCCGGGATCCTTCTGGAGTACTACGAGGAGTCCGCGCTGCCGACGGCCGTGCGGTACGCGGAGGCGGCGGCCACGGCGGGGCACCCTGCGGGGCAGCGCACGTACGGCTTCATGCTGGTCAACGGCCAGGGTGTGGAGAAGGACGAGGATCGGGCGGCGGAGCTGTTCCGCGCGGCCGCCGAAGGCGGTGACGCCTACGGAATGTTCAATCTCGCCGCGACACTCGACAGCGACGCCGACGGCGACGAGGAGCTGCGGCTGCTGGCCGGCGCCGCCGGTCTCGGTGTCACCGAAGCCGGCTGCGCCCTCGGTGACCGCCTCGGTGCGGTGGACCGGGACGAGGAGGCCCTGGCCTGGTACCTGTGGGCGGCGGAGCGCGGCGAGACGAACGCCATGTACGCGGCGGCCTGCTGGTACCGCGACGGCTTCGGCACCGCGACCGACCCGGTGCAGGCCGTCCGCTGGTTCTTCACCATGTACGGGCACGGCGACGGAAACGGCATCCACGACGCCGTCGAACTGGCCGAGCAGGGCATGACGGACGAGCAGATCCGCGAGGCCGGCCGTCTCGCGGGCGAACCGGGCTCGGCGGAGGCCCTCATCGACACGGTCGCGGGCAAGCGCCCTCAGGACCAGGCGTGACCCCTGCCCGCGGGCGCACCGCACCGGCGTAACGACTGCCCGCGACTTACCGGCCCGGCATCACCCCAACCCGCGGGCGCCCCGCACGGGCGTCAGCCGTGAGGGCCGGCTACCGCACGCGCCGGTAACTGCTGCCGTCCCTCGTCCGGGACAGCATGCCCCCCACGACCAGGTAGCGCCGCAGGGCCGAGCAGTCCTCGTGCACCGTGAGCAGCGCCTCGTTGACCTCGCGCTCGGTGTAGGCGCGGTCCGGCTCGAAGAGGGTCTCCGCGAGGTGCACGAGCAACTGCTCGCGACGGGCCGGCTTCCGGGGGATCGCCGTCAGCCGGCCGTGGGAGAAGAGGGCGGCCACGCTGTGCGCACCGCTGGATCCGTTGTCGGGCATGCCCGGGAGCCTCGCAGCAGGGTGGCCTGCGGGGCAAAGGATTTTGAGGGCCCGAGGGCCCGGGATTCAGCCCAGCAGCGCGTACACCGTGGAGGCGCGGGCCGCGGGCTCGTCCGTGCCCTCCGCCGTCATGGTGATGTCCGCGAAGGCCATGCGCTTGCCCAGTTTGGAGATACGGGCGTCAACCAGGACGTCCGCGCCGGTCACCGCACGCTGGAAGGTGGTCGACTGCTGGACCGTCGTCATCGGGACGAAGGCGCCGCGGGCCGCGGAGACGGCGATCACGGTCGCCGTGTCGGCCGCGGCCATCAGCGCCTGACCGGAGAGCGCGCCACCCTCGCGGGCGAGCCGGTCCGACCAGGGCAGGCGCAGGACGGCGTGGAGTCCGGCCGTCTCGACGACGGTCAGGCCGAGGTCGAGCACCCACGGGGCGAAGTTGTCGGCGAGGATCTTGTCGGCTTCAGCGAGCGAGAGCGTCATGGGCCGATGGTGGGGCCGCCCGCGCCCCGGTGTCCACGTGCGGACGGCCCGAATGCCGACGCCGCGGCCCTCGAATGTCCACGTCATGCCAGGAATGGCCGCGCCCGGTCCGCAATGGCCGCGGCCTGTCCCGGGCGTGTCTCAGGGGCGTAACCGGGTGAGGGGGCCACGGACCCCGCCCCGTACCTCGTGGCGAAGGCTCCGGGGGGTCCGGAGCGAATGACGCGAGGAGAGCCCGATGTTCAACAAGCGCTTCGGAATGATCGCCAGTGCCGCCGCTGCCGGTGCCCTGCTGCTGACCGCCTGCAACGGCGACGGCTACGGGACCGACGCCGCCGCCCCGAACACCTCGGCGGCCGCCGAGCAGGCCGGCGGGACGCAGAACCTCGACTTCCTGAGCGGTACCGCGCAGCAGAACAAGGCGCAGCCCAAGACCGGAGACTGGGCCAACGGCCCCGGCAGGCCCGCGACCCGGCCGGTCGCGAAGAAGTGGGTCCAGCTGAGCGCCGCCAGGGCGGGGAACCTGAACCCCGTCGTGGTCAACGGCGCGGGCTTCACCCTCTACCGCTTCGACAAGGACACCGCGGACCCGTCGAAGTCCGCCTGCAACGGCGAGTGCGCCACCACCTGGCCGCCCGTGGTCGTCGCACCCGGCGGCAAGATCTTCATCGACGGGGTGAAGAAATCCGACGTCGGGGTCGTCAAGCGGGACGACGGCAACCTCCAGGTGACGATCGGCGGCTGGCCGGTCTACCGGTTCAGCAAGGACCTCGAGCCCGGTGACACCAACGGGCAGGGTGTCGGTGGCACCTGGTTCGGCGTGACGCCGAACGGCCAGAAGGCCGGCGGGGGCCAGGCCGACAGCGGAGGCGAAGGTACGGGGAAGCCCGCCACCAGCGTCACGCTGTCCGACGAGAAGAACTTCGGCGACCCGTCCGAGGGCCTCGCCGGCTCCGGCTGCCGGAACGTCGGCCGTGACAACCTCGCCTCGTCCCTCCAGGCCTCCGGCTCGCTGAAGATCTGGTCCGAGAAGGACTGCAAGGGCAGGTCCCAGGTCGTGAGCGGCAACGTCGCCGATCTGGCCGGCATCGGCTTCGACAACGCCGTCTCGTCGGTCTTCCTCGGCTGACCGTGCGGCGACGAGGCCGCGGCCCCCCACCGGGGGCCGCGGCCTCGTCATGTCGCGTCACGCCCCCGGGCCGGCCCAGAGCCCCTCGGGGGTCAGCCCCAGCAGCTCGATCGCGTTCCCGCGCACGATCCGTTCCACCACGTCCGGCGCCAGATGCCCCATCTGGGACTCCCCGACCTCCCGCGACTTGGGCCAGGTGGAGTCGGAGTGCGGGTAGTCGGTCTCGTACAGGACGTTCCCGACGCCGATCGCGTCCAGGTTCCGCAGCCCGAAGGCGTCGTCGAAGAAGCAGCCGTGGACGTGCTCGGCGAAGAGCTCGGAGGGCGGCCGCAGGACCTTGTCCGCGACTCCGCCCCAGCCGCGGTTCTCCTCCCAGACCACGTCCGCGCGCTCCAGGATGTACGGGATCCAGCCGATCTGCCCCTCCGCGTACATGATCCTCAGCTTCGGGAAGCGCTCGAACTTGCCGCTCATCAGCCAGTCGACCATCGAGAAGGAGCAGTTGGCGAAGGTGATGGTCGAGCCGACGGCCGGCGGGGCGTCCGCGGACGTCGACGGCATCCGCGACGAGGAGCCGATGTGCATGGCGACGACCGTGCCGGTCTCGTCGCACGCCGCGAGGAAGGGGTCCCACGCGTCGGTGTGGACGGACGGCAGGCCCAGGTGCGGAGGTATCTCGGAGAACGCCACCGCCCGCACGCCGCGCGCCGCGTTGCGCCGGACCTCGGCGGCGGCGAGCTCCGCGTCCCACAGGGGGACGAGCGTCAGCGGGATCAGCCGGCCCTGCGCCTCGGGCCCGCACCACTCCTCGACCATCCAGTCGTTGTACGCCCGGACCCCTAGCAGCCCGAGCTCGCGGTCCTTCGCCTCGGTGAAGGTCTGCCCGCAGAAACGCGGGAAGGTGGGGAAGCAGAGCGCCGACTGGACGTGGTTGACGTCCATGTCCGCGAGCCGGTCGGGCACGGAGAACGAACCCGGCCGCATCTGTTCGTACGTGATGACCTCGAGCCTGATCTCGTCCCTGTCGTAGCCGACCGCGGTGTCGAGGCGGGTGAGCGGCCGGTGCAGGTCCTCGTACACCCACCAGTCCCCGATCGGCCCGTCGTCGCCCGGGGCGCCCATGACCGGGGCGAACTTCCCGCCCAGGAAGGTCATTTCCTTCAGCGGCGCCCGGACGACGCGCGGGCCGGTGTCCTGGTACTTCGACGGGAGCCGGTCCCGCCAGACGTGGGGCGGCTCCACCGTGTGGTCGTCCACCGAGATGATCTTCGGGAAGGTCTCCATGCGTACCACGGTAGCGCCGATCTGACGATCCGTCAGCTCTCTGTTCGGCTGCCTGAAAGGACCGAACCCGCAGATCCTGTGCAGAGCGTCACCCATTGCTGACGAGCCAGGCCCCCACAAGGCAGACTGTCCGGGGCGATACCGGCGAGGGGGAAGCTATGGACCGTGAGAACGGGCCCTCCGCACCGACGCGCGTTCCGGAGCAGCGGACTCCGATGCGGCACGGCGGCAGCGGCCTGCGCTTCAGCGTGCTCGGACCCGTGCGCGCCTGGGGCGACGGCGAGGCCCTGCCCACCGGGTCACCGCAGCAGCGCGCGCTGCTGGCGGCGCTGCTGCTGCGCGAAGGGCGCACCGCCACGGCCGCCGAGCTGATCGACGCCATCTGGGGCGAGGAGCCGCCCTCGCAGGCGCTCGCCGCGGTACGGACGTACGCGTCGCGGCTGCGCAAGGCCCTCGGCCCCGGCGCCCTGGTCAGCGAATCCGGCGGATACGCCGTCCGCACGCCGCCCGACGCGCTCGACCTGCACACCGCACAGGAGCTCGTCGCCGAGGCCGAGAAGGCCCGCGCGGGCGGCGACCGCCGCCAGGCGCGCGTACTGATCAACAAGTCCCTCGGGCTGTGGGACGGCGAGGCTCTCGCGTCCGTGCCCGGCCCGTACGCCGAGTCCCAGCGGGCCCGGCTGGAGGAATGGCGGCTCCAGCTCCTGGAGACCCGACTGGAGATGGACCTCGACGTCGGCTGCCACGCGGAGGCCGTGTCCGAGCTGACCGCGCTCACGGCCGCGCACCCGCTGCGGGAGCGGCTGCGCGAGCTGCTGATGCTCGCGCTGTACCGCAGCGGGCGGCAGGCCGAGGCCCTCGCCGTCTACGCCGACACGCGGCGCCTCCTGGCCGACGAGCTCGGCGTCGACCCGCGCCCCGAGCTGTCCCGGCTCCAGCAGCGCATCCTCCAGGCCGACGTGGAACTGGCCCGTCCGGTCGAGGAGCCCGCGCCCAGCGCCCCGCAGGTCACCCGACCCGCCCAACTCCCGGCCACCGTACCCGACTTCACCGGGCGCGCCGCCTTCGTACGGGAACTGGGCGACCAGCTCGCCACCGCCGAGGGCTCGGTGATGGCCGTCTCCGCGCTCGCGGGCATCGGCGGCGTCGGCAAGACCACGCTCGCCGTGCACGTCGCCCACGCGGCCCGGCCGCAGTTCCCCGACGGACAGCTGTACGTCGACCTCCAGGGCGCGGGCGCTCGGGCCGCGGAGCCGGAGACGGTGCTCGGGGCCTTCCTGCGGGCGCTCGGCACTGCGGACTCGGCGATTCCGGACTCGCTCGACGAGCGGGCGGCGCTGTTCCGTTCCTTGCTGGACGGCCGCCGCGTCCTCGTCCTCCTCGACAACGCCCGCGACGCGGCCCAGGTCCGCCCGCTGCTGCCCGGCACGGCCGGCTGCGCCGCCCTGATCACCAGCCGCGTCCGCATGGTCGACCTGGTGGGCGCGCACCTGGTGGACCTGGATGTGATGTCCCCGGAGGAGGCGCTCCAGCTCTTCACCCGGATCGTCGGCGCGGAGCGGGTCTCGGCGGAGCGGGAGGCCGCCCTGGACGTGGTCGCCGCGTGCGGCTTCCTCCCGCTCGCCATCCGCATCGCCGCCTCACGTCTGGCGGCCCGCCGCACCTGGACGGTCTCGGTGCTGGCGGCGAAGCTGGCGGACGAGCGCCGCCGCCTCGACGAGCTCCAGGCGGGCGACCTCGCGGTCAAGGCCACCTTCGAACTCGGCTACGGCCAACTGGAACCGGCCCAGGCCCGCGCCTTCCGCCTCCTCGGCCTCGCCGACGGCCCGGACATCTCCCTGGCCGCGGCCTCCGCCGTCCTCGACCTGCCGCCCCAGGAGACGGAGGATCTCCTGGAGGCCCTGGTCGACACCTCCCTGCTGGAGTCGGCGGCACCGGGGCGGTACCGGTACCACGACCTCGTACGGCTCTACGCGCGTGCATGCGCGGACGAGCAGCCGCCGACGGAGCGGGAGGCGGCGCTGTCGCGGCTGCTGGACTTCTATCTGGCGACGGCGGCGCGGGTGTTCGCCATCGAGCGTCCTGGCGACCGGCTGGTGGACCATCTCGAGTCGACGGCGTACGAGGGTCTGGTCTTCGCCGACCGGCACGAGGCGCTGGACTGGCTGTACACGGAGGCGAACAGCCTGCTGGCCTGCGCACGGCAGGCGCTCGTCCCCGAGCGGCTGCGGCGTGCGGTGGACCTGCTGTGGGCGGCGAAGGACCTCGGCGAGTCAGGCGCCAACTCCAAGCAGTACGCATCGGCCGCCCTGGCCGCCCGCGAGGCCGCCCAGGCGACGGGCGACCGCCACGCCGAGGGCCGCTCCCGGACAGTCCTCACCAACGTCCACCTGGTCGCGGGCCGTTACGCCGAGGCGGACGAGGAGGCGCGCAACGCCAGGGAACTGGCGGGGGCGACGGGGGACGCTGCGCCGGTGTACTGGGCGGACAACGACCGGGGGATCATCGCCGCCAGCCGTGGATGCCTGGAAGAAGCCGAGGAGCACCTGCTCAAGGCCGCGGACGGCTCGCGCGCGGATGGAAACCTGCCCGGAGCCGCGAGCGCCTTGTGCAACCTTTCCCGTGTTCACCAGTTGATGGGCCGTACCGCCAGCGCCATCGAACTCGCCCAGCAGGGCGTGGACCTCTACGCACGCATCGGAAGCACCCTGCGCCTGGCCAACGGTCGGTACGCCCTCGGCGTGGCCCTCACCCAGGCGGGCCGCCATGCCGACGCGCTTGAACAGCTGTCCGACGCCTTGGAGATGTTCATCAAGGATCGTCAGCGCCTCTGGGAGGGGACGACGCACTTCCGCATCGCCCAGGCCCATCTCACGGCACAGCGGCCGGCAAGCGCCGCGCAGCACGCCGAACAGGCCCTCGCGACGGGCTGCATCGGAGGCGACAAGATTCGGGGTGACGTGCTCACCGTGCTGGGCAGGGCGCTCGACGCACTCGGTCAGATCGACCGCGCCCAAGCGTGCTGGCGCGAAGGACTCACCCTCTACGAGCAGGTGGGCACAGGCGATGCCGACGCCGTGAGGGCGTTGCTGAGCCTGCGCGCCCGCGCCTGAGCGCTCGCGCGCGTCCGCGTTCAGCATTCGTTTATGCCTGCCCGGCACTCTCTACCTATCGATCCGTCGCATCGGGGGGCAGACGGGTCGCCAGGGCGCTCATCGCTAAGGTGAGCGGTCCAGATGCGCCCGTTCGGCGGTCCTCGGGGGAGTCGCCGAACGGGCGCCATCCGTAGTCCACAGCCCAACGCACAGGGGAGTCAGCGGATATGAGCGACGCCGAGAAGATCGAAGAGATCGTCACCATGGGTGACAACCACATGCCCACCCCGCCCAAGGACGGCGGCGCCACGACCCAGGGTGACAACCACATGCCCACCCCGCCCAAGGACGGCGGCGCCACGACCCAGGGTGACAACCACATGCCCACCCCGCCCAAGGACTAGGACTCACATCCGACGGGGTGCGGCCGCGGCGGCGCGGAGGGGGAGCCGCCGCGGCCGCGGCATGTCGAGTCTGCACGGCTTCGAACGCCTAGGCATCCGCCGGGTGCGCGAGCAGACATCCACGAAGCCTTCTGAGCCACTCGGAGTTCGGGCCGGACCGGCGCAGGACGGGTTCGTTCTCCCGTTGTCAGCCCCGGCGCGCCCGCAACTCCGTCTTCAGCACCTTCCCGCTAGCGTTCCGCGGCAGCTCCGTCACGAACTCGACCGACCTCGGCACCTTGTAGTTCGCCATCTCCCGCCGCGACCAGGCGATCAGGTCGTCCGCGGTCAGCGTGGCGCCCGGCCGCCGGACCGCGTACGCCTTGCCGACCTCGCCGAGCCGGCCGTCCGGGATGCCGATGACCGCCACGTCCGCGATGTCCGGGTGCAGACCCAGGAGCTGCTCTATCTCCGCCGGGTACGCGTTGAAGCCGCCGACGATGAACATGTCCTTGATCCGGTCGGTGATGCGAAGGTTGCCCGCCTCGTCCAGGACGCCCACGTCGCCCGTGCGGAGCCAGCCGTCCGCGTCGAGGACCTTCGACGTCTCCTCCGGGTCCTCGAAGTAGCCGCGCATGACGTTGTGGCCGCGGACCAGGACCTCGCCCGGTTCGCCGGGACCTGCGGAGAGGACGCGGACCTCGGTGCCGGGGATGGCGCGGCCCGAGGTGGCGGCGATCACCGAAGGAGCGTCGCCACGGCGGCACATCGTCACGATGCCGGACGCCTCGGAGAGGCCGTACGCCGTCAGCACCGTGGCGATGTGGAGTTCGGTGCGCAGGCGCTCGACGAGACGCAGCGGGACGACCGCAGCGCCGGTGACGACCAGCCGCAGCGCCGACAGGTCGTGGGTGTCGCGCGCCGGGTGGTCGAGGAGGGACTGGTGCAGGGTCGGCGGGCCCGGGAGGACGGAGATGCGCTCGGAGGCGATGTTCGCCAGGACCGTGTCCACGTTGAAGACGGGCTGCGGGACCATCGTCGCGCCCCGCATCAGGCAGGCGATGATGCCCGCCTTGTAGCCGAAGGTGTGGAAGAAGGGGTTCACGATGAGATAGCGGTCGCCCTCCCGCAGCCCCGCCAGCTCGCTCCAGACGTCGTAGCAGCGCAGCGTCTGCGCGTGGGTGATCACCGCGCCCTTGGGCGCGCCCGTCGTGCCCGACGTGAAGATGATGTCGGAGGGGGCCGAGGAGGCGATCGCGTCCGCCCTGGCCAGTACGTCGGCGGCCGAGACGGAATCACCGCCCGCCAGGAAGTCCTTCCACGTCCGGTAGTCCTCCGGCGCGCTGTACGCCAAGACCACCACCTGTTCCAGATGCGGCAGTTCCACCTCGGCCCGGCGCAGCGACGCCACGTACGACGTGCCGAGGAACGTGCCCGTGATGAAGAGCAGCTTCGCGCGGGAGCGTTCGAGGACGTACGCGGCCTCCGTCCCCTTGAAGCGGGTGTTGAGCGGCACGAGCACCGCCCCGGCCGACACCGCCCCGAGCGCGGAGACGATCCAGTCCAGCGTGTTCGGCGCCCAGACCGCGACCCGGTCGCCCGGTTCCACGCCCGCCGCGATGCACGCCGCCGCCGCGCGCTCGACGCGATCGCCGAGCTCGGCGTACGAGACGCGCGTACGGCCTTCGACGACGGCCTCCCGCTCCCCGTACCGTTCCGCGGCACTCCGTACCAGCCTCGGGATGGAGCCCCACTCCAGGTCGCCGCGCATCGCTGATCCTCCCGTCGTCGGACGCAGTAGCTGACTGTCCGTCAGATTAGCTGTACCCTCGCCCGCATGGCGAGCCTCAAGAGCCTCAAGGACGCGACAGCGATAGCCGGGATAGGGCAGACCCCCTTCGCGAAGCACCTTCCCGAATCCGAGAAGACCCTGGCCTGCCGGGCCGTCCTCGCCGCGCTCGACGACGCCGGCATCGCCCCCGCCGAGGTCGACGGCTTCGCCTCGTACACGATGGAGGAGACCGACGAGGTCGAGGTGGCCAAGGCCATCGGCGCGGGGGACGTCACCTTCTTCAGCAAGGTGGGGTACGGCGGCGGCGGCTCCTGCGCCACCGTCGCGCACCTCGCCACCGCCATCGCGACGGGGCAGGCGAGCGTGGGCGTGGCGTGGCGGTCGCGGAAGCGGGGCTCGGGCCCGCGGCCGTGGAAGAACACCGCCGTGCAGCTGCCGACCCCCGGCCAGTGGACGCGGCCCTTCGGGCTGCTGCGGCCGGCCGACGAGATCGGCATGCTCGCCCGGCGCTACATGCACGAGTACGGCGCCACCCGCGACCATCTCTTCAACGTCGCCCTCGCCTGCCGCAACCGCGCCAACCAGAACCCCTCCGCGATCATGTACGAGCGGCCGCTGACCCGCGAGATGTACATGACCGCCCGCTGGATCAGCGAGCCGCTCTGCCTCTTCGACAACTGCCTGGAGACCGACGGCGCGCTCGCCTGTGTGATCGTCTCCGCCGAGCGGGCCCGCGACTGCCGGCGCACACCCGTGTACGTGCACTCCGTCGCCCAGGGCCTGCCCGCCCAGCACCACGGCATGGTCAACTACTGGAACGACGACCCGCTCACCGGCCCCGCCTGGACCGCAGCCCGACAGCTGTGGAAACAGGCCGACTTCGGGCCCCAGGACGTCGATGTCGCCCAGATCTACGACGCGTTCACGCCGCTCATCCCGCTCTCCCTGGAGGGCTACGGCTTCTGCGGGCGCGGCGAGGGCGCGGCGTTCACCGAGGGCGGCGCGCTGGAGATCGGCGGACGGCTGCCCATCAACACCGGGGGCGGCGGGCTCAGCGAGGCGTACGTCCACGGCTTCAACCTCATCAACGAGGGCGTGAAGCAGCTGCGTGGCACGAGCACCGCTCAGGTGCCGGACGCCGCCACCTGCCTGGTGACGGCGGGCGAAGGCGTTCCCACATCGGCCGTACTGCTGAGGAGTTGAGATGCCCGGAGATCTGCTGACACCGGTCGTCGACGAGGACGGCGCCCCGTTCTGGGACTACGCCGCCCGGGGCGAGCTGCGCATCCAGGCCTGCTCCGGCTGCGGCGAACTGCGCTTCCCGCCCCGCCCGTGCTGCCCGCGCTGCCAGTCGTTCGACAGCGAGTGGCGGTGCATGAGCGGACGCGGCCGGATCTGGTCGTACGTCCTCCCCCATCCGCCGCTCCTGCCCGCCTACGCCGAGCAGGCCCCCTACAACGCCGTCGTCGTCGAACTCGCCGAGGCGCCGCACATCCGGCTCGTCGGCAATGTGGTGGCCGCCCCGGACGCCGCGCTGAACTCGGTCGACCCGGCACGGCTGCGGATCGGGGCGGCCGTGAAGGTGGCGTTCACCCGGCTCACGGACGGCACGACCGTGCCGCGCTGGCTGCTGGAGCGCGCATGAGCAGCATCCGGGTGGAGACCGACAAGGACACCGGGGTCGCCGTCGTCACCCTCGACCGCCCCGGCAAGCACAACGCGATCGACCTGGCGATGGCGCACGAACTGGGCCGTATCTGGCGGGGGTTCAGATACGACGACACCGTGCGGGCCGCAGTGGTCACCGGCGCGGGGACGCGCGCCTTCTGCACCGGGATCGACCGCGGTGCCGAGGTGCCGCAGCCCTCGTCCCCGTACTCGATCGACGATCCGCTGCTCACGATCGGCCCCAAGGCGAACGACCTGTGGAAACCCGTCATCGCGGCGGTCCGCGGGCTGGCCTGCGGCGGGGCGTTCTATCTGCTCGGCGAGGCGGAGTTCGTGATCGCCGCCGAGGACGCGGAGTTCTTCGATCCGCATACGACGTACGGCATGGTCAGCGCGTACGAGTCCGTCCACATGGCGATGCGGATGCCGTTCGGGGAGGTGGCCCGGATGGCACTCATGGGGACGGCCGAGCGAGTATCGGCCCGGCGGGCGTACGAGACGGGCCTGGTCAGCGAGGTGACGGCACCCGGCGACGAGGTCGCCGCCGCGATACGGTGCGCGGGCGTGATCGCGTCGTACCCGACGGAGGCCGTGCAGGGAACGGTACGGGCCGTCTGGGCGGCGAAGGAGGCCGCGCGGGCCCATGCCCTGGCCCATGCCCCGCACCTGATCGCGCTCGGGAACCTGCCGCCGGAGCGGCAGGCCGAGCTGTTCGCGGGCGGGCGGGGCAGGGGCGAGCACCGGGTGCGTTAGGGGGAGGCGGTGCGGGTCGCGCTGACGACCTCGCACTCCCTGAACTCGAGCCCCTTGCCGGAGCCGGTGTAGGGGGCGCTCGCCTCCGTGAAGTAGTGGTCTTTCGCGGCGACCGTCACATCGTCGAACTTCGCGACGAGAGGTACCTCCGGGTCGTCGCCCTGGAAATGCAGCGTGATGTCGTAGGTCTGGTCCACCGGGGTCTCGTTCTTGATCAGGAGCTGACCCCGGACGTCGGTCTCGGCGCGGTTGATGGAGCAGTACTTGATCTCCACGTCGCTCTTGGCGTCGACGGCGCCGGTCGGGCCGCTGTACGTGGGCTCGTCCGTGGCGTCACTGCCGCCGGAGACCGACCCGCCGCTCGTGCCGATGTCGAGGTCGTCGTCATCGTCGGAGTGGCTGCCACCGGTGGTGCTGCCTCCGCTGGTGGAGGTGCTGGAGCTGCTGTCGTTGTCGCAGCCACCGCCGCGGGAACCGCGGGCACCGGTCAGCGTGATCAGGACAAGGCCGACAACGGCGATCGCACGGACATGGCGCTTCTTCACTGTTCAACCCCCCGTTGAAAGCGTGAGTATGGCGAAAAGCAGCCCCTGTTTGACGGGCGCACGACACCATACAGGGCAACGGAACCGCCCAGAAGCGCAGTCGCGGACCCGCACCACCGGGCGTAGCGTCTGCTGCGAGAGGAGGCCGGGAATGGTGCGCAACGTCATCGGCTCGGTGCTCGCTCTCGCCGGAGCGACGGCCGCCGTACGGAGCCCCTTCCGTGCCTGGTACGACGGCCGTCACGGCAGCGACTACCGCGTTCAGGACCTGTTCCGAGGGATCACCGACGCCGAGGCGACGATCGCGACGTCGATCCTCCTCCCCTTCGTATTCGCGGCGCTGGTCACCCTGATGGGGGTGATGCTGCGCTCGCGGTGGCTGGTGTGCCTGGCCGGGTTGGTCGTGCTCGGCTTCACGATCCTGTGGACGGTGCGCCAGGGGCAGGCGGTGGGCAGTCTGACCGTCGGCGGTGACGGGCCGACCCTGGGTGACGGGGTGGCGAACGCGCTGGGGGGCGGGGTGCTGCTGTTGCTGGGGGCGGTGGTGATGAGTGGGCGGGCGCCGAGAGTCGAGAGGGTCGAGGAGCCCGAGCCCTGGCCCTGGCCCGGACCCGGACCCGGATCCGAACCCCAACCCGAGCCCTGGCCCGAGCCCGGGTATCCGCCCGCGGGCGAGGGGGCATCGCCGTACGGATGGGCGCCGGGGCCGAATGACACCCAGCGGCTGCCGACGTACCCGACGTATCCGGGGGATCCCTCGGCGCGGCGGCGTCCACGCCCCGACCCGTACGGCGCGGGCCCTGAGCGGGATCCGTTCCGGGACGAGGGCCGGCAGCCGTAGCACGCCTGCGGCGGGCCTTCTCCCCGCCCCGCCCCTCCCCGAACCGGGGCTCCGCCCCGGACCCCGTTTGCGAGGGCTCCGCCCCCGCACCCCCGCGCCTCGATCTCCCCCTACGCCCTGGCGGGCGTGGGGGAACGGGCACACACATCCAGGCCGACCGGCGACTGAGGACGGACACCCCGGCCGACCGGCGATACCGGCCACACACATCCAGCCCGACCGGCGATCGAGAACGGACACCCGGGCCACCAGCCCGATACCCGGACACCCAAACCCGACCAGCGCCTGAGAACAGACACCACCCAGGCCGACCCTCGCCTGAGGACGGACACCCCGGCCGACCGGCGATACCGGCCACACACATCCAGCCCGACCGGCGATCGAGAACGGACACCCGGACCACCAGCCCGATACCCGGACACCCAAACCCGACCAGCGCCTGAGGACGGACACCACCCAGGCCGACCCTCGCCTGCGGACGGACACCCCGGCCGACCGGCGATACCGGGCACACACCACCGGACCCCCGCGGGGGCGGCCGCGGACGCCGCTAGCGTGTCGTCGACCCGCCGCGGCCCGTTGCCGTGCCCTTGACCGCGTCCAGGGCGTAGACGCAGCGGTCCTTCGAGCAGGCGTACACGACGCCGTTGCGCGCCACCGGGGAGCCGGTGATCTCGCCGCCGGTCGCGAGCTTCCAGCGCAGCTGGCCCCCGCCCGCGTCCAGCGTGTACAGCACATGGTCGGCGGAGCCGAAGTGCACGCGGCCGTCCGCGACGACGGGGGTGCCGATGACCTCTCCCCCGGCCGCGAACCGCCACTTGGGCGTGCCGGTGACCGCGTCCAGCGTGTACAGGGCACTGCCGCTGCCGACGTGGATGCTGCCGTCGGCGACGAGGACGGGCTCGACCGACTTGCGGGACTCGGTGGCGATACGCCAACGGTCCTTGCCTGTCGTGGCGTCGAGTGCGTACACGGTGCCGAGATAGTCGGCGAGGTACACCCCGCCGCCGGTCACCGCCGGGCCCGGTACGAACGCGGGCGGGCAGAGGAAGACGGCCGGCGCCTCGAAGTGCCAGCGCACATGGCCGCTCACCGTGTCGACGCACAGCACCCGGGTGCCGGCCGAGATGTACGTGCACCCGTCCGGCGCCTGGTTGACGCGGACCGGTACGCCACCGCATGAGGCGGCATCGCCGACCGGGTAGGACCAGCGTTCCGAGCCGGTACGGGCATCGAGGGCCTGGAGGCGGGCGTTGCGCCATACGTAGACGGTGTCGTCGAACAGGGCGAGCCCGGCCTCGGGGGTCTCGAAGTCGGTCTGGGCGCCGGCGATCTCCCAGAGCTTCTCGCCGGTGGAGGCCTCCCAGCCCTGGGCGCCGCCGCCGCGGGTGCCGGTGACGACGGTGCCCCGGGCCGCCCTGAGGGAGTAGACCCAGGCGTCGGTTCCGAGCCGCCAGCACTCGCTGCCGTCCTTGGCGTCGAGCGCGTACAGCGTGGGGCCGTCGGACGCGTGGATACGCCCGCCGGTCACGGCCATCGCCCAGGCCACGTCGCGGGTCTTGAACTGGCGGCGGCCGCTGGCCACGTCCAGGGCGTGCACCTCGAAGGAGGTGACATAGAGCAGATCGCCGTCGACGACCGGGGTGCCCCAGACGTCGTTCGACATCCGGAACCGCCAGGGCCGCCAGCGCGCCGGGCCGCCGTCGGCGGACGGGGCGGGCGCGGGGACGGGCGGTGCCCCGTGGGCGGTGGCGGCGGTGGGGGCGGGCATGGCGCTGGTGGCGGCCTGGTTGCCGCCGGGCGCGCGGACCCAGCCGGTGGCGGGACCGGCGTCGGCGGCGGCGGTCCCGCGGGCGTCGGCGACCCGCGGGCCCGGGCCGATCGGGACCTGGGCGCCCGCAAGGCGTACGGGCCCGTCGGCCGCGGGCTGGGGGGCGGTCGGCCCGGGGGGTGGCGCCTGCCCGGTGCGGGGGTCGTTGCCGCCGCGCCAGGCGGCGTCCCAGTCAGGCGCGGGGTCGGGGGCGCGGTCCGGTCTCGGCGGTGCGGGGGCTGTGTCGGGCCGGCGCCCGCCGGCACCGGCGTTCGCGTTCGCGTTCGACATCCGCCCGGCTCGCTGCTCGATCATCGACACGGCCCTGCCGGGCAGCCACGCCGTCGCCGTGCCGCTGTCGTCGCTGCCGGACGAGAAGAGGTGCGGCGCCAGCTGCGCCTGCAGGTCCTCGGGGCTGGGGCGCCGCGCGGCCTCCATCTGCATGCAGGACTCGATGAGCGGCCGCAGCTCGTCCGGGAGCCCTGCCAGGTCGGGCCCTTCGCGCAGCAGCATGAACACGGTCTCGACGGGGTTCGCGCCGTGGAAGGGCGCGTGACCGGTCGCAGCGAACACCAGGGTCGACCCGAGCGAGAAGACATCGCTCGCGCCCGTCACGCTGCGGGAGTCGCGGGCCTGCTCGGGCGACATGTAGGCGGGCGTGCCGACGGCGACGTTCGTCATCGTCAGCCGGGTGTTGGACACCCCGGACGCGATACCGAAGTCGATCACGCGGGGCCCGTCCTCGACGACGAGGACGTTCGAGGGCTTCATGTCGCGGTGGACGAGCCCGGCCCCGTGGATGGACTGCAGGGCCTCGGCGATCCCGGCCGCGAGCCAGCGCACGGCCTGGGCCGGGAGCGGCCCGGACTCGTTCACTATTTCTTCGAGCGAGGGCGCGGGCACGTACGCGGTGGCGAGCCACGGCACGGCGGCGCGCGGGTCGGCGTCGACCACGGCCGCGGTGTAGAAGCCGGAGACCGCTCGTGCGGCCTCGACCTCGCGCGTGAAGCGGACGCGGAACAGCTGGTCCTCGGCGAGCTCCGTGCGCACCGTCTTGATCGCCACGCGCCGGCCGGACGCCGACCGTGCGAGATAGACCAGCCCCATGCCGCCGGCTCCAAGCCGTCCGAGCACCTCGAAGGGGCCGATCCGCCTCGGGTCGTGCTGCGTCAGCTGCTCCACTTCGCCTGCCACCTCCCCGTACGGGCCATGTAGGTACGGCCCCGTCGCCCCTGATTGTTCCTGCCGGAGGGCACGGTTGCGAACCCGGGGGCGTTCCGGGGTGTCTCGGGTTATTTTGATTGCTCGGCGAGGACGGCGAAGGCGGCGCCCTGGTTGTCCGTCAGGACGGCCATCCGTCCGTACGGGATGTCGAAGGGTGGTGCCGTGACGCGGCCGCCGAGGGCGGTCACCGTTTCCACCGTCCCGTCGCAGTCCGCCACGGAGAAGTAGACGAGGAAGTGGGAGGGCAGCTCGGCCGGGAAGGCGTCGGTGATCACGCTGCGGCCGCCGATCGCTGTGTCCTCGCCGGGTTCGGTGCCGGCGGGCGACCACATCAGATAGTCGACGTCGTCGTCGGGAAGCGGAGTGCCCTGGAAGCCGAGGACGTCGGCGTAGAAGCGGTCGACGGCTTCCTTCTCCCTTGTGTAGACCTCGGTCCAGCAGAACGAGCCGGGTTTGCCCTGGACCTCGAAGCCCGCGTGCTCGCCCTTCTGCCAGAGCCCGAACACGGCGCCGCCGGGGTCCACCGCCAGCGCCGTCGTGCCGTGGCGGCCGACCGGCACCGGGGCCGTGATCACCTGCCCGCCGGCCTCCCCGATCCTGCGGGCCGTCCTGGTGGCGTCGTCGGTGGCGAAGTAGACGCCCCAGGTCGTGGGCATGCGGCCGTCCCGTTTGGGCACGAGGCCGGCGACGAGCTTTCCGTCGAGGAGGGCTTCGGTGTAGTGGCCGTACCGCTCCGCCTCGTCCTTTTCGTACGAGCCGTACGTCCAGCCGAACAGGTCGCCGTAGAAGCGCTTGCCCGCTTCGAGATCGGGCAGCTGGGCGTCCACCCAGCAGGGCATGCCCTCCGTGAATGCGGCCATGACCTGACCCCTTCCTGCGCTTCTGTCACTTCTCGCCCGTTTTGCACTTCCCGTACGCAGGGCGTGTGACGCCAGTCACAGTCAAGCGGAGAGCGCGGCCCGGCGCACGCAGGGAGCGCACAGGAGCACGCCGCCGGCACGAGGGGCCGTTCGTTGAGTTGTCCACCGAAGTTATCCACAGGCTGTTGATAACACTATTAACCCACACGAGGGACGCACCCCATTTGCAGTCGGCCGAATCGCGCGCCGATCACCCCTCGGTAAGCTGACGGCATGACAGGACAAGTACGCACTGTCGACGGCCGCGTGGCCGGTCGACGCGGCCAGGCGACGCGGCAGAAGCTGCTCGACTGCCTCAGCGAGATGCTCAGCTCCTCGCCGTACCGGGACGTCAAGGTCATCGACGTGGCCCGCAAGGCGGGTACGTCACCCGCGACCTTCTACCAGTACTTCCCGGACGTCGAGGGCGCGGTCCTCGAGGTCGCCGAGGAAATGGCCGACGAGGGCGCCGGGTTGACGGCGCTCGTGTCCGGCCGCTCCTGGGTCGGCAAGGCCGGCTGGCAGACCGCCGAGGAGCTCGTCGAGGGCTTCCTCGACTTCTGGCGCAAGCACGACGCGATCCTGCGCGTCGTGGACCTCGGTGCGGCCGAGGGGGACAAACGGTTCTACAAGATCCGTATGAAGATCCTGAACTCGGTCACCAACTCCCTTACGGAGTCGGTGAAGGAGCTCCAGTCCAAGGGCAAGGTCGACAAGGACGTGAGCCCGGCGGCGATGGCCGGCTCACTGGTCGCGATGCTCGCGGCAGTGGCCTCCCACCAGAAGGGCTTCCAGACCTGGGGCGTGAAGCAGGCCGAACTGAAGCCGAATCTCGCACTGTTGGTGCACCTGGGCATCACGGGCAAGAAGCCCACGAAGTAGCGACCGGGTCGCGATCTCGGGCGCGCCCACGCCTGTCCTGTCACACGGGCGCGCCCGCACACGTCACACCGTCCCGGGTGCGCTCACCCGCGCCGCGTCAGCCGGAACAGCCGGATCTCGCGCTCCACCCTGGCCTGGTACTTCGCATACGGCGGCCAGAAGGCGAGTACCGCCCGCCATGCCTCCTCCCGCTCCTCGCCGGTGAGGAACTCCGCACGTACGGGGATGTCCTCCCCCTTCCAGCTGATCTCGGCGTCGGGGTGCTTGAGCAGGTTTCCCGTCCAGGCCGGGTGACCCTCGCGCCCGAAGTTGGAGCCGGTCAGTATCCAGGTGCCGGCCGCCTCCTCCGGCATGCAGGCGAGCGGGGTACGGCGCGGCAGACCCGATCGCGCCCCCTGCGCGGTGAGGACCACTCCGGGCAGCATCTGGGCGCTGAGCAGGACTTTTCCTCGGGTGAGGCGGTGGAAGGCCCGGTCCATGGCCGGGATGAAGTGCGGGGCGATCTTCGCGAAGGTCCGGGTCGAGGACACCTTCTGCACCAGGCGGGCTCCGGGGGCCATCAGACGGTCACTTCCTCTCGGGCGAGCGGGTCCCCGGCGGGGTCCGCGAACAGGCCCGCCGACTCCGCCGCGCGGGCGCGCAGCCGGTGGACCGGACCGAACAGCAGCTCGTCGGATGCCGCCCGCTTGAAGTACAGGTGCGCCTCGTGCTCCCACGTGAAGCCGATGCCGCCGTGCAACTGGATGGCCTCGCCGGTGACGACGCGGAGCGCTTCCAGGCACTGGGCGAGCGCGAGAGGGCCCGCGTCCGGGTCCCATGCCGCGTAGTAGGCGGCCGAGCGCGCCGCCTGGACCCGTACGTACTGATCGGCGAGGCGGTGCTTGACGGCCTGGAACGAGCCGATGGGGCGGCCGAACTGCTCGCGCCCCTTCACGTGCTCGACGGTGCGGTCGAGGGCGGACGCGGCAGCGCCGACGGCTTCGGCGGCGAGCAGCGCGGCGGCGGTGCGGCCCGCGGCGGAGAGGGCGGCCGCTACGCCCGCGCCGCCTGTTCCGTCACCGCCGTCGTCGCCGTCGTCGCCGTCGCCTAGCAACTCGGCGTGTGAGTCGCGCAGTTCGATGCGGGCCTGGGGCCTGGTCTCGTCCAGGGCGGTCCAGCGGGTGCGGGCCAGGCCGTCCATCCCGGCGGTGCGCACGAGGAAGAGCAGGGTGCGTCCGCGCGCGAAGCCTCCGGTGTGCGCGGCGACGAGGAGCAGCCCGGCGCTGTGGCCGTCCAGGACCTGCTCGGCCTCTCCGTACAGCAGCCAGCCGCCGTCCTTCGGTGAGGGCCTCGCCTGTATGCCGCCGGCCCGGCCGCCGCCCGCCCATGTCCCTGCGGCGTTGTCCCCGGTGAGCCCGAGCGCGGTGGCGAGGTGTCCGCCGGGGATCGCGAGGGCGGCGGTGAGCGACCCGTCGGCGATGGCCGGCAGCAGCGCGGCGCGCTGCTCCTCGCTGCCGAGGGCGGCGATCAGCGGCGCTGCCAGTCCGGCGGTGGCGAACAGCGGCAACGGCGCGAGCGCCCGCCCCGCCTCCTCGAAGGCGAGCGCGAGTTCCACGGTGCCGCCGCCGACGCCCCCGTACGCCTCGGGCAGTGCAAGCCCGGGCAGCCCTAGCTCATCGGCGAGCCGCGCCCACAGCGCGGGGTCGTACCCGGGCCCGGAGCCGCCGGGGACGGGTCCCGGAGGCGCCCCCCGCGACAGCGCGGTGCGCAGGGTGCGGCGGATTGCGGACTGTTCCGGGCTGAAGGCGGCGTCCATGGGCTCCCCTCCGTAGCTGACGGGCCGTCATGTTAGGGGCGGGCGCCCCAGAAACACAGAGGCCCGGACCACGGAACCCGATCAGCAGACTTCGCCGGGCCCGGCCGCGGTCGTCTTCAGCAGATCCCGTACGAGGTCGAAGTCGACCTGCTCCGTGCGCCGGAAGCGCAGGCAGCCCTTGCCCATGTCCTGGTCGGCGAGCCGCTCCTCGAAGCCTTCCCGCACGTCCGGGCGCATCAGATAGAAGGAGACGTACTGCTTCTGGTTGGCGAAGGCGATCTCGGGCTCACCGCCCGGGCGGCGATAGGCGGGCATGCCGTACGCCATGACCTCCTCGTAGCCGTCGAGCTCGGTGCGACAGAGCTCGCGGATCCGGACGAGGGCCGTCAGCCGGTCGGGCTCCGCCACCTCGGCGAGGTAGCCGTCGACGTCTTCCGCTGTGGATCGGGGCATGCCGCGAGCCTACCGCCGGGGCGTGGAACGCGGCGCAGCCGCGCGATGCGGCACCTCACGCAGCCCGGTCGCCGATCGATTGCCGGGCCCGGCCTGCCGCTCCGGGCCGCCCCCTGCCACCCGTATCTGATGTACCGTCAGATTCATGCCTTCCACCCCGCGCACCCCTCGCTCCCCCCGCAAGGTCGCCGTCGTCGGCATATCCCTCTCGGACTGCGGCCGCGTCGACGGCCCCACCCCCTACGCCCTGCACGCCCAGGCCGCCCGCCGTGCGCTCGCCGACTCCGGGCTCGAGCGGAGCGTCATCGACGGCCTCGCGTCGGCCGGCCTCGGCACGCTCGCTCCGGTCGAGGTGGCCGAGTACCTCGGGCTGCGGCCCCGCTGGGTGGACTCCACCGCCGTCGGCGGCGCCACCTGGGAGGTCATGGCGGCGCACGCCGCCGACGCCATCGCCGCGGGTCACGCCAACGCCGTGCTGCTCGTCTACGGTTCCACCGCGCGCGCCGACATCCGCGCGGGACGCCGCACGTCGAACCTGTCCTTCGGCGGGCGGGGGCCGCTGCAGTTCGAGGTGCCGTACGGGCACACGCTGATCGCCAAGTACGCGATGGCCGCCCGCCGGCACATGCACGAGTACGGCACCACCCTGGAGCAGCTCGCCGAGGTCGCCGTCCAGGCGCGGGCGAACGCGTCGCACAACCCCGAGGCGATGTTCCGCGAGCCGATCACCGTGGACGACGTCCTGGGCGGCCCGATGATCGCCGATCCCTTCACCAAGCTGCACTGCTGCATCCGCAGCGACGGCGGCTGCGCGGTGCTGCTGGCGGCCGAGGAGTACGTACCGGACACGGCGAGGTCCCCGGTGTGGATCCTCGGCACGGGCGAGCACGTCTCGCACACCACCATGTCCGAGTGGGAGGACTTCACGGCCTCCCCGGCGGCGGTCAGCGGGCGGCTGGCCTTCGAGCGGGCGGGGGTCGGCCCGCAGGACATCGAGATCGCCGAGATCTACGACGCCTTCACGTACATGACGCTCGTGACGCTGGAGGACCTGGGGTTCTGCGCGAAGGGCGAGGGCGGGGCGTTCGTCGAGAAGGGCCGGCTGCGGCTGGACGGGGAGCTTCCCGTGAACACCGACGGCGGGGGGCTTTCCGCCTGCCATCCGGGGATGCGCGGGCTGTTTCTGTTGGTGGAGGCGGTACGGCAGCTGCGCGGCGAGGCGGGCGGGCATCAGGTGCGGCGCGCGGACGGGAGCGTTCCGGAGCTTGCGGTGGCGTCGGGGACGGGGGGGTGGTTCTGCTCGTCGGGGACGGTGGTGCTGGGTCGCTGAGCCGCACCCCCGAAGAATCCATACAGCCGATGCGGCCGGGCGTGGAGTTGACCAGCGGTTCGCGGAGCGGTTCGCCAAGGAGATGACGGCCGCATCGCGATGCGGCTGCTGATGCTGCGCGTCCTGCCGCGCACACCGTGGAGAACCTCGTGGCGAAGAAGATCCGCGACGACATCCGGAAGGCGGCCCGGGCGGCCCCCGTCAAGGACTGCACGGCGTACGCCGTCGCGCGGGCCTGAGTGGCGGCGGAGTGCCGGTGCGGCAGAGTGGGACGGCGACGGCGTATGACGAACCGCGTGCCCCGCGCACGCACGACCGTGCGAAGGAGATTCCGGTGGCCCTGTCCCGTGAAGAACGTGAGCAGTTCCTGGCGCAGCCCCATGTCGCGGCGCTGTCCGTAGCCGGCGGGGATGGAAGGGGACCGCTCATGGTGCCGATCTGGTACCAGTACGAGCCGGGCGGCGAGGTCTGGATCCTGACCGGGCTCGACTCGCGCAAGCACCGGCTGATCGGCGAGGCGGGACGCTTCTCGCTGATGGTCGACCGCCTCGAACCCACCATCCGGTACGTCTCCGTCGAGGGCCCGGTGACGGGGACGTCCCCCGGGACCCACGAGCCGCTCCGGGAGATCACGGCCCGCTACCTCCCGGCGGAGAAGGTCGACGGCTACGTCGACTTCGCCGAGAAGAACCTCGGCGAACAGGTGGTGATCCGTATGCGTCCGGAGCACTGGCTGTCGGCGGACATCGGCACGCTGTGATGATCGGCTCATGACGCACGATCACTCGGACGACTTCCACGAGGTGCTCAGATCCCTGCCGGTCTGGGACACCGAGTTGCCCGCCTTCGCCCCGGACACCGCTCCCGGCGAACCCCTGCCGCTCTTCCGGCGGTGGTTCGTCGAGGCCGCGGCGGCCGGCCAGCCCGAGCCGCACACGATGTCGCTGGCGACCGTCGACGAGGACGGACGCCCGGACGTCCGGACCCTGATGCTGCACGACGCGGACGCGCGCGGCTGGCACTTCGCCTCCCACGCCACCAGCACGAAGGGCCACCAGCTCGCCGCCCGCCCACAGGCCGCGCTCGGCTTCTACTGGCCCACGCAGGGCCGCCAGATCCGGATACGGGGACGAGTGGTGGCGGGCACGCCCCAGGAGGCGTACGACGATCTCCACGCCCGCTCGACGGGGGCGCTGGCCGCGGCACTGGTGGGCCGGCAGTCCGACGTGCTCGCCGACTACGGCGACCTGATCCGGGCGAGCGAGGCGGCCTGGGAGCGCGCGGCGTCCGAGCCGGACGCGGCGTCCGACACCTGGACGGTCTATGTGCTCGAGCCGGCGGAGGTGGAGTTCTTCCAGGGCGACGCGCGCCGCAGGCACGTACGGCTGCGCTACCGCCGCGAAGGGGCGCACTGGGTGCGGGAGTTGCTCTGGCCGTAGTGCACGGTCAAGGGCTCGAACACGCCCGACTGCTCGCCCGAGGTCAGGGGCATCGCCTGACCCGAGCCTCGAGCCCGGTCGGCGGCTCACCCGACCACGAGCGCTGACCGGCCGGTTCGGCCGTAGGGCGGATGCCGGCCCCGGATTCCCGAGGCCGGCATCCGTCAGCCTCTCGCGGACGGCCGGAACACCGGCACCGCCGTCGGGTTCCCATCCGCCCCGTTCCCATCCTCCGCGCGGAAGGTCACCTCCAGCTCCATCCCGATCCGCAGGTCCGCCTCCGCGCAGTCCACGATCCCGGTCATCATGCGCGGGCCCTCGGCGAGGTCGACGACGGCCGCCGTGTAGGGCGTACGGCCGGCGAAGGGCGACAGGTCGTTGCGGTGGACGACGGACCAGGTGTAGAGGGTCGCGCGCCCGCTCGCGTGCTCCCAGGTGACGTCCTCGCTCCAGCAGTGCGGGCAGAACTCGCGCGGATAGTGGTGGGCCCGCCCGCACGCGCCGCAGCGGCGGACGAGCAGTCGGCCCTCGGCCGCCGCCTCCCAGTAGGGCCGGGTGAAGTCGTCGATGTCGGGGGTCGCGGCACCGGTCATCAGAAGAGTCCGATCGCACTGTCGAGGGACCAGGTCTGCCAGGACATCGTGACGAGGGCGACGAGCGATATCAGCGCCATCATCGCGTTCTGCCCCTGCTCGGCCCAGTCGTGGATCATCAGGACGAGATAGAGGAGGTTGAGGAGCAGTCCGCCGACCAGGGCGATCGGCGTGAAAAGGCCGGTGATCAGGCCGAGGCCGAGGGCGAGCTCGGCGTAGACGACGACGTACGCCATGGCCTTGGGCCGGGGTGCGACGATCGTGCCGAAGCCGGATCGCACCGGCTCCCACCGGTGCTTCGCCGCGACGTCGGCGGCCCAGGTGATGCCGGTGCCGCGCTCGAACCAGCCCTTCTTGTCCTTGTGCCGCCAGCTCTCCAGCCACCACAGGCCGAGGCCGATGCGGAGGACGGCGAGCCATTCGGCGCCGGTGAGCCAGACGGTCTGCATCACGGGCTCCCCTCCCTGAGAATCTTCGAGATCTCCGTGATCTGACGGTACGTCAGTTCACCGGACGGGGCGCCCGAAGCGCAAGAGGTCGTCCCCTCGTGACCGGTTCGCAACGGGGCACCGTTACGCTGGGCGCTCATGCCCGATCACAGAGCCATGGATCTCACGAACGACCGCCCCGTCTACGTCATCGGAGCGGGTCCCGGCGGCCTCGCCGCAGCGGCCGCACTGCGGGAGCGGGGTGTACGGGCCGTCGTCCTGGAGAAGTCGGAGTCCGTCGGCGCGTCCTGGCGCGGCCACTACGACCGGCTGCACCTGCACACGACGCGTCGCCTGTCCGGGCTCCCGGGCCTGGCCATGCCGCGGAAGTTCGGGCGGTGGGTGTCACGCGACAACGTGATCCGCTACCTGGAGACGTACGCGGAGTTCCACGAGCTGGAGCTGGTGACGGGCGTCGAGGTCTCACGGATCGAGCGCGACGGATCCGACTGGGTCCTGCACGCGTCCGGGGGCCGCCGCCTCACCGGCCGGGCGGTCGTCGTGGCCACCGGCCACAACCACACCCCGCGCCTGCCGGACTGGCCGGGCCGCGACGCGTACCCGGGCGAACTGCTGCACGCTTCCGCCTACCGCGACCCCGCCCCGTACGCCGGCAAGGACGTCCTGGTCGTCGGCGTCGGCAACACGGGCGCCGAGATAGCCGTCGACCTGGTCGAGGGCGGCGCCTCCCGGGTGCGCCTGGCGATACGTACCGTGCCCCACATCGTGCGCCGCTCGACGGCCGGCTGGCCCGCCCAGCGCACCGGCATCCTGGTCCGGCGCCTCCCGGTCCGGATGGTGGACAAGGCCGGCGGCCTGCTGGCCCGCGCGGCCGTCCCCGACCTCTCGGCCCAGGGGCTTCCCCGCCCGGACACGGGCCTGTACTCCCGTGTCGGACAGGGCGCCATCCCGGTCCAGGACGTCGGTCTGATCGACGCGATCCGCGCGGGCCGCGTCGAACCGGTCGCCGCCGTCGAGTCCTTCGACGGCGACAAGGTCGTCCTGGCCGACGGCTCCCGCCTCTCCCCCGACACGGTCATCGCGGCCACCGGCTACTCCCGCGCCCTGGAGCCCCTGGTCGGCCACCTCGGCGTCCTGGACGAGCGCGGCCGCCCGGTGGTGCACGGGGGCCGGAGCGCGCGCGAGGCGCCCGGCCTGTACTTCACCGGCTTCACCAACCCGATCAGCGGGATGTTCCGCGAAATGGCCCTGGACGCGCGGAAGATCGCCAGGGCTCTGCCGCGCTGAGGCGCAGGCCCAGGCGGCCGTGGCCCGGTCTCCGGCGCGCCTGAGACCGGGCCACGGCCGTCGGACGACCGGGTTGCGGACGAGCTTCGCCGTGTTGTTCTCGACGTTCGGGTCGAACGGCAGCGACTGTCCTCCGCTCCTCGGGGAGGGACGACGGTGCGTTGGGGAGACTCACGGGGGCGGGTCGAATGTGCGCGCGAGGGAGGCGGACCCCGTGCGTTCCCTGCACGACAGTTCCTGACTGGTCGTCAGTTCGCTAATCTGACAATGCGTCAGTTGACTTGGCCGACGAGCGAGGAGCGGGCGAAGCGATGCTTGGATCGACCCACGGCACCCTCACCACCGACCTCCGCGCCCGAGTCGTGGCCTGCGGAGAGCAGACCGGACCCGCTGTCCACGGCCTCGCCGCGAGCGAGGGCGATCTGGATGTCAGCGGCCGGCCGTTGTATACGCCCGTCCCCGATCTGGACCGGTTCTTCCGGCCCGAGTCGGTCGCCGTCGTCGGGGCATCGGATACCGACGGCCGGCCCAACACCGGCATCACGCGGCAGCTGATCGCCTGGGCCGAGCGGGTCGGGGCGCGATTGCACCCGGTGCATCCGAGCCGCAGCGCCGTCTTCGGGCTGCCCTGTGTCCCCTCCGTCGCGGACCTGCCGGAGCAGGTCGACCTGGCCGTGCTGCTCGTCGGGGACCCGCTTGCGGTCATCGAGGAACTCGCCCAGGCCAAGGTGAAGTTCGCCGTGGCCTTCGCCTCCGGGTTCGCCGAGACCGGCGAGGAGGGCGCGGCCGCCCAGCAGCGGCTGGCCGCGGCCGTGGAGCGGTCGGGACTGCGGCTGCTCGGGCCGAACACCAACCTCAACGCCTTCGAGAGGTTCCGCGACGACCTCCAGGGGCCGGCCATCGCGCTGATCACCCAGTCCGGCCACCAGGGCCGGCCCGTCTTCACGATGCAGGAACTGGGCGTACGGCTCTCCCACTGGGCGCCCACCGGCAACGAGGCCGACCTGGAGACCGCCGACTTCATCTCGTACTTCGCCGGGCGGCCCGAAGTCGGGGCCATCGCCTGTTACATGGAAGGGCTCAAGGACGGACGCTCCTTTCTGCTCGCCGCCGACCGGGCCGCGCGCAGCGGCGTACCGGTCGTGGCGGTCAAGGTGGGCAGGACCGAGACGGGCGCGCGGACGGCGGCCTCGCACACCGGCAAGCTGACCGGCGCCGACCAGGTGGTGGACGCGGCGATGCGGCAGTACGGCGTGATCCGCGTGGACGGGCTCGACGAACTCCAGGACACGGCGGCGCTGCTGGCGCGGGCACGGAAGCCGCAGGCCGACGGCGTCGTCGTCTATTCGATCTCGGGCGGCACGGGCGCGCACTTCTCGGACCTGGCGACCGCGGCCGGGCTGCGGCTGCCGGCGCTGCCCGAGGCCAAGCAGGCCGAACTGCACCAGTGGATCCCGGAGTATCTGAACGTCGCCAACCCCGTCGACAACGGCGGCCACCCCGTGGGCGACTGGCGGGGCCGCAAGATCATCGACGCGCTCCTCGCCGACCCTCAGGTCGGCGTGCTGATCTGCCCGATCACCGGCCCCTTCCCGCCCATGAGCGACAAGCTCGCCCAGGACCTCGTGGACGCGGCCGAGACGACGGACAAGTTGGTGTGCGTGGTGTGGGGCTCGCCCGTCGGCACGGAGGAGGCCTACCGCACGACCCTGCTCGGGTCGTCGCGGGTCGCCACCTTCCGTACGTTCGGCAACTGCATCACCGCGGTCGGGGCGTATCTCGACCACCACCGCTTCACCACCGGCTACCGATCGCCCTTCGACGAGGCTCCCCGCACCCTCTCGCCGTCCTTCCGCAAGGCGCAGGCCCTGCTCCGTCCCGGCCACCGGCTCAGCGAGCACGCGGCGAAGCAGCTCCTGCGGGCGTACGGCATCCGCGTGCCGCGCGAGCAGCTGGTGACCAGCGCGGCGGCCTCGGTGCGGGCGGCGGGTCTGGTCGGCTACCCGGTGGTGATGAAGGCGTCCGCGCCCCAGCTCGCGCACAAGACCGAGCTCGGCCTGGTGAAGATCGGGCTGACCTCGGCCAGCCAAGTCCGCGACGCCTATCGCGAACTGACCGACATCGCCCGCTACGAGAGCATCGACCTCGACGGCATCCTCGTCTGCCAGATGGTCGAGCGCGGCGTCGAGATGGTCGTCGGCGTCACCCAGGACGCGCTCTTCGGCCCGACCGTGACCGTGGGCCTGGGCGGCGTGCTGGTGGAGGTGCTCCAGGACGCGGCGGTCCGCGTGCCGCCCTTCGGTGAGGACCAGGCCCGCTCGATGCTCGCCGAACTGCGCGGGCGGGCCCTGCTGGACGGGGTCAGGGGCGGGCCCCCGGTGGACGTGGACGCGCTCGTCGAGGTCGTCCTGCGGGTGCAGCGGATGGCGCTCGAGCTCGGCGGCGACCTCTCCGAGCTGGACATCAACCCGCTGATGGTGCTGCCGCGCGGGCAGGGTGCGGTGGCACTGGACGCACTCGCCGTATGCCGCTGAGTCTTTCGCGGTGTACGTCGCACCCCCACACCCCCGAACAGGAGGAGCAACCGCATGACGGACGAGTCGCTGGTACTCCACGCCACGGACAACGGCGTCTCGTGGATCACCCTCAACCGGCCCGAAGCCATGAACGCCGTCACCTGGGACCAGCGAGAGCGCATCATCGCGCTGCTCGCCGACGCGTCCGCCGACCCGGCGGTACGCGCCGTCGTGATCACCGCGACGGGCAAGGGCTTCTGCGCGGGCGCCGACCTGCGCGGAGCCCCGTCGAACGGCGGGGAGCGCGTCGCGGGCGACGTCGCCCGTACGATCCGGCGCGGCGCGCAGCGCCTCGTCGCGGCCGTACTCGACTGCGAGAAGCCGGTGATCGCGGCGGTGAACGGCACCGCGGCCGGCATCGGCGCGCATCTCGCCCTCGCCTGCGATCTGGTCCTGGCCGCCGAATCCGCCCGCTTCATCGAGGTGTTCGTACGCCGCGGGCTCGTCCCCGACGGGGGCGGCGCGTATCTGCTGCCACGCCTGATCGGGCCGCAGCGCGCGAAGGAGCTGATGTTCTTCGGGGACGCGCTGTCGGCCGTGGACGCCGAGCGGATGGGGCTGGTCAACCGGGTCGTACCGGCGGAAGAGCTGGAGAAAGCGGCCCGTGAGTGGGCCGAGCGCCTCGCCCAGGGCCCGACGCGGGCCATCGCCCTGACCAAGCAGCTGGTCAACGCCTCCCTCGACACCGACCGCGGCACGGCGTTCGCGGCCGAGGCGGCGGCGCAGGAGATCAACATGACGACGCGGGATGCGAACGAGGGGGTGGCGAGCTTCGTGGAGCGGCGAACCCCGCGGTACCGGGGGCTGTAGGGGATCCTCCCCCTACAGGTCTCCGCGCGCGGGGACGGACCGGACGCAGACCGACGAGGATTCGCAGAAGACCGATCGAGGACCGGCGCGAGAACGACAACGCCACGCTCTTCGCCGGGCGGCGCCCACCCGCGGCGGTCAGTTCTGCATCACGACAGCAGCCGGCGGGCCCCAGGGGAACACCTGGTAGTCGGACGAGCCGAAGAAGAACATGGGTGCGACGCAGGCGAGCACGAGCACCTGTCCGGCGGCGCCCGACGTGGCGGTGGCCCGGGCCCACTCGTCCCGGACAGGTGTGCACGACTCGGCGGACGCACTGCTCCGGTCGATGTCGACCATCTTGGCCACCTCACCTTTTTGAACACGTTCGATTTTATCGCCGACCGTACGCGCCACCTCATTCGGCAGCCCCCTACCCCCATCCCTTCCTATCTGACGATCCGTCAGCTTCAATGGAGGTGTGATGGGACACGCAGGGATGGCGGCCACCGCCGTCCGCTACCTCAGGTCGGTCGGCGCCGCCACGTCCGCGGAGCCGTTCGAGGCACTCCCCCGCCCCGATCTGCGCGCCGTCGGCGACGACGAGCGCCTGCCGGTCGATCCCGGCGAATTCCGCCGCGTGCTGGGCCACTTCGCGAGCGGCGTCACCGTCATCACGACCTACGACGACGAGGGGGGCGGCCCGGCCGGATTCGCCTGCCAGTCGTTCGCCTCTCTCTCGCTCGACCCGCCGCTGGTCGCGTTCATGGTCGCCCGTACGTCGACGACCTGGCCGCGCATCGCGCGCGCGGGCGTCTTCTGCGTCAACATCCTGGGCGCGGACCAGGGCGAGCTGTGCCGGGCCTTCGCGGTGAGCGGGGCGGACAAGTTCGCGGGGGTCGGCCATGCGCCCGCCCCCGTGACGGGGTCGCCACGCCTCGATTCCGTACCGGCGTGGATCGACTGCACGATCCAGGCCGTGCACACGGGCGGCGACCACCTCATCGTGGTGGGAAAGTTGGAGGCGCTGGGTGCCGAGCAGGAGGGGGACCCGCTGCTGTTCCACCGGGGGCGGTTCGGGCGGTTCAGCGCGTAGGCCGTGACTCCGGTGCCGGCGCCCCGCACCGCTCTTCGCCGATGGCTTCATCGGCTCCTCGATCGGGTGAACAAACCCGAGCGCCCGGCATATCGCGGCAGTCTGTTCATGGGAGGAAGCTCTCGCCGGCCCCGAGGCCAGGGAAGCGGACGAGGCGCCCCGTATGCGCTTCGGACTCGGCCGCGCCGTGCGGGCGCGCTGAGAGGCGCTGGGGATGACCCAGGCCCAGGCGGCCCGGGCAGCCGGGCTGCAGCGGCCCGCCGTGGCCCGCTTCGAGGCGGGTGGGACGACGCCGACGCTGACCCTGCTCGAACGGTTCGCCTCCGCGCCCGGGATGCGGCTCATTGCCGGGTTCGAGCCGCTCGACCGCGCGAGCTGACGCGACCGGCCCTCCTCACCCGGCAGCAGGGGCAAGCATTTCCCGGCCGCCGCCCCGCCGCCTGATCACCAGCGCCATCAGCGCCGCCACCGCGCACAGCGCCCCCGAGGCGTACCAGACGACGTCGTACGAGCCGAAGACGTCCCGCGCCATGCCGCCCGCGAAGGCGACGACCGCCGCGCCGACCTGGTGGGAGGCGAGGACCCAGCCGAAGACGATCGCCGAGTCGTCCCCGTAGTGGTCGCGGCACAGGGCGATCGTCGGCGGCACGGTGGCCACCCAGTCGAGGCCGTAGAAGACGATGAAGAAGATCATCGGCGGCTGGACGGACGGGGCCAGCAGCATCGGCAGGAAGAGCAGCGAGATGCCGCGCAACGCGTAGTAGACGGCGAGCAGACGGCGGGCGTCGAAGCGGTCGGTGAACCAGCCGGATGCGATCGTGCCGACGACGTCGAAGACGCCGATCAACGCGAGGAGCGAGGCGGCCGCCGTGATGGGCATGCCGTGGTCGTGGGCGGCGGGGACGAAGTGGGTCTGGACGAGGCCGTTCGTCGAGGCGCCGCAGATCGCGAACGTGCCGGCGAGCAGCCAGAAGGGGCCGGTGCGGGCTGCCGAGAGCAGCACGTCGACGGTGCGGCGGGCGGCGCCCGGGACCGGGGCGGGCTTCGGGACGAACTTCTCGGCGCCGTACGGGGCGAGCCCCACGTCCGCCGGGTGGTCGCGCAGCAGCAGCCAGACGAAGGGGACGACCGCGAGCGCGGCGAGGGCGACCGTGACGGCGGCCGGGCGCCAGTGGTGCTCCTGGACGATCCAGGACAGCAGGGGGAGGAAGATCAGCTGCCCGGACGCCGCAGCCGCCGTCAGGATGCCGGTGACCAGGCCGCGCCGCTCGGTGAACCAGCGGTTCGTCACCGTCGCCGCGAAGGCCAGCGCCATCGAGCCCGTGCCGAGCCCGACGAGCATGCCCCAGCACAGCAGCAGCTGCCACGCGGCCGTCATCCACACGGTCAGGCCGGACCCGACCGCGATGATCGTGAGCGCGACCGCGACGACCTTCCGGATGCCGTACCGGTCCATCAGCGCCGCCGCGAACGGCGCGGTGAGCCCGTACAGCGCGAGGTTGATGGAGACCGCGAGCCCGATCGTGCCCCGCGACCAGCCGAATTCCTGGTGCAGTGGGTCGATCAGCAACCCCGGCAGGGAACGGAACGCGGCCGCCCCGAGGATCGTCACGAACGTGACGGCGACGACGAACCACGCCCTGTGCGGTGACACGATGCGGCTCCGCCGCGGGCGCGGCGGACGGCGCGCGGCTTCCTGGGCGGGGACGTCGGCGAGATCGCTTGTCTGGGTCACGTCACCCAGCATCCGGCGGGCGATCAGCGCGGGCGAGTGGCCTGAAGGACAGCATTCGATATGATCGGGCCATGGCCCCCGCACAGCGGCACCGTGTCGTCGTCCTCGCCCTCGACGGCTGCCTCCCCTTCGAGCTGGGCATTCCGCAGCGCATCTTCGGCCGCGCGGCCGACGCCTCGGGCCGGAGGCTGTACGAGGTGGTGACCTGCTCGGTGCGGCCGCCGGGCCCCGTGCGTACGGACGCCGACTTCGCCGTGCTCGTCGAGAACGGTCCGGAGGCACTGGCGACGGCCGACACGGTGATCGTGCCCGCCTCCTACGAACTCGGTCCCGTCCACGAAGAGGGCCGGCTCACCCCGGAGCTGGCCGCCGCCCTCGCCCGGCTGCGGCCCGGCACCCGCATGGTGTCGATCTGCACGGGCGGGTACGTCCTGGCCGCGGCCGGGTTCCTGAACGGGCGTCCCGCGACGACGCACTGGTCCTCCGCCGAGCACTTCCAGCGGCTGTTCCCGAAGGTCAAGGTGGACGCCGACGTCCTCTTCATCGACGACGGCGATGTCCTCACGTCCGCCGGGGTGGCCGCGGGCATCGACCTGTGCCTGCACATCGTGCGCCGCGACCACGGCACGGCGGTGGCCAACGACATCGCGCGCCGCACCGTCGTGCCGCCGCACCGCGACGGCGGCCAGGCGCAGTACATCCAGCGCCCCGTCCCCGAGCCGCAGGTCGCGACGACGTCGGAGGCGCGCGCCTGGGCGATGGCGCATCTCCACCGGCCGGTCCAGCTGCGCGATCTGGCCGAGCAGGAGTCCATGTCCGTACGGACCTTCACGCGCCGCTTCCGCGAGGAGGTCGGGGTCAGCCCGGGTCAGTGGCTCACGCAGCAGCGGGTGCAGCGGGCGCGGCAGCTGCTCGAGACGACGGATCTGTCGATGGACCAGGTGGCACGGGACGCGGGCTTCGGGACGGCCCAGTCGATGCGGCAGCACCTGCAGAGCGCGCTGGGGGTCCCGCCGACGGTCTACCGGCGTACGTTCCGGGCGACGGCGCCTGCGCCCTGAACGCGTTGAGGGCCCGCCCCGGACCGGCCGGGTACGCCGTCGGTGTCCGTCCTCAATCGCCGGACGGGCTGGAGACGTGCCCGGTACTGCCCTGCCGGTCCGGCGTGGGCGACGGTGGCGGTGGCGGTGGGGATGCTCTCCTCGCCCCCTCGATCGACGTCCTCGAGGGTCAGAACGTCAGCACCCCCCGCGCCACCCGCCCGTGCTCCGCGTCGTCCGCCGCCTTCGCGAAGTCCTCCACGGGGTACGTCTCCGTCACCAGCTCGTCGAGCAGCAGCCGCCCTTCCTGGTACAGCCGGGCGTACAGCGCGATGTCGTGCTGCGGACGCGACGAACCGTAGCGGCAGCCCAGGACGGACTTGTCCAGGAACATCGACGCGGGCAGGAACGTCGCCTCGGCCGTCGGGGCCGGCATGCCGAGCAGCACCGCCTGACCGTGCCGGTCGAGGAGGTCGATGGCCTGCCGGACGAGGCCCGTGTGTCCCACGCACTCGAAGACGTGCTGGGCGCCGTCCGGCAGGATCTCCCGCACCCCGGCCACGGAGGCGAGGAAGTGCGTGGCGCCGAAGAGCCGCGCCGTCTCCTCCTTCGCCGGGTTCGTGTCGACCGCGACGATCGTGAGCGCGCCCGCGAGCCGGGCCCCCTGCAGGACGTTGAGACCGATGCCGCCGGTGCCGATGACGACGACCGTGTCGCCGAGCCCTACCTTCGCCCGGTTGAGCACGGCCCCGACACCGGTGAGGACGCCGCAGCCGATCAGCGCGGCGGAGGTGAGCGGGATGTCGTCCGGGATCCGTACGGCCTGGACGGCCTGGACGACGGTGCGTTCCGCGAAGGCCGAGTTGGAAGCGAACTGGTACAGCGGCCGTCCGGCCCGCGAGAACGGCTGCCCCGGCCTCCCGATCGCCTTGCGGCACATCGTCGGCCGCCCCTGGTCGCAGGCAGCGCACGCGCCGCAGTTGGCGAGCGTGGACAGCGACACATGGTCACCGGCCGCCACATGGGTCACTCCCGCGCCGACCGCCTCCACCAAGCCCGCGCCCTCGTGCCCGAGGACGACGGGCGCGGGGAACGGGATCGTGCCGTCGATCACCGACAGATCGCTGTGGCACAGCCCGGCGGCGGCGACGGCGACCAGCACCTCGCCGGGCCCCGGGTCCCGTATCTCCAGGTCGTCGGCCACCTCGACCCGCTCACCGTCGAAGACGACACCTCTCACCGCAGCTCCTTGGGTAGGCCGAGCACGCGCTCGGCGATGATGTTGCGCTGGATCTCGTCCGAGCCGCCGTAGATCGTGTCGGCGCGGGTGAAGAGGAACAGCCGCTGCTGTTCGTCGAGCTCGTACGACGGCGACCACGCGCCCGGACCGGCCGCGGCCGCCGCGCCCCGCACCTGCATCGCCAACTCGCCGAGCCGCTGGTGCCAGCCGCCCCACAGCAGCTTCGCGACGCTCGGCGCGCCCGGGTCGTCCGAACTGCCCAGGGTGCGCAGGGCGTTCCACCGCATGGTGCGCAGCTCGGCCCACTGGCGCACGAGACGGTCCCGCAGCACCGGATCGTCGTCGACGGCGCCGCTGTCGACCGCGGTCCGCACGACCCGGCGCAGCTCCTCCTCGAAACCGATCTGCTGGACGAGGGTCGACACGCCGCGCTCCAGGGCGAGCAGGCCCATCGCCACCTGCCAGCCGCTGCCCTCGCCGCCGACGCTCTCGACGGCCTCCGCGCCGTCGAAGAACACCTCGTTGAACTCGCTGGTGCCGGACATCTGCCGGATCGGCCGTACGTCGACACGGCCCGGCTGGTCCATCGGCACGAGCAGGAACGACAGCCCGTGGTGACGGCCCGATCCGGGCTCGGTGCGGGCCAGGACGAAGCACCAGTGGGCCTCGCGGGCGAGCGAGGTCCAGATCTTCTGGCCGGTCACCCGGTAGCCGGCGCCGTCCTTCACGGCGGTGGTACGGACCGAGGCGAGGTCCGAGCCGGCGCCGGGCTCGCTGTAGCCCTGGCACCACAGCTCCTCGCCGCGGGCGATGGCCGGGAGATGGCGGGCCTGCTGCTCCTTGCTGCCGTAAGCGATGAGGGTGGGCGCGAGCAGGTTCTCGCCGATGTGGCCGACCCGGCCGGGTGCCCGGGCGCGCGCGTACTCCTCGGCCCAGACGACCTGTTGGGTGAGGGTGGCGCGGCGGTTGCCGTGGTCGGCGTCCCAGCCGAGGCCGATCCAGCCGTCGCGGCCGAGTTCCTGCTCCCAGGCGAGGCGCGTGCCGGCGCGCTCGTGCTCGCTGCCGGGCCCGCCACGGCCGGCGGCGTCCGCGAACCCGCCGGTGAGATGGTCCTCCAGCCACGCGCGCGCCTCCCGCCGGAAGGCCTGGTCCTCCGGCCCGAACTCGAAGTTCATCTACGCCTCCTGTCGTGGCGGTCGGGGAATTCCCCGACCGCGTCCCTACCCGAATCCCTGCCGGGAGCCGGGTGGGGTCGAGGTTGTCCGGGGCTGCCGCCCCGGCCCCCGCGGGCAGTCGTTCCCCCCGTTGTGGGCCGTCGTTCCGCAGGGCGAGCGAAGCGAATGGGGGTACGCCCACGCCCGAAGGGCTGTGAGGGAGGGTGGGCACAGCCCCGGTGCCGGGCGCCGATCCGTTGGGCGCTCACCGCGGGGGCCACCCCGATGCCGGACACCGGACCGCTGAGGGCCTGCTGAGGGCCTGCTGAGGCCCCCAGCGGTGCCCGGATGCCGACCCGTCGGCCGTCCGCCCGCCGGCCCGCCCCGGGGCGCCAGGCGGGGCAGCGCCCTCGGCTACGTGTTCGGGCGGTCACCCGACGCCGCCGCCCTGGCCATCGCCTCCAGCTGCGCCAGCATCGGCATCGGGTCCGTCCCCACCGTCCCCGGCAGAAAGTCCGCGATCCTCTCCGGCGTCCACGCACCCTCCACGTACCCCGCCCGCAGCTCCCGGGGCTGCGCCCAGACCGCGATCTTGGGGCCCGCGACCGTGTAGACCTGTCCGGTGATGCCCTCCGCGCGCGCCCGCTCGGAGAGCAGATAGACGACGAGCGCGGCGACGTCCTCCGGCTCGCCGATCTCCTTCAGCTCCATCGGCACGTTCGCGGACATGCGGGTACGGGCGACGGGCGCGACCGCGTTGGCCGTCACCCCGTACTTGTGCAGCCCGAGCGCCGCGCTGCGCACCAGCGAGATGATGCCGCCCTTCGCGGCGGAGTAGTTGGCCTGCGCGACCGACCCCTGGTGGTTGCCGCTGGTGAAGCCGATGAGCGTGCCGCCGCCCTGCTTGCGCATCACCGCCGACGCCGCCCGGAAGACGGTGAAGGTGCCCTTCAGATGGGTGGCGACGACCGAGTCCCACTCCTCCTCTGTCATGTTGAAGAGCATGCGCTCGCGCAGGATGCCGGCGACGCAGACGACTCCGTCGATGCGCCCGTACCGCGCGAGCGCCGTGTCGACGATCCGCTGTCCGCCCGCCATCGTCGAGATGTCGTCCGCGACGGCCACGGCCTGCCCGTCCGCCGCCTCGATCTCCTTGACGACGGCCTCGGCGACCTCGGAGGTGGGCTCGCCGCCCTCGATCGAGACGCCGTAGTCGTTGACGACGACCTTCGCTCCCTCGGCGGCGCACGCGAGGGCCACGGCCCGCCCGATGCCGCGCCCGGCGCCCGTCACGGCGACGGCCTTGCCTGCCAAGAAGTTCCCCACGTCCGGCCCCTTCCCGCGGTTTCTGACGGACCGTTAGATTTTATGGGCCGTCAGACACCTCAGCACAAGACCCGAGGAGGACCGATGTCCGAGCCGACGCTGCCACCGGAGTTCCACGACATCGCCAAACGCGTCAACAACTGGGGACGTTGGGGCGCCGACGACGAGATCGGGACGCTGAACCTGATCACGGACGAGGTGGTGCGGGGCGGCGCCGCGGAGATCCGTACGGGCCGCCGCGTGCCGCTCGCCCTGCCCCTCCAGCAGGACGGCGTCCAGACCGGGCTGATCCCCGGGCGCGTGAACCCGCTGCACACCATGGTCCAGATCAACCAGGAGCTGTTCGGGCCCGGTACGGTCGCGACCAGCGACGACGCCGTGACGATGGGGCTGCAGGCGGCGACCCACTGGGACGCGCTCACCCATGTCTCCCACTCGGGGAAGATCTACAACGGCCGTCCGGCGGACACGATCACCGCCCACGGCGGCGCCGGCTTCAGCGGCATCGACACGGTCCGCACGCTCGTCTCGCGCGGCGTGCTGCTCGACGTGGCGCGCGCGAAGGGCGTGGACCGGCTGCCGGGCGACCACGCCGTGACGCCCGAAGACCTGGCAGAGGCCGAGGAGTTCGGCGGCGTGAGCGTGCGCGCCGGGGACGTCGTGCTCGTGCGGACCGGGCAGATCCAGGCGTATCTGGGCGGCGACAAGCACGGGTACGCCTTTCCGTCGCCGGGGCTCTCGGTCCGTACGCCCGAGTGGTTCCACGGCCGCGACGTGGCGGCGGTCGCGAACGACACGCTCACCTTCGAGATCTTCCCGCCGGAGATCGAGAACCTGTGGCTGCCGGTGCATGCGCTGGACCTGGTGGAGATGGGCATGCTGCAGGGCCAGAACTGGAATCTGGAGGAGCTGTCGGCGGCCTGCGCCGATGAGGGGCGGTACGCCTTCCTCCTGTCGGCGACGCCCGAGCCGTTCGTGGGCGGCACCGGGACCCCGGTCGCGCCGGTGGCCGTGCTCTAGCCTCGGCGGTCCCGCCCGGGTACCCGTGGGGCGCGGGCGCTCGGGGTCCGCGTGCCCGGAGCGCCTGTGCGCCCCGCGTCAGGCGGTGTACGTGCCGGGCACCAGGCCCACCGGAACGGCCGGTGCCACCACGTGCGGCGCCGACAGCCTTTGCTGCGGCTGTGACTGCGGTTGCGGCTGCGGCTGCGGCTGCGGCGCCGCGCTCCGGTCGACCTCGCACCAGATGCGCTTGCCGGCCCCTTCGGGCTGCCAGCCCCAGCGGTCGGCGAGACCGTGGACCAGCTCCAGACCGCGCCCGTTGGTGTCGTCCCCCTCCGCGTGCCGCGGCTGCGGCGGGCAGGCGCTCGTGTCGGCGACCTCCACCCGCACCGTCCCCGCGTCCGTCGCACCCGCGCCGAAGAGCATGCGCAGCACAGCCGGACAGCCCGTGTGCACCACCGCGTTGGTGACCAGCTCGGAGATGAGCAGCACCAGCGTCTCAGCCAGCGGCTCGTCGTCCCCTATCCCGGACCCTGCGAGCCGCGAACGGGCCCATCTCCTGGCCCGTCCCACCTCCGCGGGATCCGGACCGACCTCCAACTGAACCTGAAGCACCTGCACCGTTCACACCATCCGAACCGGCGGACACATCGCCTCGCGCCTCATAGCCATCGTCATCACGGAACGTGATTTCCTTGTCAGACAGCATGGTTGACGTACAGTCACCGCAACAAGCGCTTCGGGCATATTCCAGCGCGAAGGAGTATGCGTGGTGCATACTGTGCGACGCACGCTGCGGACAGTCGAACACTCCGTGCGAGCGGCGCATTCTTCTCCGGCGGCCACGTCGGTGACCGGCCGGAGGCTCGGGGCCCACGCGGCGGAGCCGGACATGTCACGGCCTCCGCAACAGCACGCATCTCGCACCCCACGGAGCGTACCGGAGGGGGAACCCGACTCCGGGCCGTGACGACTCCGCCGAAGGACACAACCCGATATCGACGCACGGTGACTCACCGGAGTGCGGCGGCGAGCAGTTCCTCGGACTCGGCGGCCGTCTGCCACAGCTCGGCGCGCACCCAGGCCCGCTTGAGATGCAGATGCACATCGGCCTCCCAGGTGAAGCCCATGCCGCCGTGCACCTGGAGGCAGTCACGGGCACCCCGTACGGCCGCCTCGTCGGCGAGCAGCTTTGCTCCCGCGATCTCGACGGGGTCGGCGGTGACGGAGGCCGCGTAGACGGCGGTTCGGGCCAGTTCGCTGCGTACCAGCATCTGCGCGCAGAGGTGTTTGACCGCCTGGAAGCCGCCGATGGGCCGCCCGAACTGCTCCCGTTCCTTCGCGTGTCGCACGGCCAGCTCGGTGGTGCGGGCGGCGGACCCGACCTGCTCGGCGGCGGTGAGAAGTACGGCCTCGGGGCCGGGGGCCGGCCCGCCGCCCCCGCGGAGGCGGTGCAGCGGCGTGAGCGGATCGACCGACCGTACGGCCACGGCGCCCGTCACGTCCCCGAGCACCTCGTCGGCCTCCTCCAGCCAGGGGACGAGGCAGCTGTCCGCCCTCGTCACCACGGATTCGCCGGTCGCGGCCCCGGGCACGGTCCCGGCCGCCAGATGCGTGGCCACCAGCGGCCCGGGCAGCAGCACCCGCCCGGCCTCCTCGAACGCGAGCACCGCCTCGGGCAGGCCGAGACCGACCCCGCCCTCCGCCTCGGGCAGCCGCAGCGCGAAGAACCCGGCATCGCCGAGCTCCCGCCACAGCGCCCGGTCCAGCACCGGATCGTCCACGGCGGCGCGCAGCGCGTCCCGGTCGAAGCGGGCCTCCAGCAGCTCCCGCACGCCCGCCCGCAAGGCACGTTGGTCCTCGGTCAGTTGGAAGTGCACGCCCGGTCACCGCTCCTTCGGCAGGCCGAGTATCCGCTCGGCGACGATGTTCCGCTGGATCTGGGAGGTGCCGGCCGCGATCGTGTACGACAGCGCGGAGAGGCGGTCCAGGTTCCAGTCGCGGGCCAGGTCCAGGGCGTCGGGGCCGAGAACGTCGGCCGCCGTGTCGTACAGCTCCTGGCGCGCGTGGGAGTAGCGGAGCTTGAAGACCGAGCCGCCGGTGCCGGGCACCCCGCCCGTGCGGGTCGACTCGCTGACGTTCCACTGGGTGAGCCGCCACAGCGCGCCGAACTCCGCGTTCAGGCGCCCCAGTCGGCGTCGCAGCGCGGTGTCGTCCCAGCGGCCGTTCTCGCGGGCGGCACGGGCGAGTTCGCCGAGCGTGCGGCGGCAGGCGACGACCTCGCCGACGAAGGCGGTGCCGCGTTCGAAGGAGAGGGTGACCATCGTGACGCGCCAGCCGTCGTTCTCCGCCCCGACCCGGTTCGCGGCCGGCACCCGCACCTCGTCCAGGAACACCTCGGCGAACTCCGTCGATCCGGCGAGCGTCCGCAGCGGCCGTACGGTGATGCCGGGCGCGTCCATCGGCATCGCCAGCCAGGTGATCCCGCGGTGCTTCGGGGCGCCCGGGTCGGTGCGGACCAGCAGCTCGCACCAGTCGGCGACCTCCGCGTGCGAGGTCCAGATCTTCGAGCCGGTCACCACATACGCGTCGCCGTCCCGCACCGCCCGCGTCCGCAGCGACGCCAGGTCCGATCCGGCGTCCGGCTCGCTGAAGCCCTGGCACCAGATCTCGTCGCCGCGCAGGATCGGCGGCAGCCAGCGCTCGCGCTGCTCCTCGCTCCCCTCGGCGGCGACCGTCGGCCCCGCATGCAGCAGGCCGACGAAATTCGCCCCCACGTACGGCGCTCCGGCCTTCTCCGTCTCCTCCAGGAAGATCAGCCGCTGGGTCGGGGAGGCGTCCCAGTGGAGGTCCGCGTACCCGGCGTCGTGCAACGCCCGCTGCCAGCCCGCGTCGTACGCCCGCCGCCCCGGCCAGTCGTCGGGCGAGGGCCTCGGCGGCAGTTTCGGCAGCGCCACCGCCAGCCACTCGCGCAGCCCGGCCCGGAAGGCCTCCTCCTCCTCCGTGTACGCGAGGTCCATCAGTCGAGGTCCAGGCCCAGCATCCGGATCGCGTTGCCGCGCATCAGCTTGTGGATCGTCTCGTCGTCGAGGTCCTTCACATGGTCGAGCGCGACCTCCTTCGTGTGCGGGAAGGTCGAGTCGACGTGCGGATAGTCGGTCTCGAAGGTCGCGTTGTCCCGCCCCACGACGTCCAGCGACGCGACGCCGTGCTTGTCGCGGAAGAAGCAGCAGAACATCTGCCGGTAGTAGTAGGTCGACGGCGGCTCCGGGATCAGGTCCCGCACCCCGCCCCAGGCCCGGTGCTCCTCCCACACGTCGTCCGCCCGCTCCAAGGCGTACGGGATCCAGCCCATCTGGCCCTCGCTGTAGGCGAGCTTGAGCGTCGGGAACTTCACCAGCACCCCGCTGAAGAGGAAGTCCATCATCGACGCCATCGCGTTGTTGAAGGACAGCGACGCCTGGACGGCGGGCGGCGCGTCCGGCGAGGCGGCGGGCATCTGCGAGGACGACCCGATGTGCATGTTGACGACCGTCCCGGTCTCCTGGCACACCGCGAAGAACGGGTCCCAGTAGCCCGAGTGGATCGACGGCAGCCCCAGATACGTCGGAATCTCGGAGAAGGTCACGGCCCGCACGCCGCGCGCCGCGTTCCGCCGGATCTCCGCGACCGCCAGGCCGATGTCCCAGAGCGGGATGATGCAGAGCGGGATCAGCCGGCCGCCGCTGTCACCGCACCACTCCTCGACCATCCAGTCGTTGTACGCGCGCACGCACGCGAGCGCGACCTCCTTGTCCTTGGCCTCGGCGAAGGTCTGCCCGCAGAAGCGGGGGAAGGTGGGGAAGCAGAGGGAGGCCTCGACATGGTTGAGGTCCATGTCCTCCAGCCTGGCCTTGGGGTCCCAGCAGCCGCGCCGCATCTCGGCCCGGGTGATGCCCTCCAGCGTCATGTCGTCGCGGTCGAAGCCGACGGCGGCGATGTTGCGCTTGTACGGGAACGTGAGGTCCTCGTAGATCCACCAGTCGGTCGGCGGGCCGTCCGGGTCCATCGTGATCCGGTACTTGCCGCCGACGTACGCGAGTTCGCCGATGCCGGCGGTGAGCGGCTGGGGCCCGCGGTCCCGGTACTTCGCCGGCAGCCATGTCTCGAAGAGATGTGCGGGCTCGATCACATGGTCGTCGACGCTGATGATCCGAGGCAGTTCCCGTTCCATCGGGCCCCCTCCGCTCTGGCGGTCCTGACACGTTCTGACGGGTCGTCAGATAGCAGGCTAGTCCCGCGCCCCTGGACCGACAAGGCGACCGGCCCTACGCTCTCCGCACGATCTGACTCGCCGTCAGCTCCATTGGAGGGGGACATGACCGCCGTGACCGACACCGCACACGCCCTGAGCGCCTCCCGCACCCTCTGGGAGCTGATCGACCGCCGCGCCACGCTCACCCCGGACCGGCCCGTGCTGATCCAGGACGACCACCGGCTGACCTTCGGCGAGCTGCGGGACGGCTGCGAACGGGTGGCGGCCGGGCTGTACGGCACGGGTGTGCGGCCCGGCACCGTCGTCGCCTGGCAACTGCCCACCCGCGTCGAGACGGTCCTGCTGACCGGTGCGCTGGCCAGGATCGGCGCCGTCCAGTCGCCGGTCATCCCCTTCTACCGGGACCGGGAGGTGGGCTTCGCGCTGCGCGAGTCGAAGGCGGAGTTCCTCGCCGTGCCGGGCGAGTGGCGCGGCTTCGACCACACGGCGATGGCGGGGCGGCTCGGTGCGCGCGGCGTCTTCGAGGCGTACGACACCCTGCCCGCCGGCGACCCGTCCGTGCTGCCCCCGCCGCCGGCCGAGGGCACGTCCGTGCGCTGGATCTACTGGACCTCCGGCACCACCTCCGACCCCAAGGGCGTGCTGCACACCGACCGTTCGCTGATCGCGGGCGGCTCCTGCCTGGCGCACGCGCTGCGGCTCACACCCGAGGACGTCGGGTCGATCGCTTTCCCGTTCGCGCACATCGGCGGGGCGGACTATCTCGTGATGCTGCTGCTGTACGGCTTCCCCGCGGTGCTGTTCGAGAAGTTCACGCTGCCGGACGCCCTGGAGACGTACCGCAAGCACGGCGTCACGACGGCCGGCGGCTCCACGGCCTTCTACTCGATGTTCCTGGCCGAGCAGCGCAGGCAGCCCGGGGAGCCGGTCGTTCCCACCCTGCGGCTGCTGGCCGGCGGGGGCGCGGCGAAGCCGCCCGAGCTGTACCACGCGGTCGTCCGGGAGATGGGCGTCCAGCTCACGCACGGCTACGGCATGACCGAGGTGCCGATGATCACCATGGGTTCACCGGACGACACCGCGGAGAACCTCGCCACGACGGAGGGCCGGCCCCCCGAGGGCATGGAGATACGCATCGTCGACGGCGAGGTGCGGCTGCGCGGGGAGGCGGTCTGCCAGGGGTACCTGGACCCGGATCAGAGCGCGGCCGTATTCGACGCGGACGGCTTCCTGATCACCGGGGACCTCGGGCACCTCACGCCGTCGGGGCACCTCGTCCTCACCGGCCGCCTCAAGGACGTCATCATCCGCAAGGGCGAGAACATCTCGGCCAAGGAGATCGAGGACCTGCTGCACGCGCACCCGGGCGTGGGAGACGTGGCGGTCATCGGCCTCCCGGACGCCGACCGCGGCGAGCGCGTCTGCGCGGTGATCGAACAGCCCCCGGCCGCGCCACCGCTGACGCTGGCCGAGGTCACGGCGTATCTGCGGGGCACGGGCCTCGCCACCCACAAGCTGCCGGAGCAGTTGGAGAGGGTGGAGGCCCTGCCGCGCAACGAGACGCTGCGGAAGGTCCTGAAATACAAGCTGCGCGAGCGGTTCGGTGCCGGTGCGGGTGCGGGTGCCGAAGGAGGGTGAGCCGCGGGCCGGGGCGGCGCCTTTTCTCTCCCCTGCCCGCCCCTTCCCGCACCGGGGGCAAGCCCCGGCCCTCAGCCCTCAGCCCACGGGGCGTCTCCGGCACCGAGCCGCGGCCGGGGTGCCCGTCCTCGAGATTGAGCCCCGCCCGCAAACGGGGTCAGTGGCGGCACCCCGGTACGGGAAGGGGCCGGGAGGGGCTGTGGGGCGGGGAGGGGCTGTGCCGATATGCGGCTCCGCCCCGTGGGCCCGCCGCAGGTGCTACGGCTCCGGCGTGACGTAGTACGCCGCGAACGCCGCCAGGATCTGGTCCTCGCTGATGCGGCCGTCGCCGTCCGCGTCCAGCGCCCGCGCCACCGCCTCGCACCGGTCCGGCTCGACCCCCAGCACCCGCAGCACGCGCGCCGCGTTCGACGGAGTGACCCCGTCGCCGTCCACGTCGGCGATGGCGATCACGGCGTGGAGGAAGGGGCGGGCGATCTCGGCGAAACGGTGGGGGTTGTCCCGCAGTCTCTTCACCGCGCCGGTCACGAACTCCTGGCGCGTGACCCGCTGGTCGCCGTCCACGTCGGCCATCCCCGCCATGCCCTGCCAGAACGCCTCGGCGCCCGAATAGAGGGCCTGCCCCTTGTCGGAGCGTGCCGTCGTGCCGAACTCGGCGAGCAACGAGGCCGCCGCCCTGTTGAAGTCCTCACGGTCGATGTAGCCGCTGCCGTCCTGATCGAACTCCGCGAACCGGTGGGCAATCTTCCGCTCGTACTCTGCGCTGTCCATGCGGGGAGGGTACGTCGACATGGCCGGGTCCCGCTCCCGTTACGCGGAGAGGGGCTCCGCCTCCTCGTCCACGGCCGCGGCCACGTCCTCGTACACGTCGAAGAGCCGGCGGACGCCCAGCGCTGCCAGCACCCGGTTCACGTGCGAGTGGTCGACGGCTCCCCGCGCCGGGAGGATCAGCCGCAGCCTGCCCTGGCAGGACCGCATCAGGCGGCGGGAGGCTATGAGCACGCCGACGCCGCTGGAGTCGCAGAACTGCACCCCGGACAGGTCGAGGACCAGATCGCGGCGGCCCAGGGCCACGGCCTCGTGGACGCGGCGGCGGACCACGGGCGAGCTGACCAGATCGAGCTCGCCCCGTATGTGCAGCACGGTCCACGCGCCCTGCTCCGCCCGGTCCACCTTGAGCATCACGCGTCCGGCCCTCCTCGTCGTCGAGATACGGAAGCCTGTCTTCCAGGCGCCGCTGCCCAACAGTCCCGAGACCAAACCCAGGGAGGCGTACTTGCCGCAAAGACGGGTGCGCCGGCGGCACGGCCCACTACATTCGAGAGGACGACGGCAGCAACAGGTGCGAACATGCGGAGGGTTTGGGGGCGCCGGATGGCCAAGGACACACCACCCCGCTGGGACCGCAGGATGCAGCAGCGACTGGCGCGGGGCGAGGCCGCCGCGCTCGGAGAGCTGTACGACCGGTTCGCCTCGCTCGTGCACAGCCTGGCCCACCGGGTGCTGGACGACGACGCGGCGGCGGACCAGGTGACCCGTGAGGTCTTCGGCTATGTGTGGGAGAACCCCGACGCGTACGACCCCAAGCAGGGCAACATGCGGTCCTGGGTGGCCCGGCTCACCCACCGCCAGGCCGTGCACCGCCTGCGCGAGCAGGAGTCGGCGGTGCAGGCGGAGAGCGGCGGCAGCACCACGGAGGAGCTGGAGCAGAAGATCCGGCGCGCGTCGGTCGCCGCCCGCGCCGACTACATCGTGACATCGATGCCCGCGCCGCTGCGGGCCGCACTGGAGCTGGCCTACGTCCAGCGCAGGGACTACCGGCAGACGGCTGCCGACCTCGGGGTCACGGAGGACGAGGCACGGCGGCGGCTCCGGCTCGGCCTTCAGCTGCTGTCCACGGCGAACACCCGCCCGCTCGTCGAAGGCTCCTCACCGCCCGGATACGGACGCTCACTGTGACCGGCCCGGTCGACGGCGGCCGCGGCGCCGACGAGCCCGAGGACGGGCCCGGCGCCGCGGCGCGCATACCGGGGCCACGGGCGGCGGGTGACGACCTGGCGCCGCCGCCGGTCCTGCCCGAGCCGGTGCCGCCGGAGGAGCCCCTAGCCACGGGCCGACTGCCCCACGGCGTGCTGAAGTCCCTGCTGGGCGCGTGGGCGCTGTCCGCGTGCTCCGCCGAGGAGACCACGGCGGTCGAGGAGCACCTCACCGAGTGCGCCCCGTGCGCGGACGAGGCGCTGCGGCTGCGCGACGCGGTCGGGCTGCTGCACACGGACCGCGACCTGGACCTGGACCCGCTGCTGCGGTCCCGGGTGCTGGAGAACTGCCTGGGCCGCCGGCCCGCCCGTATCCCGGTGCCCGCGTGGGCGACCCCGTACGACGCGGAGACGGCGCGGCTCGACGCGCTGCTGCGGGACATCGGCGACTCGGAGTGGCACACTCCGCTGCGGCTGAAGTGGTTCGACGGCAAGGAGGCGGTCAGCCGCAAGACGACGGTCGCGGGTGTCATCGGCCACCTGATGTCCGTGGACGGGCTGGTCACGTCCGCGCTCGGCCTGGAGGACCCGGCGGGCGAGGCCGCGCCGCGCTCGCCGTCCGACCGCACCGAGCGGTACTGGCGCTCCGCGCACTTCCCGCCGACGCGGAGGATCCGGATGCCGTGGCGCGAGCAGAGCCACACGCTGGTGCGGACGGTCTCGTTCGCGGGCCGCGGCGTCGCCGAGCTGTCCGTGTCGTACGGCGACTTCGCGCTGCCGCTGCGGGACTCACTGCTCGACCGCGCCTTCGAGTGCTGGGTGCACGCGGACGACATCGCGAACGCGGTGGACTATCCGTACGATCCGCCGAGCGCCGCCCATCTCCACCACATGATCGACCTGGCGGCCCGGCTGCTCCCCGCGGCCCTGGCCGCCCGCCGCCGCGCCGGCCTCGCGAGCCCCGCCCGTCACCTGGTCACGGCGGGCTCTCCCGGTCGCTCCCTGCACCTGGAGGTCGAGGGCGCGGGCGGCGGCCACTGGTACATCGCCCTGGACTCCCCCGCCGCCCTCGGCGACCCCGGCCACGCGGTGGCCCAGGTCGCGCTCGACGCCGTCGAGTTCTGCCAGCTCGTCGCCGGGCATGTCTCGCCCGCCGAGGCCGCGGCCGGCCAGGACGGCGACCGCGACGCGATCCGCGACGTCCTCTTCGCGGCGGCTTCCCTGTCGCGCCTCTGACCGTCCGACCGGGCGACCGGCACCGACCGGGCGGGCGGAACCTGTCCCCTCCGCGTGTCTCTGCCTCGTACGCCTAGGTGAAGACCACCGTGCGGTGGCCGTTCAGCAGGATCCTGTGCTCCGCATGCCACTTCACCGCGCGGGCCAGCGCCTGGCACTCCACGTCGCGGCCGATCGCCACCAGCTGATCCGGCGTCACCTCGTGACCGACGCGCTCGACTTCCTGCTCGATGATCGGGCCCTCGTCGAGGTCGGCCGTCACGTAGTGGGCGGTCGCGCCGATCAGCTTGACGCCGCGCGCGTGTGCCTGGTGGTAGGGCTTCGCGCCCTTGAAGCTGGGGAGGAAGGAGTGGTGGATGTTGATGATCCGGCCGCTCAGCTGCTTGCAGAGGTCGTCGGACAGCACCTGCATGTAGCGGGCGAGCACCACCAGCTCCACGTTCTCCGCCCGCACCAGCTCCAACAGCTGCGCCTCGGCGTCCGCCTTCGTGTCCTTGGTGACCGGGATGTGGCGGAAGAGGATGTCGTACGACGCGACGAGCTCGGCGAAGTCGGTGTGGTTGGAGACGACCGCCGCGATGTCCACCGGCAGCGCGCCGATGCGGCACCGGAAGAGCAGATCGTTCAGGCAGTGGCCGAATTTGCTGACCATCAGCACGATCCGCATGCGTTCCTCGGCACGGTGGATCTGCCAGTCCATCTGGAACGAGTCCCCGACGGCGGCGAAGCTTGCCCGCAGCTTGTCCACCGTCACCGGCGCCTCGGCCGAGAAGTGCACCCGCATGAAGAACAGGCCCGTGTCCCGGTCTCCGAACTGCTGGCTGTCCTCGATGTTGCAGCCGGTGATGAAGAGATAGCTGGAGACGGCGTGCACGATGCCCTTTTTGTCCGGGCAGGAAAGCGTGAGGACGTACTGGTCGGTCATCCTCGTAGGGTGCCACACCCCCTCGGGCACCGGCGGCCCCGTCCGTCAGGCGGAACACCGGGCGGACGGCCGGGCGGAACGCACGCTCCCGCTCACGCCGAGCGGGTCATGATCCGCAGCACTTCCAGCGTCCGCGGCGGCGCGTCCGGGTCCTCCCCGTCGTTCGTCGCCAGCCGTACGTGCGCCTCGCGCGCGGCCCGTACGGCCTCCGGCCAGCCGTGGTGCTCCATGTACGCCGACACCGGCGCGTCCGGGCCCACCTGGTGCATGATCCTCAGCACCCGCAGCACGGCCACGTCCACCAGGGCCGCCTCTCCCGAGTCCCGGAAGATCGTCCCGACGTACTTCTCGGCGGACCAGCTGTCCAGCCAGGTGTCCTCGACCAGCCGGTACACGGCGTCGGTGACGTCGCCGTACCCCTCGCGGCCCACCAGCCAGGTCTCCTGGTGGAAGACGGGGTCGGAAAGCATGTGCAGCGCCGAGCGCACGTTGCTGCGCCAGCGCCACCAGGGCATGTCATTGAGCGGCATGTCGCCCATGGTGGAGGAGCGACGGCCGCGACGGGAAGAGTTCATTGACGTTCACCTCGTGAGCTCGGTCCTTGCGAGCTCCGCCACGAGGGATTCGTGCACGTGAGGCCACCGCACTGAGGGCACTGCACCGAAGCTTGCACGCATCGATCGTACGTTCCCCACAACTCGGCGATCTCCAGCCCCCGTAATTCACCTTCTGGTCACTTTTCGTTGAAGTGTCCTCACTCCAACGTTACCCATGAGGCGGAAATGTGCATGCCCATGACCGGATGGCGACTTTCCTCCTCCCCCCGCCCCTACAGGACCGCGACGCTCGTCGCCGCGTGCATGGCGGCGGTCGGAACCTCGCTGTCGGGATGCGGTGTGCTCCCTGGTGCCACGGGGGACTCCAGGGAGCCCGTCACCGTCATGACCTTCGCCCCGGACGAGACCAAGGCCACCAACATGCCCGGGATGCCCGCCATGGCGGAGGCCTACGCCCGGTACGTCAACTCGCGCGGCGGCATCGACGGCCACGAGCTGCGCGTCCTCACCTGCAACGAACACAACACGACGACCGGCGCCGCCGCCTGCGCCCGGCGCGCGGCGAAGGAGGGGGCGATCGCCGTCGTCGGCTCGTACAGCCAGCACGGCCGCGCGTTCATGGCGCCGCTGGAGGCGGCGGGCATTCCCTACATCGGTGGCTACGGGGTCTCCGAGGAGGAGTTCACCAGCTACCTCTCCTATCCGGTCAACGGCGGCCAGTCCGCGCTGCTCGCCGGCAACGGGCAGCAGCTGGCCACCGGCTGCGAGAAGGTCTCCCTGGTCCGGCCCGACAGCGTCACGGGCGACGATCTGCCGGTCCTGCTGAACGCCGGCCTGGCCCGGGGCGACGGGAAGCCGTCCATCGACGTCAAGGCGGCGGAGGACTCCACCGAGTACACGGAGAAGGCCGAGGAGGCGCTCGACGAGGCGGGCGACGACGACGGCTGCGTCACCGCCGTGCTCGGCGAGCGTACGGAGACGTTCTTCGACTCCTTCCGACGGCTGCGCGAGAGCGAGGAAAAGGAGAGTGTCCGGATCTCCTCGGTCCTCAGCTCGGTGGACCAGCCGCTGATCGACCGTATGGGCGGCGCGAGCGGGCCCTTCGAGGGCGCGTTCATGACCGGGTGGTACCCGGACGCGGGTGACACCCGGTGGGGAACGATGCGCGAAGTGATCCGCGAGCACGCGTTCGGGGACAACCGGATCGACGCGGCGGACGCGGGTGTGCAGACCACGTGGATCGCGTACACGGTCCTGAAGAAGGTCATCGAGTCCCTCGACCGCTCCGAGATCACCCCCGGCGCGGTCGCCCACGCCCTCGACGGCGGCGTCCGCGTCGACACGGGCGGCCTCACCCCGCCGCTGCGCTGGCGCTACGAGGACATGCTGGGGACGCCCGGCTTTCCCCGCGTGGTGAACCGCAGCGTGACCTTCCAGGTCGTGCGCGACGGCCGGCTGGTGGCCCAGAAGCAGGGCTTCGTCGACGTCAGCACGACGATGCGGGACTCGCCGACGGCGTAGCCGCAGGGCGGGGGGCCCTGTGGCTCCGCAGCAGGCCCCACCCGCCGGTACCGGCGGGTGGGGCCCGGCGTTCGCGTGCGGACACCCCGGCTCACCGGGCGGCACGGGCTGATTCCCGGCCCGTCCGGCGCTCGCGGGCGGAGACCCGGGCGATACGGGGCTCATTCCCCGCCCGATCGGTGTTCCAGGACGGACACTCCGGCCGACCTGGCGGTACCGGCTCACATGAAGCCCGTTCCGGCGTTCCAGGACGGACACGCCTGCTCACTCGGCGATTCTGGCTCTTCCCAGCCCGTCCGGCGCTCGAGGAGGGACACCCCCCGCTCACCCGCCGGTCCGGGCGCACCTCGGCGGCGCTCGAGGACGAACACCCCGGCCGACCCCACGGCCAGGGGCGCACCCTCGGTCCCTCCGGCGACGGACCCGCGCGGGGGCGTCAGAGCTGCCAGGGTGCGCGCTTCGTGAGGTCGTACTTGGTGGCGATGGAGTTCCAGAGGCCGGAGGCCTCCTGCTTGGCCTTGGTGGCGTCGTTACTGGCGCGCCCCGCCTGGCCCGACTGTTTCGTCTCGGCCGCCCTGCCGTTGCGGCAGCCCTTCTTGCCGTCGACCTGGCCCGCCCACGCCGCATAGTGGTCGTCCGCCTTCGCGGAGGCCTCCCAGGCCTTGGTGAGCGCCGTGGTGAGCGCCGCGTTGTCCGGGAGCTTGTCCACGGACAGGCCCTCGAGGCGGGTCACGAGGCCACGGCGCTGTTCGGCCGCGCCGCGCAGATCCTCGGCGGCCCGGTCGAGGTTGTCGCACTTCTTGATCGATTCGACCGCGGCGATCACCGAGTCGCGGCTGTCGCTGCTGTCCGCGAGGAGCTTGTCGAGCGCCTCGGCCTGCGCCTTCGCGGGGTCGGCGGCGCCCTCGCCCGTCGAGCCGGGTCCGGGTGAGGTCGCCGCGGCGACGGTCTTGTCGTCGTTCTGGCCCTTGTCGTCGTCACCGCCGCCGAACATCAGCGCGCTCGCGCCGAGACCGAGCACGGCGCAGCCGACGACGACCGCGGCGATGAGCGGCACCCGCGAGCGGTGGCGCTGCTGCGGCTCGTCAACGTAGGAGGGCTCGTAGGCCGGCTGGTACTGCGGCGTGGGCGCGTACGACTGCTGCGGGTGCGGCTGCTGAGGGTGCGGCTGCGGCGGCACGGGTGGCAGGAACTGCGTGGCCTCCGCCCCGCCACCGGCCGCCGCGCCCTCGCTGCGGAAGAGGTTGTCGAACTCGGCGGGAGGCTGACGGTCACCGGGCGCGCCGGGACGGACCCCGTACGGGGCGCCCTGCGGTACGGGCGGCAGGTACTGGGTGGCCTCCGCGTCGCCGCCCGCGGCGGCGGGCTGCATGCCGAGGAACTGCGTCGACTCGGCGGGGTTCTCGTACGGGAGGGCCCCCGCGGCGGGCTGGAAGGGCGCGATGTACTGGGTGGCGTCCGCGTCGGGCGCGGCGGCCGGGAGCTGCCCGCCCGTCTGCGCGTACTGGCCCGGCAGTTGGCCGGTGTCCCCTGCGTCGTACGGCGGGAACGGCTGGGCGGCCTGGTGCGGCTGCGGGAACTGCTGGTGCGGCTGCTGCGGCGGCAGCGGCTGCGCGTACGCCCCGGGCTGCCCCGGCATCTGCTGAGGCTGAGGCTGAAGCTGCTGATACGGCTGCGGCTGCGGCTGCCCCTGCTCGGGACCCCACGGCTGACCCCAGGGCGCCCCGCCCGCCGGAGCGACCTGTTCCCCGCCGACGCCGGGTATCCAGGGTTCGCTGCCGTCCGCGGGCAGCACGACACCTTCGTGCGCGGGCTGCGCAGCCGGAAGCTGCGCCTCGTCACCCTGTCCGCTTCGCGTCACCGGGACTCCTACACGTAAACCTACGGAATCGTCGGTTCACGCTACCGGGTGCATCAGCCCCTCCGCACACACGTGTGGCACCCGTAACAAGATCGCGTCTCAAGACGCTGCTCAACGCCGCCCGTTCAGGCCGCGTGCAGCTCCATTCTCGCCGCGAACTCCCGTACCGCGGGCTCGTTCCCGTACGGCTCCAGCCGGTACTGGAGGTCCTCCAGGTATTCCGCGCCCCGGCTGGACCTCAGTGTCCCGAGCAGGTCCACCGCCTGCGTGCCCGTCCGGCAGGCCGCCTCCACCTCGCGCTGCTGGACCTGCGCCGACGCGAGCAGGACCAGCCCGATCGCGCGGCGGCGGGCGCGGGACTCGGGGTGGCCCTCCAGGGAGTCGGCCGCGCGGCGGGCGGCCGCGTCCGCCTCGCCCAGGTCGCGGTGGCAGTGCGCCAGCTCGTCGGCCAGATACGCGTGATCGAAGTGGGCGATCCAGGCCGGGTCGTCCCCCGACTCCGCGCCGGCCCGCTCCAGCGCCGTCAGCGCCTTGCCGACGACCTGGTGGCAGGCCCGGGCGTCGCCCAGCAGCGCGTGGCCCCGCGCCTCGGCCGCGTAGAACATCGCCTCCGCGCGCGGCGTCACCTGCCCCCGCGCACCCTCCTGCGCCGCTCGAGCGAGCTGAGAGATCTCCCGCGGGTTCCCCAGCTGCGCCGCGAGGTGGCTCATCGACGCCGCCAGGACGTACCCCCCGTACGCACGGTCGCCCGCCGCCTGCGCCAGCCGCAGAGCCTGGATGTAGTAGCGCTGCGCGAGCCCCGGCTGGCCGGTGTCCACCGCCATGTACCCGGCGAGTTCGGTGAGCCGGGCGACGGCCGCGAAGAGCTGCCGGCCCACCGGCTCCCGGTACGAGCCCGAAAGCAGCCCCGACACCACACTGTTGAGGTAGTGGACGACGACCGGCCGCACATGCCCGGCCCCGAAGCGGTGGTCCAGCGTCTTGAGCGCCTCCGTCATCGCCCGTACCGCCTCGACGTCCGACACCCCCACCCGTGACCCTGCCGTGCGCGCCACCTGCGCGTCCGCGGCCGTGATCAGCCAGTCACGGCTGGGCTCGACCAGCGCCGACGCCGCGATCGTCGCCCCGGACAGGAAGTCGCGGCGGCCCACGTCGCTGCGCCACAGCTCGCAGACCTGCTCGATCGCCCCGAGCACGGTCGGCGCGAACTGCAGCCCGACGCCCGACGCCAGGTTCTTCCCGTTCGCCATGCCGATCTCGTCGATCGTGACCGTGCGCCCGAGCTTGCGGCCCAGGGCCTCCGCGATGATCCCCGGCGCCCGCCCGCGCGGCTGCTGTCCGCGCAGCCAGCGCGCCACGGACGTCTTGTCGTACCGCAGATCGAGTCCGCGCTCCGCGCCGACCAGGTTGACCCGGCGGGCCAGCCCGGCGTTGGAACACGCGGCTTCCTGGATGAGCGCCTGCAGCCGTTCGTTCGGCTGGCGGGCGACGAGTGGCCTCGCTGCCATGACTACCCCCTGTACCGGACCGCCCGGTTCGTGACCTCCGACCGTGATCTCCCACCGCGAGCTCGCCCCGCGATCTGCAATCACGATCTTCGATCGAGTTCATGATCTCCAATTGACAACTTCCCGGCGGTTATCCGGAGAATGCCGATGAGCTCGGACGATTACGGGTGAATGACACTCACCCGCAAGGGGCTACCCTCCCGCCCGGCCCCGGCCGCACGCGCGCCCCCGTCCATGCACCCATGCGCCCCAAATGCAGGATCGATGCACCGTGCCCCCGCCCGTGCGCGCCCGTAACCCGCGCTGACGGCGGTAGTTGTGTTCAGCGTGGAAGAGACCATCGGCGTGGAAGCCGCACAGATCCCCAAGCAGCGGGGCGAACAGCTGCTGGACAGCGCCGTGCGGTATGCGGAGGACCGCCACTGGGACGTGTTCCCCGGCACCTGGCTCGAGGCCGTCGACGGCGCGGAGCGGTGCTCCTGCGGCGCGCCCGCGTGCGAGGCGCCGGGGGCGCACGCCGTCCGCCCGGACTGGGCGAGCCAGGCGACCGGAAGCGCCGTCGTCGCGCGCCGGCTGTGGGGGAAGCATCCGAAGGCGTCGATCCTGCTGCCCACGGGGCGGACGTTCGACGCGCTGGACGTCCCGGAGTCCGCCGGTTTCCTGGCGCTGGCCCGGATGGAGCGGATGGATCTGATGCTCGGCCCGGTGACCTGCACCCCGGACCGGCGGATGATGTTCTTCGTCCTTCCCGGCGGCGCGGCGAAGGCCCTTGATCTGGTACGGAAGTTGGGCTGGGCACCCAGCTCGATCGACCTGGTGGCGCGCGGCGAGGGTCACTACGTGGCGGCGCCGCCGACACGCATCGGCGGTCAGGGCGCGGTGCAGTGGGCCCGCCGCCCCACGCCGGCCAACCGCTGGCTGCCGGACGCGGAGGAGCTCATCAGCCCGCTGGCCTACGCGTGTGGACGGGAGGCAGCCGCCGGGCGGACCCGCCGATCGTAATGTTGTTCCCGTACATACGGGGACAACGGAGGGCAGCACACGATGCCGGACCAGAATGCGACCCAGGAATCGGGCCGCACGGAGCTCCAGTCGGCGGGCGGTACGCCGGAAACGGTACCGCCCGCCGTCCGCGTGGAGGGATTGTGGAAGCGGTTCGGTGAGCAGATCGCCGTCGCGGGCATCGATCTGACCCTGCCCGCGGGCAAGTTCATCGGCCTGGTCGGGCCGAACGGCGCCGGCAAGACGACGACGCTGTCGATGGTGACCGGGCTGCTCCGCCCCGACCAGGGCCGCGTCGAGGTCGCCGGCCACGACGTGTGGAAGGACCCCGCCGAGATCAAGGCCAGGATCGGTGTGCTGCCCGAGGGACTGCGGCTCTTCGAGCGGCTGTCCGGACGCGAACTCCTCGCCTACACCGGCCGGTTGCGCGGGCTGCCCGGTGACGAGGTGGACAAGCGGGCGGCGCAGCTCCTCGACGTACTGGATCTCGCGGGGGCACAGCACAAGCTGGTCGTCGACTACTCGACCGGTATGCGCAAGAAGATCGGCCTGGCCGCCGCCCTGCTGCACAATCCGCAGGTGCTGTTCCTGGACGAGCCGTTCGAGGGCGTCGACCCGGTCTCGGCGCAGACGATCCGCGGAGTGCTCGAGCGATACACCACGTCCGGGGCGACCGTCGTCTTCTCCAGCCATGTGATGGAGCTCGTGGAGTCGCTGTGCGACTGGGTCGCCGTGATGGCGGCGGGCCGGATCCGGGCGCAGGGCACCCTGGAGGAGGTACGGGGCTCGGCGTCGTCGCTGCAGGACGCGTTCCTGGAGCTGGTCGGGGCGAGCGACCGGGTCACCGGGGACTCGCTGGACTGGCTGGGCGGCGGCGGTTCGCGATGACGACTGCCACGCATGCGACGCCTCCGACGCCCCCGACGACGACTCCGGCCACCGCCGCGCTCACCGCCGTTTTCGTACGGCTCAAGCTGTCGCTGCTCACCAACGGGCTGCGCCAGTCCACGGGCCGCCGGGCGGCCTTCGTCGCCACGGCCGTCGTGGCGCTGCTCTTCGCGGCCGCGCAGCTCATCGGGCTGATCCTGCTCCGCGGCGAGGCGAACGCGGCCACGGTGGTGGTGCTGCTGGTCGCCGTGCTCGCGCTCGGCTGGACGTTCATGCCGCTCTTCTTCCCGAGCGGCGACGAGACGCTCGACCCGACCCGGCTGGTGATGCTGCCGCTGCGCCCGCGCCCGCTGGTCTCCGCGCTGCTGGTGGCCTCGCTGGTGGGCATCGGCCCGCTGTTCACGCTCTGTCTGGCCGTGGGCGGCGCGCTGGCGCTGGCGCACGGCGCGGGAGCGGTGCTGGTCGCGGTGGTGGCCGTACCCCTGACGCTGCTGGTGTGCGTGGCGCTGGCGCGGGCGGTCGCGGCGGCCAACATCCGGCTGCTGACCTCGCGCAAGGGCCGCGACCTGGCGGTGCTCAGCGGTCTGGTGATCGGCGTGGGCATCCAGTTCGCGAACTTCGGAGCGCAGCGGATCGGCGCGGCGGGCGGCCTCGCGGCGCTGGAACCGGTGGCGGACGTCGTGCGCTGGCTCCCGCCGGCCTCGGCGATCGGCGCGATCGACTCGGCGGCTTCGGGCTCGTACGGCACGGCCCTTGCGCAGCTGGCGCTGTCCGTGGCCGCGCTGGGTGTGCTGCTGTACGCGTGGCAGCACAGCCTCACCCGGCTGATGACCAGCCCGGACGGCTCGACGCTCGCGGCCGCGTCGGAGCCGAGCCGCAAGGCGTCCGAGGGCGGGCTGCACCGGCTGCTGCCCGGCGGGCGTACGGGCACGGTCATGCAGCGCAGCCTGCGCTACGTCTGGCGCGATCCGAAGACGAAGACGGCGTGGGTGACGGCGCTGGTCATCGGTGCGATCGTGCCGGTCTTCAACGCGCTTCAGGGCACGGGCTCGGTCTACTTCGCGTGCTTCGCGTCGGGAATGCTCGGCATCCAGATGTACAACCAGTTCGGGCAGGACACCTCCGCGTTCTGGATGGTGGCCCAGACGATCTCGACGCCCTGCGACGCCTACCTCGAACTGCGCGCCCGCGCGTTGGCGCTGGCGCTGATCACGCTCCCGTACACGGTCCTGGTCACCGTCGTCACAGCGGCGATCCTGGGCAACTGGGAGGCACTCCCGGAGGCGCTCGGACTGGCGGTCGCGCTGCTGGGCTCGATGCTGGCGACGGGCGCGGTGGCGTCGGCCCGCTTCCCGTACTCCATCCCGCAGGACAGCGCGTACAAGAACGTCGCGCCGGGTCAGGGCGGGCTGGCCTGGATCTCCATCTTCGGCGGAATGATCGCGTCGGCTCTGTTGTGCGCCCCGGTGATCGGGCTCACGATCTGGCTCAATGCCGCCAACGCGGAGTCGGCGCTGTGGAGTCTGCTGCCGCTGGGGCTCGCGTACGGCGCGGTCGTGGCATGGGGCGGACTGCGGGTCGCCGCACCCCAGACGGCGCAACGACTGCCGGAGATCCTGACGGCGGTCAGCAAGGGCTGACGGGCCGCGGCCCCCGCCCGCAAGCGCCGCCCTGGCCCCGGCAGCAGGCAGGGCCAGGGCGCCTTGGGGGCGTATGTCCGCAGGGGACGGAGGCGCCGGTCGGTGTGAAGGGTTCGTATGCGATGTGCGCATCGGCGGACGTCAACACCGGCGCCTCCGTTGCTGACGTGACGCCTGAGGACGCGGCACGGCGCACCGCAACCCGATCGGCCCAAAGGCCGCGGGAGCGAACAGACCGGAGATCCGCGAAGAGATCAGCACCCGAATCGACCGAGGCGGACGCCCGATGTTTTCCGGTCGAAGGGACGCGTGGGGCAGTGCTCCAAGATGGAACCAATTCCTGAAACGAGCAGGTCAAAGGATCGTTTCGGGTTGTACCACCGAACCTTGTCCATATGCTGGACACTCGGGCGTCCACCCCGCACACCCCCTCCGAACTGCCCGAACGACCGTTCGGTCCCCCTACCGGAACGTGTGCGGCCGGAAACAGGCGCTGGATGTGCGATCACTGTACGCATCAGCAAGACTCCCGAGCGCAATCGCACTCACCAGCGAAAGGGATTCACCTATGCGTTACATCGTCAGCACATTCGGTGCGACGGCCTCCGCGGCCGCCCTCCTCCTCGCCGTGGGCGGGGCCGCACACGCGGCGCCGCCCGCCCAGCCGGCCGGGCTCTACCCGCCGTCGGCTCTGGTGCTGACGGTCGGCAAGGGCGACCAGGCCGCGACGGCCACCGCCGAGCGCGCGGTGACGCTGAGCTGTGCGCCGACCCCGGGCGGCACCCACCCCTCGCCCAAGGCGGCGTGCAAGGAGCTGAACGCGGTGGACGGCGAGTTCGGTCTGCTGTCCCGCGCGGTCGGCGGCCCGTGCACCCGTCAGTGGGACCCTGTGACCATCACCGCGGACGGTGTCTGGCAGGGCAAGCGCGTCAGCTGGTCGGCCACGTACGGCAACGCGTGCGAGATGCACTCGAGCCTCACCGAGGCCGCGGTCTTCGCCTTCTGAGCCATCCGAGCCACCTCCCCGCCGCGGCGGACCGGGTCAGTGACGGTGGTCCCGGTCCGCCGCGCTCCCGGCCGGCGTCAGCCGGTGCACGAGCGGGAAGCAGGGCACGGCCGGCGCGGCGAGGAGCGGCGCGGCGGCTCCTCTCACGGACGCCGCCGTCACGGACATTCCTGTCACGGCGTCAGGACGCCGTCCAGGAACGGTTCGATCGCGCTGCGCCAGGCGGCGGGCTGGTCGTAGTGGACGAGGTGGCCGGCGTCCGGGACCTCGGCGTACCGGCCGCGGGGGAGGACGCGGACCATCTCCTGGGCCTCGGCGCGGCCCAGTTCGCCGTCGAGGCCTCGGACGACGAGCGTGGGGCACTGGACCTGGGCGAGGGAGTCCCAGTGGGCGTCGTGGACCCAGGTCTCGCGGGAGGTGAGCATCTGGCGGCGCGAGAAGACCGGGCGCCAGCCGTCCGTACCCTCGGCCATCACCTCGGCGAAGAACGCACCGCGCGCGGGGTTCGGGCGCTCGACCCAGGGGTCGTCCTCGCCGAACCACTTGCGGACGTCCGCGAGGGTCGCGAAGGGGGCGGGCCAGCTGCGGAACCAGTCCTCCCATTCCCGCTGGGAGGCCGCGCCCAGTGCGGAGGCGCGCATGTCGCAGATGACCAGGGCCTGGACGAGGTCCGGCCGCTCGGCGGCCAGCTGCCAGGCGGTGAGGGCGCCCATGGAGTGACCGATGAGCGTGACCGGGGCGAGGCCCAGCTGCTCCACCGCGGCCGCCGCGTCCGACACATACGCCTCGCGCGTGAACGAGCCGTCCGCCGGCTTCTCGCTGCGCCCGTGCCCCCGCTGGTCGAGCGCCACCGCGCGATGCCGCTCGGCGAGCCAGCGGGCCGTGGACGCCCAGTGCGAGGCGCGGCCCATCAGCCCGTGGAGCAATAACACGCCCTGGGTGCGGTCCGTCTCACCGCGCCCCTTGGGCGGATCGGCGAACTCCCAGGCAGCGAGGCGTACGCCGCCCGCTCCCGTCACGTCGATGCGCCGCGCCATGGTCCTGGCACCCCCTTCTGTCCCCTGCGGATTCCGAAGCGAACAAGCAGTGATCGACAAGCGATCGAGTCACGCCAGACTATCGAACTTCCATTCGAAACCCGTGATCCCGCGCCGAACACCCCTCGTTCGAGTGACCATGCTCAAGGATTGACGCGCGTCGCCGAGGGGAGATCTTCTGCGGGAGGCGGGCCGCTCGGGGAAACCGGTCCGAGGGGAGCGACCCTGAGAGCTCGGGGCTCCGGGTCGCACAGGGGAGGACAGGCCCCGGCGCTGTTGAGCGCCGGGGCCCTCCCTGTGTCGGTACGGCATCCGCCACCCCCAGTCATATGCCTCAGCTCAGCGTGGCACGCGAATCGCCCGGGCGCTGCCATTCCGGCCGGAAAGCGCGTTCTCACGTGTGTCCACGAGTGCGAACGCGTCGGTGGCGCCCGCACCGCGCACGCGGGGCGAGAACGACGCGCCCGCACCGCATGCGCGGTGCGGGCGCGTGAAGAACTCCAGGAGCGCCGGGACGCCCGGGGAAGGCCTCGGGCCGCTCGGGCGAAACCGCGACGTCAGCGCTTCGCCACGAACACGTGCGACGCCACGTCCGCCTCCAGCTCCGCCGCCTCGCCGCTGCTGCCCACGAGCACACCGCCCGCGGACTCCGTCACGCTCACCACGGAGCCGGGCTGCACGCCCGCACGCCGCAGCGTGTACATCAGCTGGGCGTCCGTCTGGATCGGCTCGCCGATCCGCCGGACCACGACCGTCTTGCCCTCGGCGCCCGCGTCCAGCTCGGCCAGGCTCACCATGGAGTCGTCCAGGAACGGGTCGGCCTCCGCCTTCTCGCCCAACTCCTCCAGACCCGGGATCGGGTTGCCGTACGGAGACTCCGTCGGGTGGCGCAGCAGCTCCAGCACGCGCCGCTCCACTGCCTCGCTCATCACGTGTTCCCAGCGGCACGCCTCGGCGTGGACCTGCTCCCACTCCAGGCCGATCACATCGACCAGGAGGCACTCGGCGAGCCGGTGCTTGCGCATCACGCGCGTCGCCAGCCGCCGGCCCTCCTCGGTGAACTCCAGGTGCCGGTCACCCGCGACCGTGACCAGTCCGTCGCGCTCCATCCGCGCCACGGTCTGGCTGACCGTGGGGCCGCTCTGGTCGAGCCGCTCCGCGATCCGGGCGCGCATGGGGACCACGCCTTCCTCTTCGAGCTCGAGGATGGTGCGGAGGTACATCTCCGTTGTGTCGATCAGTCCGGACATACGTGCCCCTCGATGCTGTGACAAAAGAATCGTGACGATGGCCCTGCCCCAATTCTGACGCATCGCACTGACAACCGGGCCCCACCGTGAGAACCCCGTATTGACAGAGCAATGGTCCGGACCGCAACGTGATCCGCGACACGACGAGAAGGGGCCACCGCAATGGGCGAGAACAAGCTGGCCGGTCAGTTCTTCGACGCCGCGATCAACCTCCTCGAGCGCGTGCGCGACGAGGAAGCGGACACCATCGCGGCCGCCGGCTCCGCCATCGCGGACACCGTCACCGCAGGCGGCCGGCTCTTCGCTTTCGGCGCGGGCCACTCCTCGCTCGCCGCCCAGGACGTGGTCTACCGCGCCGGCGGCCTCGCCCTCATGAACCTGCTCGCCGTGCCCGGCGTCGTCGGCGTCGACGTCATGCCCGCCACGCTGGGCTCCGCGCTGGAGCGTGTGGACGGCCTCGCGGGTGCGGTTCTCGACTCCAGCCCCGCCCGCTCCGGCGACCTGCTGGTCATCATCTCCCTCTCCGGCCGCAACGCCCTCCCGGTCGAGATGGCCATGCACGCGCGGGCCCTCGGGCTCACGGTGATCGGTGTGACGTCGGTGGCGTACGCGACGGAGACCCTCCCCCATGGTCCTTCGGGCACGGGAGGCACCCCCTCCCGGCACGTCTCCGGTACCTACCTCAAGGACCACTGCGACATCGTCCTCGACTCCAAGATCGCGGTCGGGGACGCGGAGCTGACCGCCGAGGGCATCGAGGCCCCCTTCGCCCCGGCCTCGACGGTCGTCACCAGCGCGCTGATGCAGGCGACGATGGCGGCCGCGGCGGGCGAGCTCGTCGCGCGCGGCATCGAGCCGCCGCTGCTGCGGTCCGGGAACGTCGACGGCGGCCACGAGTGGAACGGGCGCGTCATGGACGCGTACGGGGACCGCATCTTCTACCGGCGCTGAGCCGCGCACGTCGGGCCTCACGCGCGGCGGCGCCGCGAGACCACGGCGCCGCGAGACTGCAGCGCCGCGAGACCACGGCGCCGCGAGACTGCAGCGCCGCGAGACCACGGCGCCGTGAGACCGCAGCGCCGCGAGGCCGCGGCTCACGGCTGCCCCTGCACCCCGGATCCCCGCACCCCTGACAGGTCCAGCGCCGCCGCCACCCGCGTCGCCACGCTCTCGGCGTACACGGCGTCCGGGCGCTCGAACGCGGGACGGTTCGCCGCCCGCAGGAACGTCAGCACGCCCAGCGTGCGCCCGCGGCTGCGCAGCACCGTGCACAGGGCGTGCACCGCGTCGCGGGGCCACTGCCGCTCCGCCGCCCACGCCTCCGGTCCGCCCTTGCCCCCTCCTGCCTTGCCCCCTCCTGCGCTCGCCCGCACCGAGCCGGTGCGGTCCATCGCCTGCAGCGCCGGATGCCCTTGCGCATAGCGCACCGGGATCCCGGCGCCGGCCACGCGCGCGACCGGCCCCGGCGCACCCGAGGGCGTCGCCGCGGCCCGTACGAGCCGTTCGCGCGCGTCTCCGGCCGCCACCACGTCGACCAGGGCATGATCCGCGAACCCGGCCAGCGCGAAGTCCACCTGCGCCGTCGCCGCCTCCATCGGGTCCTCGCACTCCGCGGCCGCCCGCGCCGCCCGGTGCAGCTGGCTGAACCGGAACCGCAGCCGGTCCGCGTCCTGCTCCGCGAGTTTCGCCTGCGTCACGTCCTGGAACAGCCAGCCGACCCCCAGCGGCACCGGTTCCTCCGCCAGCGGCGACGCCAGCCGCAGGAACCCGCTGCGCCAGCACCGCCTGCGCTCCCCCTCGTCCGTCCGCACCGTCACCCACAGCTCGGCGAGCGCGCCCGGCGACCCCTCCGCGAGCACATGCTGCAGCGCGCCCTCCAGCTCCTCCACGCCCTGCACGATCTGCTCACCGAGCGGTCGCCCCAGCAGCGGCGTCCGCACGCCGGAGCCGAGCATCCGGGCCGCGTGCCCGTTGACGACGGTCGGCCGCAGATCCACGTCCACGAGGACGACGCCCCACGAGGCGTCCTCGAACAACGCCTCGCTCAGCGCGATCGACCGCTCCAGATCGATCTGCGCATGCACCTCGCTGAACGCGCAGTACACCCCCGCCGGCTTTCCGTCGGCCCCGCGCACGCCCGCCGACTGCGTCCGCACGAGCACCCGCCCGCCGTCCTTGCGCAGCAGCGCGAACTCGTGCACCTGCCGCCCCGGCGCCTGCATCGCGCCCATCAGCCGCCCCTGCACCTCGTCCGCGTCCGCGGACCGCACCGCCCACCCCGCGAACCCGCGCCGCCCCACGGCCTCCTCCGGCGACCAACCGAGGATCCGCTCGGCCTCCCGGTTCCAGTGTGTGATCACGCCGTCCGCGTCGAACGCGCACAGTGCCGCGTCCATCCCGTCGAGCAACGCGGCAAGCAGATCCGACCCGGGCCCGACCCGCTCCGGCTCCCGTTCCGGCTCGTCAGGCCCCAGAGCATGGGCGGTCTCACTCCTGGACGCACTCATCCCGGCACCCCCTGCAGGACGTGTACTCACGTGCGGACGCACGCTCGGCCATTCAACTGGAACGTGATGCAGGACACACGAATTTCCTGGAAATCGTTGCTCTTCGGAAAACCCACCGCGCCTGGAGCCCCCGGCACAGCCACCATGGCCACCGCGGGAAGGCGCCGGGGAGCGGGAGGGATCCGCGCAGGACGGCTCGCGCGCCTAGGGCAGGATGACCACGTGACCGACGCTCTCGACCCCGCCGCCATGCGCGAGCAGTACCGCTCGACCCCGCTGCACGAGGCGGATCTGCCCGCCGAACCGATGGAACAGTTCGTCCACTGGTTCAAGGACGCCGCGGCCGGACACCTCCACGAACCGAACGCCATGATCGTCTCCACGGCCACCGCTGACGGCCGGCCCTCCTCCCGCACGGTGCTGCTCAAGCACTTCGACGACCGCGGCTTCGTCTTCTACACCAACTACACCTCCCGCAAGGGCCGCGAGCTCGACGCCAATCCGTACGTCTCACTGCTCTTCCCCTGGCACCCGCTCGCCCGCCAGGTCATCGTCAACGGCACGGTGACCCGCGTCGGACGCGACGAGACCGCCGCCTACTTCCGCACCCGCCCGCACGGCTCCCAGCTCGGCGCCTGGGCGAGCGCCCAGTCCTCGGTGATCGCCTCACGGACGGAGCTGCTGCACCGTTACGAGGAGCTCGCGGCCCGCTATCCGGCAGGGGAGCAGGTCCCGGTGCCACCGGAGTGGGGCGGCTACCGGGTCACGCCGGAGACGGTCGAGTTCTGGCAGGGGCACGAGAACCGGCTGCACGACCGGCTGCGGTACGTACGGACGGCCGAGCAGCCCTCGGGCTGGCGGGTGGAGCGCCTGTCACCCTGACGGCGGTCACCCGCGACCCGTCACCCCGACGTCACCGCGAGGCCGCAGCCACCTCGCGCCCGCGCTCCAGCGCCGTCTCCACGGCGGCGAGGATGTCGGTGACCGGGAACTGCACGTGCCGGACCGTACGCTCCCGGTCCACCACCAGCGCCGCCCGCTTCCACCGCAGGGACTGCCCGGCCCTGAACGTCGGCAGCCGCAGCGCCGCGGCCGGCCGCGTGTCCATGTCCGACAGCAGCGGGAAGGGGAGGTCCTCCGCCGCCGCGAACTCCCGCTGCTCGTCCCGGCGCTGCGTGCTGACCCCGCGCACCGCGATTCCGGCTGCCGTGAAGTGTGCGTACGCGTCCCGGAGCAGCCGGTTCTCCAGCGTGCAGCCGACGGTGCCGGGAGTGCCGGACCAGCCTTCCGCCAGCAGGCCCGGCCGCCCGGTCGCCGGGTAGCCGGGTAGCCGGGTAGCCGGGTAGCAGAACAGCACCGTGGCGCGCGGTCTTCCCCCTCACCGGCAGCCTGATCGCGGTCCGGGGCGCTGCTGGAGAACCCCGCCCTCGCCGATCCGGCCCCGGCCCTCACCGGCCCGGCCGTCCTGAGCGCCGTGCTGCCGGCGGCGGCCGTGGTCGTCCTGCATACCGGGGAAGGCAGGTGCCCGGCGCACGGGCAGCCTGAGCCCGTCCTGACGCACGCGCGCCGGCACTGCCCCGGGAAACGCAGAAACCCGCGGGCTCTGGTCTCCTCCGAAGAGGAGGCCGGCCGGACGTACCGGCGAGCCCGCGGGTCGGTGACTGCTTGGATTTCGGCAGACGGCCTGCCGAGGCGCACGATGTGCGACGACGGGCCGCTAGCCCGCAGCCACCTCGCTCGTCCGGGAAGAAATCACTTCCGAACCACCTCCTTTCCTACGTAGGTCACACATTAGAAACCCCTACCGGCGTGGCTCAACCCTTTTTTGACCTTCTTTGCGCGACCCGGGAGCAGCCCTGGCCCGCCTCCCTCGCGGCGGGCGAGTTTGCCCGGCACCGAGTGCCGCTAATCCTCCGGAACCGGATCGGCGGAGTGTGCCGGATGTCACGCTTCCCCGCATCGTCGGAACCGGCCAAAATCATGCGCTGGGCCACTGTGGCCTTCCTACGACGCGGTTGGGGTGACCACCCCCCGCGCGGGGCATCACCGGGGAAACCGATCCGGTTCGACCACCGGTGCGACCGAACCGAACTCACGAGGAGCCGCCTCATGTCCGACTTCGTACCCGGACTCGAAGGAGTCGTCGCGTTCGAGACGGAGATCGCCGAACCGGATAAGGAAGGCGGCGCGCTCCGGTACCGCGGCGTCGACATCGAGGATCTCGTCGGTCGTGTGTCGTTCGGGAACGTGTGGGGCCTGCTGGTCGACGGCGCTTTCAACCCCGGTCTGCCGGCCGCAGAGCCGTTCCCCATCCCGGTCCACTCCGGTGACATCCGCGTCGACGTCCAGTCCGCGCTCGCAATGCTCGCGCCCGTGTGGGGCCTGAAACCGCTCCTCGACATCGACGAGGCGCAGGCGCGCGACGACCTCGCGCGGGCCGCCGTGATGGCGCTGTCGTACGTGGCACAGAGTGCCCGCGGGCAGGGCCTTCCGATGGTGCCGCAGCGCGAGATCGACAAGGCGCAGACGGTCGTCGAGCGGTTCATGATCCGCTGGCGCGGCGAGCCGGACCCGAAGCACGTCAAGGCCGTCGACGCGTACTGGACGTCGGCCGCCGAGCACGGCATGAACGCCTCCACCTTCACCGCCCGCGTCATCGCCTCGACCGGTGCCGATGTGGCGGCCGCCCTGTCCGGCGCGGTCGGCGCCATGTCCGGCCCGCTGCACGGCGGTGCGCCGTCCCGTGTCCTCGGCATGATCGAGGAGATCGAGCGCACCGGCGACGCGACGGCGTACGTGAAGAAGGCCCTCGACAAGGGTGAGCGGCTGATGGGCTTCGGCCACCGCGTGTACCGGGCCGAGGACCCGCGCGCCCGCGTGCTGCGGCGTACGGCCAAGGACCTGGGTGCGCCGCGTTACGAGATCGCGGAGGCACTGGAGAAGGCCGCGCTGGAGGAGCTGCACAACCGCCGCCCGGACCGGGTCCTGGCGACGAACGTGGAGTTCTGGGCGGCGATCATGCTGGACTTCGCCGAGGTCCCGGCGCACATGTTCACGTCGATGTTCACGTGCGCCCGTACGGCCGGCTGGTCGGCGCACATCCTGGAGCAGAAGCGGACGGGGCGCCTGGTGCGCCCGTCCGCCCGGTACATCGGCCCGGGCTCTCGCGACCCGCGCGAGATCGAGGGCCACGCCGACATCGCGGACAGGGGCTAGCAAGCACCGTCCGGTTCCGCCCCGCGCCCGGTCCGCCCCGCGCCCGGTCCGCCCCGCGCCCGGTCCGCCCCGCGCCCGGTCCGCCCCGTGCCCGGTCACGCCGCCCGATCCACCAGCGCCGCATGGTGGCGGGCGGCCACCAGCGGGTGCGCCCGCAGCTTGCCCTTGAGCTCGTTGCGGCCGTACTCCGCGAACAGCGGATTGGCCGGGTCCGCGGTGACGCCTGGCGCGTCCGCCGCGAACGGGAAGGGCAGCGGCGCGATCCGGGCGTCCAGGCGCGGGTTGTAGAAGAACGGCACGGAGTACCGCTCGGTGGCACCGGGCGGGCTGACCACGCGGTGGTTGGTCGCGAGCAGATAGCCGTTGGTGGCGACTTCGAGGAGCTCGCCGAGGTTGACGACGAACGCTCCGGGCAGCGGCGGTACGTCATGGAAGGCGCCGTCCTCGCGCTGCACCTGGAGCCCGCCGATCCGGTCCTGGTGGAGCAGGGTGAGGAAACCGTAGTCCTTGTGGGCGCCGACGCCCTGGCCCGCCCCGTCCCCGGAGCTGCCGGGCGCGCTTCCCGGATACCGCACGAGCTTGAGGTGCAGGTGCGCGCGGTCGCCGAAGATGTCGTCGTAGAAGTCCGGGGGCGCGCCGATCGCCGCGAGCAGCTCGTGCAGGAGCTTCTCGGCGACCCCGCCGAGCCGGTCGATCCAGGCGAGCGCGGCGGTACGCAGCCCGGGCAGCGCGGCGGGCCACTGGTTGGGGCCCTCCAGCCACCAGTAGGCGGGCTCGCCGGGACCGGGGGTGTGTGCGGGCCGCTCGGCCCCGATGTCGAGCTGGTCGCGCCAGTCCCGGCTGCCGCCGGTGCGCTCGTCGCCGACGCGCGTGTAGCCGCGGAAGTGCGGTGAGTTGACGTTGTCTATGGCGAGCCGGTCGGCCTCGGGGAGTGCGAAGAAGTCCCGCATGGCGGTCGTGAGCGCGGTGGTCTCGGCGTCGGTCACGCCGTGCCCGGTCAGCTGGAAGAAGCCGACGTCGTGGGCGGCGCTGTGGAGCCGGGCGTGCAGCTCGGCGCGGGCGGCGGGGCCGCGGTCGGCCGCGGAGAGGTCGACGACGGGGAGCTGCGAGTAGTCCTGTGGGTGGGACGAGTGAGACATGGGTGCGTCCGCTGTGTCTGGTCCGGTCGCCGGTCCCGGCGATGACCGGGAACTCGTACCGCCGGTGTCCGCCCGGGTGGAGCGGGGGCCGGTGGGCCGGATGGGGTGGGGTGAGGGCTTGCGTCGGAGGTCAGAGAGAGGTCCGACAGCCCATGCTCGTGACGCGGAGGAAGTCCACGTGGCGGCGGCGTACGAGCGGAAGCATGCGGAAAGGGTACGACGCGAACGCGGCATGTGCGGGTGGCCCGGGTCACACCGGGCGGATCCGGGCCGTCAGCCCAGTGCCTCCTCCAGCAGCCGCCCCCACTGGGCCACCACTCTCCCCCGCCGCGCCGCGTCGTCCGTCAGCAGATTCGCCAGGCCCAGCCCCCGGGCCATGTCCAGCAGGCCCTGGACCGTCTCCCGCACCCCCGGCACCGACTCGTCCGCACCCAGCAGCTCGACGGCGATCCGGTGGGTCTCGCGGCCGACCCGCGCCTCCAGCTCGGTGACCCGGCCGCGCAGCTGCTCCTCGTTGGAGGCGGCGACCCACAGATGCAGGGCGGCGCGGAACAGCGGGCCGGTGTAGAGGTCGACGAGGGCCTGGACCACGGCCGCCCGGTTCTGCACCGGAAGGGCCCGGAGCGCGGAGGAGCGCTCCTCCGCGACGTACTCGACGGCGGCCGTGAAGAGGTCCTCCCGGGTCGGGAAGTGGTGCTGTGCCGCGCCCCGGGAGACCCCGGCGCGCTCGGCGACCACCGAGACGGTCGAGCCTGCCCAGCCGCGTTCGGCCAGGCAGGCGACGGCCGCCTCCAGCAGGCGCTGCCGGGTCACCCGGCTGCGGTCCTGCTTCGGAGTGGTCACACCACCCATGCGGGATCCCGTCGTTCGAGGAAGGCGGTCATCCCCTCGCGCGCCTCCGCCGAGGCGAAGAGCGACGCCGAGCGCTGTACGAGATCCTCCGCGTCGCGGTCGAAGGTCTCCCGCACCCTAGCCGTGAGCAGCTGTTTCGTCGCGTCCAGGGCGCCCGGTGAGGCCTTGCGGAAGCCGTCGAGCAGGGGCGCGAGAACCGCGTCCACATCCTCGCCGGCCGCCGTCACGAGTCCGATCCGGGCGGCCTCGGCGGCGTCGAAACGCTCACCGCCGAGGTAGTAGCGGGCGGCCGCGCGGGGCTCCAGCCGCGGCAGCAGCGGCAGGGAGATGACCGCAGGGGCGACCCCGATCCGCACCTCGGTGAACGCGAAGTCCGACCCCGACGTCGCGGCCGCGACGTCGCAGGCGCCGACGAGGCCGAGTCCCCCGGCCCGCACGTGCCCCGCCACCCGTGCCACGACCGGCTTGGCCAGCTCGACGATCTGCCGGAGCAGCGCGACGAAGGTGTAGGGGTTGGGCGGCTCCTTGAGATCGGCGCCCGCGCTGAAGGTGCTCCCGGTGTGGGTGAGCACGATCGCCCGTACGGAAGGGTCCTTGCCGCAGGCCGTCAGTGCGTCGGCGAGCTCGCCGACGAGCCGCGCGGACAGCGCGTTGCGGTTCGCCGGCGAGTCCAGGGTCAGCGTCGCGATGCCGCGCTCGGACGCCGTGCTGATCAGTGTCACGTGGTCCCCATCTCCGACTTCTCCGGTGTTCCCTGCGCCTGTTCCGTCTCGCGGTCGCGCAGCTCGCGCCGGAGGATCTTCCCCGACGCGGCCCGCGGCACTCCGCCGATGAACTCGACGCGGCGGACCTTCTTGTACGGGGCGACGCGTTCGGCGACGTACGCCATGACGTCGTCCGCCGAGAGGCCGTTCGCGGCAGGCTGTCGCACGACGTACGCCTTCGGGACCTCGTTGCCGTCGGCGTCGTAGACGCCGATCACCGCCGCGTCGGCGATGCCCTCGTGGGTGAGGAGCAGGGCTTCCAGCTCGGCCGGGGCGACCTGGAAGCCCTTGTACTTGATGAGTTCCTTGACGCGGTCGACGACGTACAGCCAGCCGTCCTCGTCGACGCGCCCGATGTCGCCGGTGTGCACCCATCCCTCGGCGTCGATCATGTCGGCGGTGGCTTCGGGGTGGCCGAGGTACCCCTTCATGACCTGCGGGCCGCGGATCGCGATCTCTCCCTCCTCGCCGGGCGCGACGTCCCGGCCGGGGTCGTCGAGCGAGAGGATCCGCATCTCCGTGTTCGGCAGGAGCTTCCCGACGGTGCCGGGCGGCGGGGTCGCGGCGGACAGCGGCACGACGTGGGTTCCGGGCGACAGCTCGGTCATGCCGTACGCCTGCCGCACCGGCGGCAGCTTCAGCCGCGCCGAGCAGGCCTGGGCGAGCTGGGCGTCGAGCGGGGCGGCGGCGCTGACGATGTACTCCAGCGACGACAGGTCGTACTGCGCGACCGCCGGGTGCTTGGCGAGGGCGAGGACGATCGGCGGGGCGACGTACAGGCCGTTGATGCGGTGCTTCTCTATCGCGGCCAGGAACTGCTCGAGGTCGAAGCGGGGCAGCACGACGACGGTGGCCCCGCTGCGCAGCGGGGCGTTCATCAGGGCGGTGAGGCCGTAGATGTGGAAGAACGGCAGCACCGCGAGGATGCGGTCGCCGGGCTTCATCGGGATGAACGGCTCCAGCTGGGCCAGGTTGGTGGCGATGGACCGGTGGGTGAGCATGACGCCCTTCGGGACGCCGGTGGTGCCCGAGGAGTACGGGAGGGCGGCGACGTCCTCGGCCGGGTCGACGGCGATGTCCGGCTCCGGAGCGGTGGAGCCGAGCATGCCGAGGATCGAGCGGTGCCCCTCCGCCTGGTCGCAGACGAAGATCTCCTCGATGCCGCCGACGAGTTCGGCGGCGCGGCGGGCCGTCTCGAGGAGCGGGGAGACGGTGACGATCCAGCGGGCGGAGGAGTCGCGCAGCTGCTTGGCGAACTCCTCCGCCGTGGCGAGCGGATGGACGGTCGTGACGGACGCCCCGGCGCGCGTGGCGGCGTAGAAGACCGTCGGGTAGGCGACCGTGTTGGGGCTGTGCAGGGCGAGGACATCGCCCTTGCGCACGCCCGCGTCGGCGAGCGCGGCGGCGATACGGCGGTGGAACGTGTCGAGCTGTGCGTACGTGATCGTCATGTCGCCCGCCCCGTCGATGAGCGCGACGGTGTCGCCGTACTCGGTGGCGCGGCCGAGGACGGCGTCGTGGATGGGGAGGGAGACGGCAGGGACGTCCGCGTACTCGCTGGTGATCACCATGGCAGCTGCAGCCCTTCGGCGATGGAATGGTGGCGCCAGAATCGCGTCTGTCAGTACGACTTGGGGAGACCCAGGGACTGATGGGATACGTAGTTGAGGATCATCTCCCGGCTGACCGGAGCGATCCGGGCGACGCGGGAGGCCGTGATCAGCGCGGCGAGGCCGTACTCGCGGGTGAGGCCGTTGCCGCCGAGGGTGTGCACGGACTGGTCGACGGCCTTCACACAGGCCTCGGCGGCCGCGTACTTGGCCATGTTCGCCGCCTCGCCCGCGCCCAGGTCGTCGCCCGCGTCGTAGAGGGCGGCGGCCTTCTGCATCATCAGGCGGGCGAGCTCCAGCTCGATGTGGGCCTGGGCGAGGGGGTGGGCGATGGCCTGGTGGGCGCCGATGGGGGCCTTCCAGACCTGCCGGGTCCTCGCGTAGTCGACGGCCTGTGCGAGGGCGTAACGCCCCATCCCGATCGCGAAGGCCGCGGTCATGATCCGCTCCGGGTTGAGCCCGGCGAAGAGCTGGAGCAGGCCCGCGTCCTCTCCCCCTGGGGGCACCTCCCGGGCCGCCGGGCCCAGGGGGACGTCGGCGTGGGTGGGGGTCCCCCCGGTGGAGCCAGGGGGAGTACCCCCACCGACGAGTGCGCCGGCGGGCAGCGCCACGTCGTCGAGGACGAGCTCGAACTGCTTCTCCTGGGCGTGCAGTTCCATGTCGATCTGCGAGCGGGTGAAGCCGGGGGCGTCGCGCGGGACGATGAACAGGCAGGGCTTGAGCTTGCCGGTGCGCGCGTCTTCCGTCCGTCCGACGACGAGCGTGGCGTCGGCGATGTCGACGCCGGAGATGAAGACCTTGCGGCCGGTCAGCCGCCAGCCGCCGTCCTCGGTCCTGTGGGCCGTGGTGGTGATACGGTGCGAGTTCGATCCGGCGTCGGGCTCGGTGATGCCGAAGGCCATGGTGCGGCTGCCGTCGGCGAGTCCGGGGAGCCAGGCGCGCTTCTGCTCCTCGGTGCCGAAGCGGGCGATGACGGTGCCGCAGATGGCGGGCGAGACCACCATCATCAGCAGCGGACAGCCCGCGGCGCCCAGCTCCTCCAGGACGATGGACAGCTCGGCCATGCCGCCGCCTCCGCCACCGTGCTCCTCGGGCAGGTTCACGCCGAGGTAGCCGAGCTTGGCGGCCTCGGCCCACAGCGCCTCGCGGTCGTAGCCGCGGCCGTGCCGGCGCCCGAGCGCGGAGACGGCGGCGCGCAGTGCGGTGTGCTCTTCGCTCTCGATGACGCTGTTCATGGGGTGGCGTCCTCCTGTACGGCGGCTGGTGCGGCGGCTTGTACGACAGCGAGAAGGGCACCGACCTCGACCTGGCGGCCGGGGGCGGCGTGGAGCGCGGTGAGCGTGCCGGAGGCGGGAGCGGAGATCCTGTGCTCCATCTTCATCGCCTCCAGCCAGACGAGCGGCTGCCCGGCGGTGACCGCAGCCCCGGGGGCCAGGCCATCGGCGATGCGTACGACGGTTCCGGGCATCGGCGCGAGCAGCGAGCCGGGCTCGTGGCGGTCCGCGGGATCGGGGAAGCGGGGCGCTTCCGTGAGGGTGTAGGCGCGTGCGACCGTGTCGACGTGGACACGGGTGCCGTAGCGGCCGACCCGGAACTCACGCTGCACCCCGGCGACTTCCAGCCGTACGGCGTGCGCGTTCGCGTCGAGGACCCGCACGTCCGGAAAGCCTTCGGCCTCCGTACCGTGGCGGGTGCGGCGGTAGCGCACTTCGTGCTCGCCTTCGCGGCCGAGATACCGCTTGACCTGCGGCTGCGACGGAAGGTTGCGCCAGCCGCCGAGGCGGGCGGTGGCGCTCCCGGCCGTCTGCCGGGCGGCCGCGTCCGCCAGGGCGGCCGCGAGCGCGGCCACTTGCTCGCCGTCCTCGGCAGCGGTCAGCTCCGGCAGATGCCGGTCGTAGAAGCCGGTGTCCATCGCGGCCGAGGCGAACTCGGGGTGCCGCAGTGACCGTACGAGCAGTTCCCGGTTGGTCACCGGCCCGTGCACGCGGGCGCGCTCCAGCACGCCGGCCAGCTTGCGCACGGCCTCCGCCCGGGTGGGCGCCCAGGCGACGGCCTTGGCCAGCATCGGGTCGTAGTGGACCCCGATGCGGTCGCCGTCCGCGTACCCGGTGTCCAGGCGCACGCCGGACCCGGCCGGCACGGAGAGGCGGTGCAGCGTGCCGGTCTGCGGGGTCCAGTCGCGGGCCGGGTCCTCGGCGTAGAGGCGGGCCTCGACGGCGTGGCCGTGGGCATCCGGCGGGGCGGGCGGGAGCGGGGCGTCCTCCGCGACCCGCAGCTGCAGGGCGACGAGGTCGATGCCGAACACCTCTTCCGTCACCGGGTGTTCGACCTGGAGGCGGGTGTTCATCTCCAGGAAGTGCGCCGTGCCGTCGGCGACCAGGAACTCCACCGTGCCGGCGCCCCGGTAGTCCGTCGCGCGGGCGGCGCGGACGGCCATCTCGTGGAGGGAGGCGGTGAGTTCCGGGCTCAGCCCGGGCGCCGGGGCCTCCTCGACGACCTTCTGGTGACGCCGCTGGAGGGAGCAGTCACGGGTGCCGAGCGCCCAGACCGTGCCGTGCGCGTCCGCGAGGATCTGCACCTCCACATGGCGGCCCTTCTCGACGTACGGCTCGACGAAGACCTCTCCGTCGCCGAAGGCGCCGAGCGCCTCGGCCCGCGCGGCCTCCAGTTCCTCCTTGAGGAAGGCGAGTTCGCGCACGATCCGCATGCCGCGACCGCCACCGCCCGCTGCCGCCTTGACCAGCACCGGGAGATCCTCCTCGGTGACGTCGGACGCGGCGAGGGGCGCGATGCCCATCAGTTCCTTGGCCCGCGTCTTGGACGCCATCGCCTCGATGGCCTCGGGCGGCGGGCCGATCCACACCAGCCCCGCGTCGATGACGGCACGTGCGAAGCCTGCGTTCTCGGACAGGAATCCGTATCCGGGGTGCACCGCGTCCGCGCCCGCCGCGAGCGCCGCCTTCACGATCAGGTCACCGCGCAGATAGGTCTCGGCGGGGGTGGCGCCGGGGAGGCGTACGGCGGCGTCGGCCTCCCTCGTGTGCAGGGCGTCGGCGTCCGGGTCCGAGTACACCGCGACGGTCGCGATGCCCAGCTCACGGCAGGTACGGAAGACCCGGCAGGCGATCTCGCCCCGGTTGGCGACGAGTACGGACTGGATCATCAGGGCCTCACATCCTGAAGACGCCGAAGCCGCCGCGCGCGCCTTCGACCGGAGCCGTGTGGAGGGCGGACAGGCACATGCCGAGGACCGTGCGGGTGTCGCGCGGGTCGATGACGCCGTCGTCGTACAGCCGCCCGGACAGGAACATCGGCAGCGACTCGGACTCGATCTGCTGCTCCACCATCGCACGCAGGGCGGCGTCGGCCTCGTCGTCGTACGGCTGCCCCTTCGCGGCGGCGGACGCGCGGGCGACGATCGACAGGACGCCGGCGAGCTGCTGCGGGCCCATGACGGCGGACTTGGCGCTGGGCCAGGCGAAGAGGAAGCGCGGGTCGTAGGCCCGTCCGCACATGCCGTAGTGCCCGGCGCCGTACGAGGCGCCCATGAGGACGGACAGGTGCGGGACCTTCGAGTTCGCCACCGCGTTGATCATCATCGCGCCGTGCTTGATGATGCCGCCCTGTTCGTACTCCTTGCCGACCATGTAGCCGGTGGTGTTGTGGAGGAAGAGGAGCGGGATGTCGCGCTGGTTGGCGAGCTGGATGAACTGGGCCGCCTTCTGCGACTCGGCGCTGAACAGCACGCCCTGCGCGTTGGCGAGAACGCCGACGGGGTAGCCGTGCAGCCGCGCCCAGCCGGTGACCAGGCTCGTCCCGTACAGCGGCTTGAACTCGTCGAAGTCCGAGCCGTCGACGATCCGGGCGATGACCTCGCGCGGGTCGAAGGGGGTCTTGAGGTCCTCGGGGACGATGCCGAGGAGCTCGTCCTCGTCGTACTTCGGCTCCGCCGCGGGGGCGTCCGGATCGGGGTGCGCCTTGCGGTGGTTGAGGCGGGCGACGATCCGGCGGGCGTGGCGGAGGGCGTCGTGCTCGTCGACGGCGTAGTGGTCGGCGAGGCCGGAGGTGCGGGCGTGCATCTCGGCGCCGCCGAGGGACTCGTCGTCGCTCTCCTCGCCGGTGGCCATCTTGACGAGCGGCGGGCCGCCGAGGAAGACCTTCGACTGCTCCTTGATCATGACCGTGTGGTCGGACATGCCGGGCACGTACGCCCCGCCGGCGGTGGAATTGCCGAAGACGACGGCGACGGTCGGGATACCGGCGGCGGACAGCCGGGTGAGGTCGCGGAAGAGCGCACCGCCGGGGATGAAGATCTCCTTCTGGGAGGGCAGATCGGCACCGCCCGACTCGACCAGGCTGATGACCGGGAGGCGGTTGGCGAACGCGATCTCGTTGGCGCGCAGGGCCTTCTTCAGCGTCCAGGGGTTGCTTGCTCCGCCGCGTACGGTCGGGTCGTTGGCGGTGATCAGGCACTCGACGCCCTCGACGGTGCCGATGCCGGTGACGAGGGAGGCGCCGACGGGGTAGTCGCTCCCCCACGCGGCGAGCGGCGACAGCTCCAGGAACGGCGTGTCCGGGTCGAGGAGGAGCTCGATCCGCTCGCGGGCGAGCAGCTTGCCGCGCTTCCGGTGCCGGGCGACGTACTTCTCGCCGCCCCCGGCCAGGGCCTTCGCGTGCTCGGCCTCGAGCTGGTCCAGCTTGGCGAGCATGGCGGCGCGGTGAGCGGCGTACTCGGGCGACGTCGTGTCGAGCGTGCTGGGGAGGACGGTCATGGGGTCACCTCCGTTGGGGGTGTGTGGTGATGGCCGAGGGCGTGGGCCGCTGCGCGGGGAGAAGGAAACCCGGCGTCGTCACAGCAGCGCCTCCGGCACCTCGACGTGCCGTGCCCGCAGCCACTCGCCCAGCGCCTTCGCCTGGGGGTCGAAGCGGGCCTGGGCGGCGACGCCCTCGCCGAGCAGGCCGTGGACGACGAAGTTCAGCGCGCGAAGGTTCGGCAGGACGTGCCGTACGACCGTCAGTCCGGCGGTCTCCGGGAGGAGTTCACGGAAGCGGTCCACCGTGAGCTCGTGGGCCAGCCATCGCCACTCCTCGTCCGTCCGGACCCAGACACCGACGTTCGCGTCCCCGCCCTTGTCTCCGCTGCGCGCGCCCGCGACGACGCCGAGCGGTACGCGGCGCGCCGGACCGTCCGCCGGCAGCGGCTCGGGCAGGGACGGTGCGGCGACGGGCTCCAGCGGCCGCGTGCGGCCCGCCGCCGCAACCGGCACCCTCGCCCCGTCCGGCAGCACCGCGACGTGCTCGACCGACGCCGCGTCCACGTACACCGCGTCGAACACCCCGTACGGTGTGCCCTTCCCCGGCGGGGCCGTCACATGGAAGCCGGGGTAGCTGCCGAGCGCCAGCTCGATCGCGGCGCCGCTGACGACGCGTCCCACCGCCTCCGCGTCCCTGTCGCGCACCACCAGCCGCAGCAGCGCGCTCGCCGTCTCCTCCGTGTCCGCGTCGGGGCGGTCGGTGCGGGCGAGTTCCCAGCGGACCTCCTCCGGCCGGGACTTGGCATGCGCGAAGGCGTCCTCGATCTGTCCCCGGACCAGCTCCGCCTTGGCCTCCACGTCCAGTCCCGTCAGGACGAACACGACCTCGTTGCGCCAGCCGCCGACCCTGACCAGACCGGTCTTGAGCGTGGGCGGCGGGGCCTCGCCGCGCACGCCCGCGACACGGACCCGGTCGGGCCCGTCCTGGGTGAGCCGTACGGAGTCGAGGCGGGCGGTGACGTCGGGACCTGCGTACCGCGCGCCGCCCGTCTCGTACAGCAGCTGCGCCGTGACCGTGCCGACGTCCACGAAACCGCCGGTGCCGGGGTGCTTGGTGATGACGGACGTGCCGTCGGCGTACAGCTCCGCGAGCGGGAAGCCGGGCCGCCGGAGTCCATGGCCGGTGAAGAAGGCGTAGTTTCCGCCGGTCGCCTGCGTCCCGCACTCCAGTACGTGGCCCGCGACGACCGCGCCCGCGAGCTGGTCGTACGCCTCAGGCCCCCACCCGAACCGCCACTGCGCGGGCCCGGTGACGAGCGCCGCGTCCGTCACCCGCCCGGTGACGACGACGTCGGCGCCGGCGGCGAGGCACGCGGCGATCCCGCCCCCGCCGAGGTACGCGTTGGCCGCGAGCGCGCCGGGGAAGCGGGGGGTGAGGTCGTCGCCCTCGACGTGGGCGACCCGCACGGGCACGCCGACCCGGTCCGCGAGTGCGCGCACCGCGTCCGCGAGTCCCGCCGGGTTGAGCCCGCCGGCGTTGGTGACGATCCGCACCCCGCGCTCGTGGGCGAGCCCGAGGCCCTCCTCCAGCTGCCGCAGAAAGGTCTTGGCGTAGCCGAGCCGCGGGTCCTTCGCCCGGTCGCGGCCGAGGATGAGCATGGTCAGCTCGGCGAGGTAGTCGCCGGTGAGGACGTCGAGTTCACCGCCGGTGAGCATCTCGCGCACGGCGTCGAAGCGGTCGCCGTAGAAGCCGGAGGCGTTGCCGATACGAAGCGGCTCCGGAGCCATCCTCACGCCCCCTTCGGTGCGCGGCCCGCACCCGCAGGGCCTGCGAAGGCCTGGGCGATGTCCAGCCACCGGTCGGCGTCCGCGCCCTCCGCCCGTACGGCGAGGTCGTCGCGGTGCGCGCGCTGCGTGACCAGCAGGCAGAAGTCCAGCGCGGGGCCGGTGACCCTCCCCTGGCCTTCGGCAGCGTCCGCGGGCCCGTACGTCCACGTCTCGCCGCCCGGTCCGGTGAGCTCGACGCGGAACTGCTCCTTCGGCGGCTCGAGGCCGTTCACGAGAAAGGCGTAGTCCCGGGCGCGTACGCCGATGTGCGCGACGTGCCGCAGCCGGGCGGTGGGTGCGCGTACGACTCCGAGGGCGTCGGCGACGTCCTGGCCGTGCGCCCAGGTCTCCATGAGGCGGGCCGTCGCCATCGACGTGGCGCTCATGGGCGGCCCGTACCAGGGGAAGCGGGCTCCCGCGGGCGCGCCGCGCAGGGCCTCGTAAAGCCGGTCACGGCCGGCGCGCCAGCGGGCGACGAGCAGGTGGGGCGGCTGGGCGGCCCCCGCCTCCGCGGCCCGGTCGACGAAGGTGTCGGGCGCGGCGAGGGCCTTCTGGGCCTCCGTGCCGAACGCTTCCGCGTCCGTGACGGCGAGCAGCGCGACATCGTCGGTCCAGGCGAGGTGGGCGATCTGGTGGGCGACGGTCCAGCCGGCGGCAGGGGTCGGCGCGGACCACCGCTCCTCGCTCAGCTCGCCGACGAGCCGGTCGAGTTCCTCGCTCTCTGCACGCAAGTCGTCCAGGACGACTGCGGGGTCGGACACGGTGCGCTCCCTCCGGGACACGGCGTGGTGTCCGGAGCATGGCACCGCGACCAGAAACAAGCAAGCGTGCTTGCTTTACTTTTTTCGGCCCTCTGTGTGCGCAGGGGCGGCCGACGGCTTCCCCGTCCGCGGAGGGCGGCCGGCAGCTGCCCCGTCCGCGGGGGTCAGTACCAGATCGCGACCGGACGGCCGCGGCCGTCGCGTTGCGGCGGGTCCGGGAGGGAGCGCGCGCGGCCCAGGGCGATCCGGTGTGCGCTCCAGGCCGCGGCCGCCGCGTCCAGCACGTCGTCCGGCGCCACGCGTCCCACGTCCCCCAGTTCGTCGGGAATGACGACGCCTGCGGCCTCGAGGAGGGAGCGGCGGGCCATCTGCCCCGCCCAGCTCTTCTTCCGGTGCGGGAGCGGCTGCCCGCCCGCCAGTGCCCGGAACGACACCTCGGGGTGCACCTCGAAGAGGCGGTCGCTCCCGGCGTCCGCCAGGCAGCCGTTCGCCTCGCGGAGTTTGACGGCGAGCCCCCAGCTCTGGCGGCTCAGCCCGGTGCCGGTGAGCTCCCGGCATCTGCGGTTCGCGGCCTCGTACTCCTCCTCCTGCCACACCGCGCGCGGAGGCACTCGGAAGACGCTGCTCCGGAGCCGGCCCAGCAAGGCGGCCGCCTCGGTGTCCGCGTGCCGCCACCCCGTGTCGAGGAGCCCCAGGGGCATGTCCACGGCCACGACCCCGACGTCACCACCGCCACCGGTTGCCGGTGCCTCGCGCAGCAGGGAGCGCAGGTCGCTGCTCAGGCGAGCCCCTGCGAACCGGCCGTCACGGAGCTCGACCCCCACCCACCCGGCCGCGCACGCGTCGACGCCCAGGACCGTCACGACCGCCACCATGTCCCCCAGCATCCCCGAATCGTCACCCAGCATCCCCGAACGGGTCCGTCGCGGGATATCCGTAGTCCCCGTAGAGGCGGACGAAGCGGGCCGCCACGACACTGCCCCTGCGCAGGAGGCCGTGGGCGGCGGCCGTGCGCTCGTACAGCTCGACCTCCTCCTGGCCGCCCGGGCCGATCGGCTGGACGAGACGGCCACCGACCCGCAGCTGCCGGACCAGCGGCGGTGGCACCTCCGGGAAGGCGGCGCAGACGACGACGGCGTCGTAGGGGGCGCGGGCGGGCATGCCGAGGGTGCCGTCGCCGACGACGACCTCGACGTTCCCGACGCCCTGGGCGCCGAGACTGGCCCGGGCCTGCCGCGCCATGTCCGGCCAGCGCTCGACGCTGACGACGTACGTGGCGAGGCGGGCCAGCAGGGCGGTCTGGAAGCCGTGGCCGGTGCCGATCTCCAGGACGCACTCGCTCCCGGTGAGGCCCAGCGCGTCGATCATCATGGCGACGAGGGAGGGCTGCGTCGTCACCTGACCGTGGCTGATGGGGATCGGCACGTCCGCGTACGCCGAGGCGCGGTGCGCGGCGGGGACGAAGGCCGCGCGCGGGGTGGACCGCATGGCCTCCAGCAGGCGGGCGTCACGGACTCCGGCGGCACGGGCGGCCCTGACCAGGTCCTCAGGGCCCGGACCTTCAGGGTCTTCAGGGCCGGAGCCGGGATCCGGGCCGGGGCCGGGATCCGGGCGGGGGCCGGGATCCGGGCGGGGGCCGGGGCCGGGATCGGGGCCTTGGCCAGGTTCGGGTTCGGGTTCGGGTTCGGGTTCGGGTTCGGGTTCGGGTTCGGGTTCGGGCCAGGGATCCCTCATCGTGTCCGCCTCCTACTGCCGACCGGCGGCTACCGGGCGGCGCGCCCCACCTGTGTCCGTACCGCTCCCATGCTGGCCGCGATGACCAGGGCGATCGCCAGCGCGTCGGCGGCGGAAAGGGCCTGGTGCAGCACCAGGAATCCGGCGGTCGCCGCGATCGCGGGCTCCAGGCTCATCAGCACGGCGAAGGTCGACGCGGGCAGCCGGCGCAGGGCCAGGAGCTCCAGCGTGTACGGCAGCACGGACGACATCAGCGCGACCGCGAGCCCGAGCCCGACCGTGGACGGCACGAACAGTTTGCTCCCCGCCTCGACGATGCCGAACGGCAGGCTGAGCACCGCGCCGACCGCCATCGCGAGGGCCAGCCCGTCGGCCTGGGGGAAGCGGCGTCCGGTGCGGGCGCTGAAGACGATGTACGCGGCCCACATCGCGCCCGCCCCGAGGGCGAAGGCGGCACCGACCGGGTCGAGGCGGTCGAAGCCGCCGCCGCTGAGCAGGACGACGCCGGCGAGCGCGAGCCCAGCCCACAGCAGATTGATCAGCCGCCGCGAGACCACGACCGAGAGCGCGAGCGGTCCGAGCACCTCGAGGGTGACGGCGGCGCCGAGCGGAATCCGGTCCGCGGCTTGGTAGAACAGCATGTTCATGGCCGCCATGACGGTGCCGAAGGCGACGACGGTGCCCCAGTCGGCGCGGGAGTGGCCCCGCAGTCGTGGCCGGCAGACCAGCATCAGGACGATGGCGGCGAGCACGAGCCGCAGCGTGACGACGCCGAGCGCTCCCGCGCGGGGCATCAGCAGCACGGCGACGGCGGCACCGAACTGCACCGAGACCCCGCCCGCGACGACGAGCGCGACGGGCCCGAGCGCGAGACCGCGCCCTCGGCCGCCCGCGAGGGCGCCTGCGGCCTCGGGCAGCGCGACGGCGGAGGCGGCCGCCTGCTCCGCGCTCGCGCTGCTCACGCCGCTCGCGCTCCGGGACCCGCTCACCGATTCCCCCTTCGTCCACCCGACTACACTTCTGGTCCAAAATACTGCACTGGAAGATTCTGGTCCACTTCCCGGCCTTCACGCTACGGAATTCCGCGCCGCCCGTGAAATGCCTAATGGGCTGCGGTTATGCTCCGCACGCATGAGCATCGAGCTGCGTCATCTCCGCTGCTTTCTCGCCATCGCGGAGGAACGGAGCCTGACCCGGGCCGCCGCCACGCTGCATCTGACCCAGCCGGCCGTCTCCCGCACCCTCGCCGCGCTCGAACGCCACCTGGGCGTCCGGCTCGTCGACCGCTCCACCCACCACCTCGATCTCACCCCCGAGGGCCTGGCCTTCCGCGACAAGGCCGCGACGGCCGTCACCGCCTTCGAGGAGGCCCTCGACGCGGGCCGTCTGCACCACCGCCCCCTGCGCCTCGGCCACGCCTGGTCCGCCCTAGGCCCGTACACCACCCCGCTGCTCCGCCGCTGGCAGCAGGAACATCCGGACGTGCCCCTCGAGCTCCTGCGCATCGACGACCGCACGGCGGGCCTGGCCCGTGGCGAGGTCGACGCGGCGGTGCTGCGAGGCCCGGTCGACACCCCGGGCCTCGCGACCGAACTCCTCTTCACCGAGCCCCGGGTCGCGGCGGTCCCGTCCGACGACCCGCTGGCCGCCCGCCCCGCGCTGGCCCTCGCCGACCTGACTCCCGGGACGATCGTCCTCAACACGGTCTCCGGCACCACCACTCCCGCCCTGTGGCCGGCCCCCTCCCGGCCGGCGTCGACCCTCACGGTCGCCAACACCGACGACTGGCTCACCGCCATCGCGGCGGGCCGCGGCGCCGGCGTCTCGGCCGCGTCCACGGCCGAGATGCACCCCCACCCGGGCGTCACCTACCGCCCCCTCACCGACGCCCCGCCGGTCCCGGTCCTGCTCGCCTGGCGTACGACGGCACCGCACCCGGCGCTGGAGGCGCTGACGGAGCTGGCCCGCGAACTCAGCGGGCGGGGCCGGACGCCGGAGCCCAAACGGAACTGACTATTCCTCAACTTGTCGTAGTTCTCGATGACTTGCCGGCCCCCAAACCCATTTGGCCGATCATCATGTGATCACTTAGGGTCCACTCCCGGTGTGACAACAAACGGGAGGAAGCACCACCTTGAACATCCGCAGAACCATCACCGCCCTCGGCCTCGGAGCCGCCCTCGCGCTCGGCGCGACCACCCCCGCAACCGCCGGCACGGGCCCGACCACCCCCGCCGCCGAGAACACCGGGGTCGCCGACAAGGCCGACCGTGCCCGCGACGCCGAGGCGCGCCAGGATGCGGTCATCGCCACGTACAAAGGCCGGAAGATCGACCTCACCAAGGGCTGGGGCACCGCTCAGGTCTGCTCCGAGTACCCCGACCTCACGGTGAAGTGCTTCGACAACGACGCACAGGCACAGGCCGACATGGCCGCCTACGCCAAGAAGGACTCCCGGGTCCTGCCCAGGGCCCCCAAGGGCCGCTCCGCCATGCTGGCCCCCAAGTCCCCGGCTGCGAAGGCGCCCGACGCCCGTGGCACCCGGGCGGCCGCCGCGGTCACCAGCTGCGCCTACGGCTGGGTCTGCGTCTACCAGGACGCCAACTGGAAGGGCCGCAAGCTCCAGTGGTCGGAGGGTGGCACCAAGTCCCTCGGCCAGTACGACTTCCGCGACAAGACGTCCTCGACCTGCAACAACGACGAGATCGGCGGCATGGGCCTCATCGACTACCGCAACAACCTGCCCGACCCCGAGATCATCACCCCCCTCGGCGGCTGCAAGTCGAACCTCGCCAACGACGACTACCCCGGCATCGGCACCGGTTCCTGGAACGACCGCGCCGACGCCCTGTGGATGTGAACTGACCTCACACAGCTGCGCCCCCGCACTGGCTACGGTGCGGGGGCGCGCCCGTACCGCACACACACACCACGGAGCCCCCACATGCGCCCCCGCACCACATACCTCGCCATCGCCGCCTGCCTGCTGCTGACCGCCGCCTGCTCCGACGAGCCCACCGCGGACCTCGCCGTCCCCGCCACCCTCGCGGCTCAGCCCCCGGACGACGAGGCCGACAACCGGAGCGACGCCGCACAGTTCACCGCTGCCGCCGCGGCGGACGGAACACCCCTTGCCCTGAACGTCACCCACGTCATCGACACCGTCGAAGGCGACCGGCCGTACACCTACCTCGTCACCACCGCCAAGGGCACGCCGAACACACAGGACGTCTCCGCACTCATCGAGGACTACGCGGCATGGCCCGACAAGGGCACCGAGCCCGTCATGGTCGGCGTCTACAACGCCGACGGCGCCCGCGTGGGCTCCGCCACCATTGACCCCGCAGCCACCTCGTGAACGGCCCACGCGCCCCACACGACCGTTCTCCGATGTGATGGAGGTCACTGGGAACCGAGCGGGCGGATCGGACACCTCCGGGCGTGGACTCTTCACCCGGTGAGCGGCTGCGGTCCGGCGACCGCGCTGCGTTCGACGAGATGTTCGACGCGCACGCCCGACTGGTGTACGCCCATGCCGTACGGGTGACCGGCGACTGGGCCACGGCCGAGGACGTCGTGTCGCTGACCTTCCTGGAGGCCTGGCGACTGCGGGACAAGCTGCACGGCGAAGTCCGGAACGTGCGGTCCTGGCTACTGGGTATCGCCACCAACGTGCTGCGCAACACCGCTCGCGCCGCCCGGAGGCACCAGGCCGCCTTGTCCCGTCTGCCTCCCTGCCCGGTGGTGCCCGATTTCGCGGACGAGCTGGTGGCCAGGATGGCCGACCGCGATCAACTGGCCGCCGCGTCCCGGGCGCTGGGCCGGCTGCGCCGCAGCGAGCGCGAGGTGTTCACGCTGTGCGTGTGGTCGGGCCTGGGCTACGCCGCCACCGCCGAGGCGCTGGGCATTCCGGTGGGCACGGTTCGCTCCCGGCTGGCCCGGGCGAGGAAGCGACTGAGCCGGCTCGCGGAGGAGGAGTTGCGCAGGATAAGGAAGGTAGACGGGGAACCGCCGGCCGGCGGCGGACACATACAGGGCAGCCGCCCATCGGCGGCACGGTCGTCACAGGAGGGAACTTCCCGATGAGCGCAGCCTTCCGGCATTCCGTACCGTCCGAGCCGGCCGGACCGTCCGAGGTCGCGGAGCGCGCGGACCTGGCACTGCTGCTGCCCTCACCGACGAACCCCGACCTGTCCGCCGACCGCCGGCGTCTCCTCAAGGAACACCTGATGCAAGAGATCGACCGCTCGACAGCGCCCGCACCTGTTCGCCGTCGTCGGCGTCCCGTCCTGATGCTGGCAGCCGCGACGGCCTGCGTCGCCGCCCTGACCGTCGGCCTCGGCGGGATCGACGCCCTGCGCGAGCCGACGAATCCGACGGCTTCCGCCGGTGCCGAGAGCCGTGGAGAAGCGGCTCCTCCGGCGTCGCCTCAAACAGTCCAACTGCTGGAGAACATCGCGCTCGCGGCCCACCGGGCACCGGTGGAACAGGTGCGCGGCGACCAGTACACGTACGTGAGGACCTCCGGCTTCACCACCTCGCTCGACGGGGACACCGGGAAGACCGCGCGTGAGGACAGCGCCCGGGAGGAGTGGGTCTCCGTCGATGGCACGGGACGGACCGTTCTGCGCGGCCGCGGGGGCGGCGAGCAGCAGGTGGACGCCCCCGGGAAGGGGACGCTGAATGCCCCGACCTACCAGCTCCTGGCCACGCTCCCCACCGCCCCCGCCGCCCTCCTCGAGCACATCTACGCCGACACCACGCTCAACCACGGACCGGGCACCGACTCCACCACCGGCCCGGACCAGGAGGCCTTCGTCATGATCGGCGACCTGCTGCGAGGGGTTGCGGCGCCACCCGAGACCAGCGCCGCGCTGTACCGGGCAGCGGCCCGGATTCCCGGTGTGGTCACCGTTCTCGGAGCCGTGGATGCCGCGGGGCGCCGTGGTGTGGCCGTCGCCCGCGAGCACGACGGCGAACGCACCGAATGGATCTTTGACGAGAAGACCCTCCAACTGCTCGGCGAGCGCACCGTTCTGCTCGAGGACAGCGCCTGGGGCAAGGCCGGAACGGCCGTGACCTCCACGGCCGTTCTCGACCGCGGCATCGTGGACCGCCCCGGCCAGACACCTCGTACGAAGTCCGGTCCCGCATAGGGTGCGCGCCGGGCGTCGCCGTCCGATGACGACTGCGCCCGTCGCGGCTCGGCGGGCCGTCAGGCCATCATCGGCGCCATTGGTGTCATTGGCGTCATTGGCGTCAGGACGTGGTGCGGGTGCGCCGCCGGTGCACCGAGTACGCGACCAGGCCGCCGCCGACCAGCAGCGCGGCCGCCGCGACACCGAATGCGCCGGGACCGAACTGACTCCCGGTGACGGCGATGGAGCGGACTCGGCCGTCGCCTCACCCTCCCCGCGGGACGGGAACTCTCCGCCGGCGCCGACCTCCGGTACGACACTGAGCTGAGCGGACTGCGCCAGGAAGCCGAATCGGTGACCGCCGCCCGGTCGGTCGGTGCGGCACGCTCATTCGCCCTCGACACCCTCATCCGGTGGGGCTTGTCGAGCGGCACGAACGACGTGCGACTCGCGGTCTCGGAACTCGCCACGAACGCCTTGCGGCACGGCGTCCCGCCTGGACGCGAATTCTGCGCGGGCTCGCCGTCGATGGCGCCGTGCTGCGTATCCATGTGCGGGACAGCGGGGACGGTCGGCCCGAAGTACAGGCCGCCGACGCGGACGCGTGCGACGGGCGGGGGCTCTTCCTGGTGAAGGAACTGGCCGACGACTTCGGCGTCACAGAGCACATCGTGGGTAAAAGCGGCGCACGCCCGTGCCGAGAGCCGGGGGTGCCCCGGCTTCTGGCCCACGCGATGCAGAACAGAACCTGAACGTGCCTCCTACCCCTCGTACTTCAGAGCTAGGCGCCAGGTGCGCTCCCCGGCGGGACGCCGGTCATGGCGGGTGATCCATAGCTTCGGTGCCGCACGTACGGCCGACATCCGGCACCGGAGACGGAAGGACCACCCCCATGGCATCCCGCCCACCCACGAACCGCCTGCGCCGGACCCTGCTCGCCGCGCTCGTCGCCGCGTCGGTGGCCGTGCCGGTGTCGGGTGCGGCACGGCCCACGGCCGTCCCGGCGCCCGCTCCTGCCCCGGCCGCCGTCGCCCCGCTGCGTGCCGCGACGCATGCCGCCCTCGCCGAGCGGTATGCCGCGAACCGCGACGGCATCCGGGCGGCCGAGCGGATGGCCGCAGGGCACGGGCACCGGAAGCGGGCGGCCGCGCTGCGCGGCATGGCGGATCCGGCGCGGCACGTCCTCGCCTTCGACGGCCGCGACGGAGGCCGCGCCGCCGAGGTGTTCGGCGACCTGTCCGTGGCCGGGCGGATCGCCGTGCTGGTGCCCGGTTCAGACACCGGACTCGACCGGTACGAACGCTTCCGGGCCGGCGCGGCCTCGCTCCGGCAGGAGCTGGGCGAGCGGGCAGCCGTCGTCGCCTGGCTCGGATACCGGCCGCCGGCCACGCTGAGCCTTACGGCGCTGACGCCCGGCCGCGCGGATGACGGCGCCTCCGAACTGCGCCGATTCGTCAAGGGGTTACGGGCCGTCGCGCCCTCCGTCCGGATCTCCCTCCTCTGCCACTCCTACGGATCGGTGGTCTGCGCCCGGGCCGCGTCCGGACTCGACGTCACGGACATCGTCCTGTACGGCAGCCCCGGGACCGGCGCCGGCCACGTCGGCCAACTGCACAGCCGCGCCACCGTCTGGGCCGGCCGGAGTGCCGCCGACTGGATCGCGGACGCTCCGCACGTGCGGCTCCGACTGCCCGTCGCCACCGTCGGGTTCGGGACCGACCCGGTGTCGGAGGAGTTCGGTGCTCGCGTCTTCGACGCAGGTGAGGGCGGACACAGCGACTACCTGAAGCCCGGCTCCGTTCCGCTCAGGAGCATCGCCCGCATCGTGAGAGGACGGGACCGTGCGTGACCTCGTCCGGCGGATCGACTCCGCGACCCCGTCCGACCGCGACCGAGCCGTCGACGCGCTGCGCGCTCTCGCCATCCTCGGGGTGGTCCTCGGCCACTGGCTGGTGACCGCCCTGGTCGCCGACAGCGGTACGGTGCGCGGGGCCGGCCCGCTCCAGCACATGCCCCGACTGGCTCCCGTCTCCTGGGTGTTCCAGACCCTGGCGGTCTTCTTCCTCGTGGGCGGGCAGGTGGGTGCGAAGAGTCACGCCTCCGCCCGGGCCCGCGGCGAGACGTACGGCCGGTGGCTCGGCGCCCGGACGGCGCGGCTGTTCCGGCCGGTGGCATCCGTGCTCGCGGTGTGGACCATGGCGACAGGTGTGATGCTCGCCTCCGGGGTGGGGGTCGAGACCGTGCACACGCTGGCCAAGCTGGTGCTGTCCCCGCTCTGGTTCCTCCTCGTCTTCGCGGCGCTGACGGCGGCGACTCCGCTCGTGGCCGGACTGCACCCGCTGTGGCCGTTCGCCGTCGTGCTGCACATCGACCTGATCCGGTTCGGCCTCGGCGGACCCGCCTGGCTCGGCTGGATCAATGTGGCGGCCGGCTGGCTCGTCCCGTACTGCCTGGGCGCGGCCTGGGCCCGCGGCGGTCTGCGGGACCACCGGACCGGATGGGTGCTGCTGTCCGGCGGCGCCGCCGCCACCGCCGGACTCGTGCTGTTCGCCGGGTACCCGGCGTCCATGGTCGGCGTGCCCGGCGCCGCCGTCTCCAACCTCAACCCGCCGACCCTCGCCGCCGTCACCTTCGGTCTCGCCCAGTGCGGCGCGGCGCTGCTGCTGCTCGACCCGCTGCGGCGTGCGCTCCAACACCCCACAGCCTGGGCGGCAGTGGCACTGCTGAACCTCTCCGCGATGACCGTCTTCCTGTGGCACCAGACCGCGATGATGGCCGTCACCGCCGTCGGCCTGCTCGCGGGCACGCCCCTGCCCGGACTGCACACCGTCCCCGACAGCCCTGGCTGGGTGTTCGCCCGGCTGGCCTGGCTGCCGGTTTTCGCCGTGGCGCTGCTGGTGTGCTGGGCGGCGTTCCACACGTACGAGACGCACGGACGAGGACACGGAAGGCCGGGTCACACCACGGTCGTGCGCGAGCATCGGCCCGAACGGACAGCGGAGGTACGGCGTGCCTAGGGTTGACCACGTGAAGACGGGGGGCAAGGAACGATTCGTCTCGGCGGTGCGCTCAGCGGCGCACCCCCTGCGCGCGGACCTGTGGACGATGGCGCGAGACCCGCTGCCGCGCAACGGCTGGCTCGGATGGCTGCCGCATGCCCACGCGGTGCTGTTCGCGGTGATCATGGGCTTTTCCCAAGAGAACAACTACGAGCAGTACGTCGACACGTCGAGCTTGGTGCTGCTCGTCGTCCTCCAGTCGGCGGCCCTCGTCCTCGCGTTGTCCCGCCCGGTGCCCGGCTGGTGGCTGTCGACGGTCACGCTCTTCCTGACGGCTGCGATCGTGGAGGCCGACGTCAGCCACGACGTGGTCTGGCCCTGGAGCGTCTGGGGCATCGCCCTGCACACCGTCGTGCTGCTCCTCCTCGCGCTGCGGGTCCGCCTCCTGGTCGCGGTCGAGGCGCTGGGCCTCACTGTTTTGTCGGGACTGATCAACATGGCCTTCACCACCCATGGCCACAACGACGTCCTTGAGCGGGGCACCATCGCCTTCACCACCGCGGTGGTGGTCGGCACCTCGCTGCGCACCGCCCGCCTCGCCCGGACGCGGCTGGTCGAGCAGGAGGTGCTGACCGCCGAGGAGCGGTCGGCGCGCGCCCTCCTCGAGGAGCGCAACCGGATCGCCCGCGAACTGCACGACGTCGTCGCGCACCACATGTCCGTCATCTCCATCCAGGCACAGGTCGCCCCTCACCTGGTCGAGAATCCTCCCGCCGAGCTGAGGGAGAACCTCGCGGGCATACGCCAGAACGCCGTCGAGGCACTGACCGAGCTGCGCCGCGTCCTTGACGTGCTGCGCTCGGAGAACCCCTCGGCCGAGGGCGTACGGCACGCACCGCAGCCCACCCTCGACCGCCTGCCCGAGCTGGTCGACAACGTGCGGGGTGCGGGTCTCACGGTCACCACGGAGGTCACGGGCGATCCGCGCCCGCTGTCGCCCGGCGTGGAGCTGTCGGCGTTCCGCATCGTGCAGGAGGCGCTCAGCAACGCGATGCGGCACTCGCCCGGCGCCCAGGTGCGGGTGGCCGTCGGACATCAGCGGTCCTGCGTCACGGTCCGGGTCACGAACACCGCGCCGGACCGGCCCGCCCCGCCCTCGCAGGGCGCTGGACACGGCCTCCTCGGCATGCGGGAACGCGCTGCCATGCTGGGCGGCGAACTGGCCGCCGGGCCCACGCCGGACGGCGGTTACGAAGTGACCGCAATCCTCCCCGCCGACACCACCCGCACCGAGCCGTCCGCCGCCGAACCCGTCGAGGGAGCCCCATGACGACCGCCCAGGCACCTCAGGCGCCCATCCGCGTCCTGATCGCCGACGACCAGATGATGGTCCGGCAGGGCTTCACGGTCCTGCTCAACGCCGAGCCGGGCATCGAGGTCGTCGGTCAGGCCGTCGACGGCCTCGACGCCGTCGCCAAGGTCGCCGAACTCACGCCGGACGTCGTCCTGATGGACATCCGGATGCCCGAGCTCGGCGGCATCGAGGCGACCCGCCGCATCACCGAACCGGCCGGCGCCACCGTCAAGGTGCTCGTCCTGACCACCTTCGACCTCGACGAGTACGTGTACGAGGCGCTGCGCGCCGGGGCGTCCGGGTTCCTCCTCAAGGACGCATCGGCCGACGAACTCGCGCACGCGGTCAGGGTGGTGGCGGCCGGTGACGCCCTTCTCTCCCCGAACATCACCAAGCGCCTGATCACCGAGTTCTCCCGCACCATCGGCGCTCCCCGCGCCCCGCTGAAGGACCGCGTCGGCGACCTGACGGAGCGCGAGACCGAGGTCCTCTCCCTGATCGCGCAGGGCTTGTCGAACGCGGAGATAGCCGTGCGACTGGTGGTCGCGGAGCAGACGGTGAAGTCCCATGTGAGCCGCATCCTGGTCAAGCTGGGCCTGCGCGACCGGACTCAGGCGGCGGTCTTCGCGTACGAGACGGGACTCGTGCGCCCGGCCGGATACTGACCGGAACGGTGGTGTCCCCGGACGGAGCTTGGGGGAGAGCCTGCCGCAACGCGCAAGGTGTGCAAGGAAGGTGGGCTCAGTCGCGGGGGAACTCGTCGGTGGCGAGGGTGAGGCCGAGAGGGGTGTTGGTGAGGTCGATCTCGGCACCGAAGGCAACGGTCGTCTCGATGACGTAGTCACCGTTCTTGGGCTGGGTGTAGACGTGGCACTTACCGACGTACGGGTCGGCGATGAGATAGACCGGGACCTCGGCGGTGGCGTAGGCGGACTTCTTCCGTCCGTAGTCATTGGCGGCGGTGTCCTTGGAGATCACCTCGGCGATGAATTCGACATCCTGGTGACGCCAGCGTCCCTTGTGGTCTTTCTCCGCGTCTTCTCGGAGCTTCGCCACATCCGGGCAGAATCCGTTCAGGTGCCCGGGAAAGTCGATGCGCACGTCCGACTTGACCTTCACGCTCATGCCGAACCTGTCTTCCAGAGCTCGGACGATCCGGCGGATGATCTCCCAGTGCGCATCCCGCTGCGGCGACATGTGGACGGCCCCCTCGACGATCTCGACCTTGTATCCCTCGGGGACGGGCATCCGCTCGAGCGACTCGAACAGGTCGTCCAGAGTCAGCTCGTCGTTCTCGTCGGCCATGTCGATCCTGTCGGTCTCTACGACGGTCATCCTGGCGCTCCTCCCCGGCTGCCGCGTGGTCGCCTGCAGCCGCGCAGTACAACGATACGTACGGCTGTGACGACACGCCCGTACGAGCGCGCGTCCACCCGCCGCCTACTCCTCCCCCAGTCCCTCCGCCAGCACCTCCGCCAGATGACGCCCCCGGACCCCCGCCAGCTGTTCCAGCTGCGTACGGCACGAGAAGCCGTCCGCCAGCAGCACCGCGTCCTCGCCCGCCGCCCGCACGGACGGCAGCAGCTGGTCCTCGGCGCAGGCCACGGACACCTGGTAGTGGCCGCGCTCGAAGCCGAAGTTGCCCGCGAGGCCACAGCAGCCGCCGCTCAGCTCACCCGCCAGCCCCGCGCGTTCCCGCAGGCGGCGCTCCGCCGCGTCGCCCAGGACCGCGTGCTGGTGGCAGTGGGTCTGGCCCGCGACCGGGCGGTCGATCCTCGGCGGGGTCCAGTCGGCGGCGTACTCCTCCAGGGCGCCCGCGAAAGTCCGTACGGAGTCGGCGAGACGCCGTGCCCGGGGGTCGTCGCCCAGGAGTTCCGGGAGGTCGGTCGTCAGCGCAGCCGCACAGCTCGGCTCGAGGACGACGACGGGGGCGCCGCGCTCGAGGACGGGCCCCATGACGTCGAGGGTGCGGCGCATGACCGTACGGGCGCGGTCCAGCCGGCCGGTCGAGACGTACGTGAGGCCGCAGCAGACCCGGCCGGGAGGGAGGGAGACACCCAGGCCCGCCGACGCGAGGACCGTGACCGCCGCGCGGCCGACGGAAGGGGACAGGTGGTCCGTGAAGGTGTCCGGCCACAGGACGAGCGGGGGGCCTGGGGTGCCGTTGCGCCGCCACCACCCGGTGAACGTCGGGCGCGCCAGCGCCGGGATGTCCCGCTCCGGAGCAATCCCCGCCGCACGTTTCGCGAGCGAAGCCAGGGGACGCACGCGCGCCGACGCGTTCAAGGCGCCCACGAACGGCGAAGCCAGGCGCAACCACCCCGGCAGGCCGCCCATCGCATAGTGCGAGGCGGGCCGCACCCGGCCCGCGTAGTGGTGGTGCAGGAACTCCGCCTTGTACATGGCCATGTCGACGCCCACCGGACAGTCGCTCCTGCACCCCTTGCAGGACAGGCACAGGTCGAGTGCGTCCCGTACCTCCGGCGACCGCCAGCCGTCCGTCACGACCTCGCCCGCGAGCATCTCGTGCAGCAGCCGGGCGCGCCCGCGCGTGGAGTGCTGCTCCTCACCGGTCGCGCGGTACGAGGGGCACATCACCCCGGGGCCGGAACTCGGACCGTCCACCCGGCACTTGGCGACCCCGACACAGCGCCGCACCGCCCCCGCGAAGTCCCCGCCGTCGTGCGGGTAGCCGAACTCCACGTCGACCGGCCGACGCGGCAGCACATCGAAGCGCAGGTTCTCGTCGAGCCGTGCCGGGCGCGCGAGGACGCCCGGGTTGAGGCCGCCGGCCGGGTCCCAGACGTCCTTGAACCGGCCGAAGAGCGCGACGAGTTCGTCCCCGTACATCGTCGGCAGCAGCTCCGCCCGCGCCTGCCCGTCCCCGTGCTCGCCCGACAGCGAACCCCCGTGGGCCACGACCAGCGCGGCCACCTGCTCCGAGAAGGCACGGAATAGCCGTACGCCGTCCCGGCCGAGCAGGTCGAAGTCGATACGGACATGGATGCACCCGTCCCCGAAGTGCCCGTACGGCGTCCCCCGCAGCCCGTGCTCCGCCAGCAGCGCCCGGAAGTCCCGCAGATAGGCGCCGAGACGGGCCGGTGGCACCGCGCAGTCCTCCCAGCCCGGCCAGGCCTCGCTGCCGTCCGGCATCCGGGTCGCGGTACCGGCCGCGTCCTCCCGGATCCGCCACAGCGCCCGCTGCTTTGCCGGGCCGGTGACGACGCTCCCGTCCAGCGCGTCGGCGCCCCGCACGATCTCCTCGGCGCGGGCCCTGGCCTCGGCGCCGGTCGCCCCGCCCGTCTCGACGAAGAGCCAGGCCCCGCCGCGCGGCAGCCCGCGCCCCGGCGCGTCCGGGACCAGGTCCTGCGCCATGCCCTCGACCGTCAGCGGCCGGTAGGGCAGCAACCCGGCGGCGGCCTCGGCGGCCGCGCTCTCGTCGGCGTACCCCAGCACGGCGAGAGCCCGCGCCGGCGGCGACTCCACGAGCCGTACGGTCGCCTCGGTGAGCACCGCCAGGGTGCCCTCGCCGCCGCAGAACGCGCGGGCGAGGTCCGCACCGCGCTCGGGGAGCAGCGCGTCCAGGGCATACCCGGAGATGCGCCGCGGGAGCCCGCCGGGGAACCCCGTCCGCAGCAGCGCCAGGTTCGCGTCGACGAGCTCCCGCAGCCCGGCCGGGACCGCGGGCCCCCAGCCCTGGCCGAGCCGGAGTTCGTCACCCCCGTACGTCACCACCGACAGCTCGTGGACGTTGTCCGCTGTCGTCCCCCACGCCACCGAGTGCGCCCCGCACGCGTTGTTGCCGATCATCCCGCCGAGCGTGCAACGGCTGTGCGTGGACGGGTCCGGGCCGAAGGTCAGCCCGTACGCCCCCGCAGCGTCCCGCAGCCGGTCCAGCACCGCGCCCGGCTGGACGACGGCCGTGCGTGCCTCGGGATCCACGGAGAGGACAGCCCGCATGTGCCGGGTGAAGTCCAGCACCACTCCGACGCCCGTCGCCTGCCCGGCGATCGACGTCCCCGCGCCCCGCGGCACCACCGGGACCCCGTGGCTCCGGCAGACCGCGAGCGCCGCCGCGACGTCCGCCGCGTCGCGCGGGGCGACGACGCCGTCCGGGACGCGGCGGTAGTTGGAGGCGTCCATCGTCATGAGCGCGCGGGCGCCGGGCCCGAAGTCCACGTCGCCGCGGACATCCGCCCGGAGGGCACGTTCGAGCTCCCTGCGATCAGCCATGGGCACAGCGTGCCCCACGCTCGATCGGGTGACGCCCGGACGCGCCCGTCCCCCGTCCCGACCGGTGATCTCTTGTCTCATCCGCCGGACAGCACCCTTGGTGACCTGGCGGAACCGACTAGGCTCCGGCTCGTGGCCGATATCCAGATTCCCGCTGACATCAAGCCCGCTGACGGCCGTTTCGGCTCGGGCCCCTCCAAGGTGCGTACGGAGGCGCTGGACGCCCTGGCCGCCACCGGTACGTCCCTGCTCGGTACGTCCCACCGCCAGGCCCCGGTCAAGAACCTGGTCGGCGAGGTGCGCGAGGGCGTGCGCGAGCTGTTCTCGCTCCCCGACGGTTACGAGGTGATCCTGGGCAACGGCGGCTCCACCGCCTTCTGGGACATCGCGACGCACGGTCTCATCGAGAACAAGTCGCAGCACCTCTCCTTCGGCGAGTTCTCGTCGAAGTTCGCCAAGGCGGCGAAGCTCGCCCCGTGGCTGGCCGAGCCGACCGTGATCGCGTCCGACCCGGGTACCCACCCGGATCCGCGGGCCGAGGCGGGCGTCGACGTCTACGCCTTCACCCACAACGAGACCTCCACCGGTGTCGCCGCCCCGGTCAAGCGGGTCGAGGGCGCCGACGAGGGCGCGCTGGTGCTGGTGGATGCGACGTCCGGCGCGGGCGGTCTGCCCGTCGACATCACCGAGTCGGACGTGTACTACTTCGCGCCGCAGAAGTCCTTCGCCGCGGACGGCGGCCTGTGGGTCGCCGTGTTCTCGCCCGCCGCGCTGGAGCGCGCCGCGCGCGTCCACGCCTCCGGCCGGCACGTCCCGGAGTTCTTCAGCCTCCCGACGGCGATCGACAACTCGCTCAAGAACCAGACGTACAACACCCCGGCGCTGGCGACCCTCTTCCTCCTCGACGAGCAGCTGAAGTGGATCAACGGCCAGGGCGGCCTGGACTGGTCGGTGCGCCGCACGGGCACCTCCGCGCGCAACCTGTACGGCTGGGCCGAGGAGTCGAAGTACGCGACGCCGTTCGTCGCGGACCCGGCGAAGCGTTCGCAGGTCATCGGCACGATCGACTTCTCCGACGACATCGACGCGGCGGCGGTCGCGAAGGTCCTGCGCGCGAACGGGATCGTCGACACCGAGCCGTACCGCAAGCTGGGCCGCAACCAGCTGCGCATCGCGATGTTCCCGGCGATCGACCCGGCGGACGTGCAGGCGCTGACGGCCTGCGTCGACCACGTCATCGAGAAGCTGTAGTCACCACCCGCACGACAAGGGGGCCCGGCGGCATGCGCCCGCCGGGCCTTGTCGTGCCGGTTGCGGTCGTCGGCTGCGGTCGTGCCGGTTGCGTGAAGACGGCGTGGAGTCGTCGTGCAGGACGGCCGATAACCGCCCTATCCGGCACCCCGCCGCATCCCTACGATCGGCACGATCCGATGTATTGACATGTTCACGCCTCAACGATCCGCCGGCGTGACATGGGATCGGCTGGACCCCCCACGGTTCACCACGCAAGGCCACCGACCACCACCATCGATCGGAGTACGCATCATGCCCGGTGCATTACGCGCGGGTGCCGCCGCCACGGCGGTCCTCGCCTCCATGCTCGTCGCCGGTGCCCCCGGCACCGCCTCGGCGGGCATCGTGGCCCCGCCCGACAAAATCGTCATCGAGGTCGCCACGGTGAACGGTTCGGGCTGCAAGCAGGGGACCGCCGCGGTGGCGGTCTCGCCGGACAACACCGCGTTCACGGTCACATACAGTGACTATCTGGCGCAGGCGGGCGGGGGCTCGGCGCCCACCGACTTCCGCAAGAACTGTCAGCTCAATCTGATCGTCCACGTCCCGCAGGGCTTCACGTACGCCGTCGCCAGCGCGGACTACCGCGGCTACGCCAGCCTGCAGCGGGGCGCGACCGCCGTCCAGAAGGCCTCGTACTACTTCCAGGGCTCGCCCGACACGGCCGCCAGGAACCACCCCTTCAACGGGCCGTACGACAACAACTGGCAGGCCACCGACGAGACCGAGTGGGGCCAACTGGTGTGGGCCCCCTGCGGCGTCAAGCGGAACTTCAACATCAACACCGAGCTGCGCGTCAAGGCCGGCACGTCCAGCCCGTCGGCGACGAGCTTCATCACGATGGACTCGACGGACGGCGAGATCAACACCGTGTACCGGCTCGCGTGGAAGGAGTGCCCGGAGACCTGATCCGGGCCGGGAGCCGGCCCGCCCCGGACCCCGCGCAGGCCACGGCGCGGGGTTCGGGGCAGGCAGCCCCGGCTCGGCGGCCCGGCCCCGCCGCCCGGGATGACGTCGGGCCCGTTCCGTGCCTCCATGGAGTCATGACCACTTCGACTCCGACCCCGACACCCCTCACCGCGCTGGCCAAGCAGTGGGCCATCCTGCTCACCACCCACAAACGGGACGGCACCGGCGTCGGTACACCCGTCAACATCGCCGTCGAGGGGGACCACGCCTACGTCCGTACGTACGCCATGTCCGGCAAGGCCAAGCGGCTGCGCCGGGACCAGGAAGTGGAGATCGCGCCCGCCACCCCGCACGGCAAGCCGACCGGACCCGAGATCACGGCGCGGATGCGGCTGCTCGACCCGGACAGCGAGGAGAACGAGCACGCGGCGAAACTCCTCGCCCGCAAGTACCCGATCACGCACGGGATGCTCGTACCGCTGGCGCACAGGATGAAGCACGACTCGACGCTGCACTACGAGCTGCGCCTGCCGAGCGACGCCGGCGACCGGACGCCCGACCGCGGCTCGGGCTCCTGACCGGATCAGGTCCTCCGACCGATCACGCCCTCCGACCGGATCAGGCCTTCTGGCCGCGCCCGCGCCGCCGCGACCGCAGGGCCAGCAACACCACCAGCGCGGCGACGACCGCGCCCGCCGGCACGGCGAGGCCCTGGCCGTCCCCGCCGTCCTCCGACGCCGCCGCGTCCCCGCCGCCGCTCGCGGACCCGGAGGACGAGTCGCCGTCCGCGCCCCCACCGCCGCTCCTGTCGACGTCCCTGCGCACGACCTCGCTCTGCCCGCCCTCCGTCCCGAACATGAGGGCCTTGCCGTCCGGCGTGTACGTCACCGACTCGGACTGCCCCTGCAGCGGGGCGCTGACGTGGTGGTCGTCGCCGAGGCGCCCGCCGCTCCACGCGTAGCCGCGGGCGCTGAAGTAGGAGCGCAGCACGAGCTCCTTGCCGTCCGGCGAGAACGCCCCGTCCGTCACCCACGGGACCTCCCCGATCCGCCGGAAGACGTTCGTCCCGCCCGTCACCAGCCGCTCAGGCCCTTCGTAGAGCCCTCCCCTGTCCTCGTTCTTGCTCGCGATGTAGACCCGCCCGGTCTTCGGATGGACCATCATCGCCTCGGCGTTGCGCGGCCCGTCCTCGTACCGCACGACGTACTGCGTCGCGCGCACCGTGATGTCCTTCAGCGAACGCGGCTCGGGAAAGCGGTAGATCCACACGTGGTTCCACGAGTCGGCGTTGTCCCCGATGTCGCCGACGTACACATAGCCGTCCGGCCCGATCGAGATGGCCTCCATGTCGCGCGGCTTGCCGACGCCCCGCAGGGTCACGGTCGCGACGGTCTTCCCCGTCCTCGAGTCGACGGCGAAGACACGTGGCTCGTCCTGGTCGTTGTGCGTCCAGTAGATCCCCGGGTGGGCGCGGCTCGCCGCGAGGCCGCTGGACTCGGTGATGCGCGGGTCCTTGATCGTGAAGCCGTCGTCCCCGTCCGCGGCAGCAGGCACGGCGGATCCCAGGACCATCACGGCGGCGGCCACGGCCGCCCACGTCGTACGCAACGAACACATGCCCCCAAGTGTCCATCGTCACGTCACCGGCCGTGCGGCACCCGGCGCAGGTCGGCCATCATTACCCCCATGCGTTTCATGTTCGTCGGTGACTCCATGACCATCGGACGCGCCGGCGACTACACCTGGCGCTACCGGATGTGGCAGCACCTCAACCGCTCCTTCGGCGGCCCGTACCGGATCGTCGGCCCGCGCACCGAGTTGTACGACACCGTCGCCGCCGCCCCCGTATCGACGGCCTACGCCGACCCGGCCTTCCCCGACCGCGCCCGCAGGCACCTCGCCGGCTGGGGCGAGGGCTGGCTGCACATGGCGCCGCTGATCCGGGAGACGGTGACGGCGACGAAGGCGGACGTGCTGCTCGTCTCGCTGGGCCTGATAGACCTCGGCTTCTACACGAACAGCAGTCAGACCGCCGAGAACGCCCGTCGGTTCATCGCCGAGGCCCGCGCCGCGAACCCTCGTGTCCGGGCCGTGCTGCTCCCCGTCATCCCCAACGTGCGCGCCACGGCCGACGCCCCGTTCGCGGCGGAGTGCGACCGCTTCAACGAGCTCCTCGCCAAGGCCGTCGCCGACCTCGACTCCCCCGCGTCGCCGCTGCTCCTGGCGTCCACGCCGATGTCGTACGACATCCACTCCGACACCTACGACGGCACCCACCCGGGCCCGTCCGGCGAACACAAGCTGGCGGCGGCCTTCGCCGACGCGATGCACCAGGCGTGGGGCGTGGGCGACGCCTACGACCCGGCAGCCGGCTAGGACCGGCCTCCGGCTCGGGGCGGGACCTCCCGCTCGGCTACCAGGTGGCGCCCGCGACCTGCCTGGTCGTCGCGTTCAGGCGGTTGAAGAGGTTCGTCGTGCCGATCATGAGGATGATCGCGGCGAGCTGCTGCTCGTCGTAGTGGTCGGCGGCGTCGTCCCAGATCGCGTCCGGCACCGGGTCGGACCGGTCGCCGAGCCGGGTCGCGGCCTCGGTGAGCGCCAGCGCGGCGCGCTCGGCGTCCGAGAAGTACGGCGCCTCGCGCCACGCCGCCACCGCCGTCAGCTGGTCCTCGGTCACGCCCGCCTTCCGCGCACTGCTCGCTCCGCCCACGACGCAGTAGCTGCATCCGTTGATCTGGCTCGCGCGCAGGTGGACCAGCTCCAGGGTCGTCTCCGGTACGCCGCCCTTCCTCGTCGCCTTCAGCAGATCGAGGATGGCCGGCATGGCCGAGGGGATGACGGTGGCGGGGTTGTTCATCCGAGCCTGCATGGTTTCTGCCCTCCGGGGTTCTCGTCGGTCACCGCTCTGACGGATCGCGCGGAGGGAATGTGACGGGACCGGCGGAACGAATTTCGGGAGTCTTTCCCGCCCCCCTCCCGCGAGGATGCGAACGGTGCGGAGGGAGGTGACCCTGGAGAGGCGGGGGGCAACGCCAAGGAGGACGTCCATGTCCATGATGGACAAGATCAAGCAGATGCTCAAGGGTCACGAGGACAAGGCTTCGCAGGGCATCGACAAGGCCGGCGACACGTTCGACGAGAAGACCCAGAGCAAGTACAGCCGGCAGACCGACGTGGCCCAGGACAAGCTCAAGGAGCAGTTCGGCGGCGACCAGCCCGGCCAGGACCGGCCCCCGCAGCAGCCCTGACCACCGAATGCCCCGTTACTTTGCGTGGCGAAGGTAGGGAACCAATGACCGGGAACACCACCCAGCTCACCGCTCGCGACATCATGACCAGCGGCGTACAGTGCGTCGGCGCGCACCAGTCGCTGATGGACGCGGCACAGATGATGCGTGACCTCAACGTCGGCTGTCTGCCCATCTGCGGCGACAACAACCGGCTCACGGGCCTGATCACCGACCGCGACATCGTCGTCCAGTGCTGCGCCGAGGGCATAGACCCCGCGACGGTCCAGTCCGGCTCGCTGGCCGGCGAACTCCACTGGATCGACGCGAACGCGGGCGCCGACGAGGCCCTCGCGACGATGGAGGAACACCAGGTCAAACGGCTGCCGGTGATCGACGTCCAGCAGGGGCACCAGCTGGTCGGCATGATCACGGAGGCCAACCTGGCGAAGAATCTCACGGACGCACAGATCGCGGAGTTCGCGACCAAGGTGTACGCGAACGCCTGACGCGCCCCAACCACCCGGGACCCCGGAGCAGTTCGGACAGCGCGCCGGGGCCTCGGCATGCCCTGACACGTCCGTACCGCACCACGCCACGGGACGCCGTAGGACGGGGCCGGCCGCCCCGCCCCACGGCGTTCGAAGCACTGCTCAGCCCGCGACCGGTGCCTTGGGTACTGCCGGTGCAGCCGGTGTGGTCGGTGTGGTCGGGAGTGCCGGTGACTTCGGCGCTGCCGGTGCACTCGGGACCGCCGGTGACTTCGGCACTGCCGGTGCACTCGGGACCGCCGGTGACTTCGGCACTGCCGGTGCACTCGGGACCGCCGATGGTTTCGGCGGGGCAGGAGTTTTCGGGACCGCCGATGGTTTCGGCGGGGCAGGAGTTTTCGGCACTGCCGGTGGTTTCGGCGCGGCAGGTGATTTCGGCGCTGCCGGAGCCGAGGCGCGGTTGGACTCGAGGTGGGCGAAGACCACCAGGTTCTCCTTGTAGTCCTTGGCCGTCTTGTCGTACTCGCCGGCGCAGGTGATCAGGCGCAGCTGCGCGGACGGGGTGTCGTTGTAGACCCGTGCGTTCGGGAACTTCGCCTTGCTGAACGTTTCGACGGAGTCGATCTTGAACGTGGCGACGACGCCGTCCGTACGCGTGATCTCGACCTTGTTCCCGGGCTTGACCTCACTGAGTCCCACGAACACGGCGGGGCCGGTCAGGGTGTCGAAGTGGCCCGCGAGAATCGAGGTGCCGCGTTCGCCAGGGGTGGGACCGCGCTCGTACCAGCCGACCAGGTTGTTGTCGTTGGGCGGCGGGGCGTTGAGCTGTCCGGTCGCGTTGAGCTTCAGCGGGGTGAAAGGCGCGTCGACGCCGATGACGGGAATCTTGATCCGCTTGGGGACCGAGCGGGGAAGCGCCGGGCCCGAGCGGGCTTTCGCCCCTGAGGAGGGGCCCGCGGCTTCCGGGGTGACCGTTGCCGAGGGCGCGGACGACCGACCGGCCACCGCCGTGGGGTCGAGCGAACCGTAGACGAGGAGAGCGCCCACCCCCAACGATGCGGCAGGCCACATCAGGGCCTTCCGGATGGACCCGAAGGAGCGTGCGGACCGTTGTGGGGATCGGCCGGACGGCTGCCGGAGGATCATGTGAGCGTGCCTTTCGGTGCTGGGTGAAGCGGTATCAGAAGTGCGGGCACGGATGCGGGTGCGTATGGACAGGAGCAGATACGCCATCGCCGCGGCCACCGTCCTTGGACGACGGCGGCCGCGACATCTCAGTGATGGGCTACTTCACGGGGCGCCACATCAGATCTGGGCGCCACCGTTGGCGTTGCGACGACGCAGCTTGTAGATGCCGGCGCCGATGCCACCGATCATCAGAGCCGAGCCGGCGGCCAGGCTGCTGCTGTTCGTGGCGAGGCCACCGCCGCCGGTGTTGGTGCCACCGTTCGGCTTGTCCTCGTCGTCGTCGTCGTCATCGTCGTCGTCGTCGTCGTCATCGTCGTCGTCGTCGTGGTCGTCGTCGTCGTGGTCGTCGTCGTCGTCGTCATCGTCGTCGTCGTCATCGTCGTCGTCGTCGTCGTGGTCGTCGTCGTCGTGGTCGTCCTTGTCGTGCTTCTTCCAACCACCCTTGTCGTGGTCGTCCTTGTCGCCCTTGTCGTGGTCGCCCTTGTCGTGGTCGCCCTTGTCGTGGTCGTCCTCGGAGATCACGCCGGCCAGGAAGCCCGCACCGGCGTCGACACCACCGTTGGGCTTGTCGTTGTCGTCGTCGTCGTCATCGTCGTCGTCGTCGTCGTCGCCATCTTCCTTGCTGATGTCGATGTCGATGTTGACGTTCTTGTCGTGGTCGTCCTTCTTGTCCTGCTTCTTGTAGCCGTGGTCGTGCTTCTTGTAGTCGTGGTCGTCCTTGTCGCTCTTGTCGTAGTCCTTGTCGGACTCGTCCTTGCTGCTCTTCTCGGACTCGTCCTTGTCGGACTCGTCCTTGCTGCTCTTGTCGGACTCGTCCTTGCTGCTCTTCTCGGACTCGTCCTTGCTGCTCTTCTCGTAGTCCTTGTCCTTGTCGGACTCGTCCTTGCTGCTCTTCTCGGACTCGTCCTTGTCGGACTCGTCCGCGACGATCACGCTGGCGAGAGCACCACCACCGGTCTTGACGCCGCCGTTCGGCTTGTCGTTGTCGTCGTCGTCGTCGTCATCGTCGTCGTCGTCGTCATCGTCGTCGTCGTCGTCATCGTCGTCGTCGTCGTCATCGTCGTCGTCGTCGCCGTCGTCCGTGCTGATGTCGATGTCGATGTCGTGGTCGTCGTCATCGTCGTCGTGGTCGTCGTCCTTCTTGTCCCACTTCTTGTAGTGACCCTTGTCGTGGTCGTCCTTGTCGTGGTCGTCCTTGTCGTGGTCGCCCTTGTCGTAGTCGTCCTTGTCGTGGTCGGAGTCGTCGTCGCGGCTGGCGGAAGATCCGGCGGCAGCACGGTCGTCGGCGACGGCGATCGCGTAGGCGGCGGGAGCGGTGACAGACAGAACCGCAGAGATAGCGGCTGAGATCCACAGTGTGCGGGCAGAGCGCATGGGAGCACATTCCTTTCGCCGCGACTGCGACGGCTGACACATCGTCGGCTCATCGGATCGCAGCAGCGACTTCGACCACCGTCAGCCGGAAACGGTGGGCCCACCACCCGAGAACCCCGCATTCGAGCTACCCCGTGGGCTTTTCGGGTGGCGATCGGGCCGATAATCACCCGTTGGAGGGCCACACGAGCGAGCCTCCCGCCGCGCGGCCGCCCTCCGCCCCGCACTCCCCCGCCCTCTCCGGGCCCGGACACGACATTCGGTGTCCTCGCGCTGAACATTCCTGCGCCGATATTGACCTCTCGACGCCACGCCCCGAAGCTTCCTGCGTCCCGTGACCGTCACCTCGAAGGGTCCGGAGTCGGAGCGTCGCACGTTCCTGGGAGTGGCCGCCGCAGCGGCCGGAGCCGCCGGACTCCCGGCGCTCGAACTCGGCACGGCCCCGCAGGCCGGGGCCGCCACGGCGGCCGCCCCTGCCGTCGCCGCCACCGGCACGCTCGCGGACGTCAAGCACGTCGTCGTCCTCATGCAGGAGAACCGCAGCTTCGACCACTACTTCGGGCGCATCGAGGGCGTCCGCGGCTTCTCCGACCGCAGCGCCCTGCTCCCCGACGGCGGCCGCACGGTCTTCGAACAGAAGAACGGGACGGGCCGTCAGTACCCGTGGTCGCTCGGCGCGTCCACCGGCGGCGATCCCCGCCTCCTCGCCCAGTGCAGCGGGGGACTCGGCCACACGTGGAGCACGCAGCGCGGCGCCTGGAACCTGGGCCTGCTGGACAACTGGTCCGCGGCCGTCGGGGGCGTACGGACCATGGGCTGCCTGGACCGCGCGGACATCCCCTTCCACTACGCGCTCGCCGACGCGTACACCGTCTGCGACGCGTACTTCTGCTCCGCGCTCAGTGGCACGGGCGCGAACCGCGCCTTCCTGTGGAGCGGGAAGATCGACAGCACCCACTACGACGACGGCGAACTGCACGGCTGCACGGCTGCACCTGGAAGACGTACGCCGAGAACCTCCAGGACACCGGCGTGTCCTGGAAGGTCTACCAGCGGGCGAGCGACAACTTCGGCGACAACGCGCTGACGTACTTCGACCAGTTCGCGAACGCGGCCCCCGGCAGTCCGCTGTACGACCGCGGCATGGCCTCCGTGCCCGGCACCAAGCCCACCCATGAGGCGATCGCGGACGCGATCCGCGCCGACGTCACGGCCGGCACGCTGCCGCAGGTGTCGTGGATCGTCGCCGACGCGGAATTCTCCGAGCACCCCTCCGGCGGCCCGCCGGGAGACGGCCACCACTTCGTCAACATGGGGCTCCAGGCCCTCAACGCGGACCCGGACGTCTTCGACTCCACCGTCCTGTTCCTCAACTACGACGAGAACGACGGCTACTTCGACCACGTCGCGCCGCCCGTCACGATCACGGCGAACAACTACCGCTCCGGCGGGCCCTGGACGTACCGGTGCCCGCGGGCGGAAGTGTGGACGACTACTTCAACGCGGTGGCGTACCAGCAGGGCTGGTACGACCTGACGGTGACGGTGAACTCCGGCGCCGCCTGGTCCCAGCGGTTCACCGGGCACATCGAGACGGGGGCGGCGAGCGTCTCGGGCTGAGACCGTCCGCTCCGGCGGCGCCCGGCCGCTTCGGACGCGGAAGCACCGACACGAACGGCCGGGCACTCTTGCCTGGAGTGCGCTCCAACACGTTGGCTTGTGGACCATGAAGTACACGCAGCTCGGACGCACAGGACTCAAGGTCGGCCGACTCGTCCTCGGCACGATGAACTTCGGACCGCAGACCGACGAGACCGACAGCCACACGATCATGGACGCCGCGCTCGACGCGGGCATCAACCTCTTCGACACCGCCAACGTCTACGGGTGGGGCGAGAACAAGGGCCGCACCGAGGAGATCATCGGGAACTGGTTCGCCAAGGGCGGCGACCGCCGCGACAAGGTGGTCCTGGCCACGAAGGTGTACGCCAACATGGGCACGGAGGATGAGGCCTGGCCCAATCACGACAAGCTCTCCGCACTGAACATCCGTCGCGCCGTCGAGGCCAGCCTCAAGCGGCTGCGGACCGATCACATCGACCTCTACCAGTTCCACCACGTCGACCGGAACACCCCGGTCGAGGAGATCTGGCAGGCCATCGACGTACTGATCCAGCAGGGCAAGATCCTCTACGCGGGGTCGTCGAACTTCCCCGGCTGGAAGATCGCCCAGGCGAACGAGCGCGCCGCCCGGCGCGGGACGGTCGGCCTGGTCAGCGAGCAGTGCCTGTACAACCTGGCCGAGCGCCGCGCCGAGATGGAGGTCATCCCGGCCGCTCAGGAATACGGCCTCGGAGTCATCCCCTGGTCGCCCCTGAACGGTGGCCTGCTCGGCGGGGTGATCAAGAAGGAGGTCGAGGGCGGCCGCCGCGCCTCCGGCCGGTCGGCGGACGCGCTCACCAGCACCTCCGTACGCGCGCAGGTGCAGTCGTACGAGGACCTGCTCGACAAGCACGGCCTGGAGCCGGGCGAGGTGGCGCTGGCCTGGCTGCTCACCCGGCCCGGGGTGACGGGACCGATCGTCGGCCCGCGGACCGCGGAGCAGCTGGCGTCGGCGCTGCGGGCGGTCGAGCTGGAGCTGAGCGAGGAGCTGCTGGCGGAGCTGGACGGGATCTTCCCTGGTCCGGGGCCCGCACCGGAGGCCTTCGCCTGGTAGCCGCCCATGGCGGCCGTGCTCACCGACCGATCACGGCCGCCACGGCGACGATCACGAACATCAGCACGAGCACACCGGCCATGATCCGGTTCCTGGTCTTCGGGTCCACCCTTCGAGCGTAACCGCACCGAGAACTTGATCTATCCGGCGGTGTCTCTCATCACCGACGATCAAGAGGGGGTGTCCATGCGCCGGATCATCGAACGCGGCGGACCCGCCGACCACCTGCTGACCGGATCACACCGGATCAACGGGCAGGGCTCTGCCACTCCATGAGGAGTGGCAGAGCCCCTGCCGTCCGCCGCGGGGATCAGCCCTTCGGGGAGATGAACGCCAGCGCCGGGCCGGCACCGATCGGGCTGGACGCGGTGTCCCAGTTGAACCAGGCGGACTTCTGGACCTGGCGGCTCTCGTTCCCGCCGACCGTCCGGATCTGCTTGCCGTCCGCGGAGACCGCGACGACCAGCTTGATGTGGTCGGCCTCGCCGTCGTTCAGGCTGCCGTCGGCGTCGTAGAGCACCGCGTCGCCGACCTTCGGTCCGGTGGTCCGGTACGTGCCGTGGTTGAGGCCGTACGAGCGGAAGCTGATCGCGCCGGCGTTCAGTTCGCCGGTGTGGTCGACGTCGTTGCCGGCCCAGATGTACTTGCCGAACTCGGCGCACCAGGCGTTGCCGTGGACGAAGTCGTAGTCGGAGAAGGGCCGGGTTGATGGCGCTGTACGCGCGCCGCATCGCCTCCGAGCTGATGGAGCGAGCGAACGCGCGCAGCCGCTTCGAGCTGGGCGTACGTTGCGTCCAGCACGGCTGGCTGCCGGCGGCGAACCCCTGACGCGTCCGGCCGGGGGGCGCGCTCGGTGCCGCCCGGTGGGTGGTCCGGCCACGCCGGGGCGTCAGCCTTCGAGCGGCCAGGACTCGACCGTCTCGTAGCGCGGCCGCTCGCCCGCCGTACCGCTCCTGGGCAGATTGCTCCGGAAGAGCACCAGCCGGGACACGGTCCAGGTCGTGCCCTCGAAGCCGGACAGCGCTTCCACGTACGGGCGCAGGTCCGTGTTCTCACGGGTACGGGCGATCGTGAGATGGGCGTGGTAGGCGCGGTGCTCGTCCATCGCCACGCCCGCCCGTCGCGCCGCCGCGTCCGCGCGCTCGGCGAGCATGCGCATCGCGTCGAGCCCGCCCGCGGCCCCGATCCACAGCGCCCGCCGGCCGAAGTGCCCGCCCTCGTGCAGCCGCAGCCGGAAGGACTCGCTGCGGTGGGCGGCCCGCCCGAGCCGCTCGCGCAGCTCGGGCAGGAGTTCCTCGTCGACCTCCCCCATGAAGGCGAGCGTGAAGTGCCAGCCGGGCCGACCGGTCCAGCGCAGCCCGTCCGCGTCGGGGAACGTGTGCAGCCGGTCGACGGCGGCCCCGAGCTCCCGTAGAGCTTCCTCGGGCGGCACGACGGCGGCGAAGAGTCTCATACGGCCAGTCTGCTGCAATCCGCCCGGCCGCACCCCGTGCCTTCGGGACGGTTCACGCCACCGGCGCGAGGGGCTCGCGGGCCTCCTCACGCGCCACGAAGCGCACATGCGGGCGCCCGGACCGCAGATCGAACCGGATGCGCAGACCGCCGACCCGCGCCAGGATCAGGCCGATCGCCACCGCGGCTGTGGCCGCGACCGCGCCGCCCGTCGCGAAGCCGACGCGGGCGCCGTACGTGTCGGTGATCCAGCCGACGAGGGGCGCGCCCAGGGGCGTACCACCGACGAACACCATCATGTAAAGGCTCATCACGCGGCCCCGCACCACCGGGTCCGTCGCCATCTGGACCGACGAATTGGCGGTGACGTTGACCGTCAGGCCCATCATGCCGATCGGGACGAGCAGCGCCGCGAAGAGCCAGAAGGACGGCGAGAGGGCCGCGGCGACCTCCAGGACGCCGAACAGTGCCGCCGCCCCGACCAGCATCCGCAGCCGGGACGAGCCGCGGCGCGCGGAGAGCAGGGCGCCCGCCAGGGACCCGGCCGCGATCAGGGTGTTGAACAGGCCGTACGTACCGGCGCCGGCATGGAAGACCTCGTCGGCGAACGCGGTCAGCCAGATCGGGAAGTTGAAGGCGAACGTGCCGATGAAGCCGACCAGCACGATCGGCCAGATCAGCTCGGGCCGCCCGGCGACGTACTTCAGCCCCTCCCGCAGCTGCCCCTTGCCGCGCGGTGCCCGCTCCACCTTGTGGAGCTCGCTCGTGCGCATCAGCAGGAGGCCGGTGAGCGGGGCGAGAAAGGACAGGCCGTTGAGCAGGAACGCCCAGCCGCTGCCGACGGCCGTGATCAGCAGACCGGCGACGGCCGGGCCGACGAGCCGGGCGGACTGGAAATTCGCGGAGTTGAGGCTCACGGCGTTCCGCAGCTGCTGCGGGCCGACCATCTCGGAGACGAAGGACTGCCGGGTGGGATTGTCGACGACCGTGACCATGCCGAGCATGAACGCGATCAGATAGACGTGCCAGACCTGGACGTGGCCGGAGAGCGTGAGTACGGCGAGGGCGAGCCCGCACAGGCCGAGCGCGCCCTGGCTGAACAGCAGGATGCGGCGCTTCGGGTAGCGGTCGGCGATGACGCCTCCGTACAGACCGAAGAGCAGCATCGGCAGGAACTGCAGGGCCGTCGTGATACCGACGGCGGCGGAGGAGCCGGTGAGGCTGAGGACCAGCCAGTCCTGGGTGATGCGGGCCATCCAGGTGCCCGTGTTGGAGACCATCGCTCCGGTGAAGAACAGCCGGTAGTTGCGGATCTTCAGCGAGCTGAAGGTGCCGTGGCCGGCACGGCGGTCGGTGTCGTGTGTGGGGTCCGGTGCGGGTGCGGAGTCTGCTCCGGGTCCCGTACTCAACAGGGTTCGCCTCCTTGGACTGTCGGTCTACAGATGCGCGAGCTTCTCCAGGACGGGGGCGGCAGCGCGCAGCTTCGCCCACTCGTCCTCGTCCAGGCCCTCGGCAAGCGATGCCAGCCAGACGTTCCGCTTGCGGCGGCTCTCCTCGAGCATGGCCTCGGCCTGCTCGGTCTGGCTGACCACCTTCTGCCGGCGGTCGTCGGGGTGCGGCTCCAGCCGGACCAGCCCTTTGGCTTCCAGCAGCGCCACGATGCGGGTCATCGACGGCGGCTGGACATGCTCCTTGCGGGCCAGCTCACCGGGCGTGGCGGAGCCGCAGCGGGACAGGGTGCCGAGGACCGACATCTCGGTCGGGCTCAGCGATTCGTCGACGCGCTGATGCTTCAGGCGCCGGCCCAGCCGCATGACGGCGGAGCGCAGTGCGTTCACGGCGGCGTCGTCGTCGCCGTGGGAGAGGTCAGGCATGTTCCTTAGAATAACTCATTACCCTGTCTAAAGACCAGCAGGTTTCGGCCCAGCTCGGTGTATCACTCAAACGAGTGAGACGGATCCGGAAAGTGACGCACTGGCCGGTTCCCGCCCGCGACTCTGGCCGACATGTCATCGACAGTGCTCAGCCTGCGGATAGACGGAGAGCTGCTCGACCGGCTCCGGCAGCACGCCGCCAGACGCGGAATGAGCGTCCAGGACTATGTGGTCCAGACGCTCATTCGCGACGACTTCGACGAACGCTTCAAGGCGGCCGTCGACGAGACGGAGAAGTTCTACGGGCTGACATGAGCCCGGCCCACAGGCCGAGAGCCGCCCAGGGCTGCCCTTACGTGAGGCCCAGCGCCGGCATCGCATAGGAGAAGACGAACACCGCCGACACGACGTACATCGCCACCGGCACCTCACGGCCACGCCCGGTCGCGAGCCGCAGCACGCTGAAGGCGATGAAGCCGATACCGATGCCGTTGGTGATCGAGTACGTGAACGGCATCATCACCATCGCGAGGAACGCCGGAACGGCGATCGTGAAGTCGCTCCAGTCGATGTCCTTGACCGAACCGGCCAGGATCAGGAAGCCGACGGCCAGCAGCGCGGGCGTCGCCGCCTGGGACGGAACCATCGTCGCGAGCGGCGTCAGGAACAGCGCCACCGAGAACAGCGCGCCGGTGACGACGGACGCGAGACCGGTGCGGGCCCCCTCACCGACGCCGGCCGTGGACTCCACGAAGCAGGTGTTGGCGGACGACGAGGTCGCACCGCCCGCGGCGACCGCGATGCCGTCGACGATCAGCACCTTGTTGATGCCGGGGAAGTTGCCCTGCTTGTCCATCAGCTTCGCCTCGTCGCCGACGCCCAGGATCGTGCCCATCGCGTCGAAGAAGCAGGACAGCAGCACGGTGAACACGAACAGCGCACCCGTGAGGTAGCCGACCTTCTCGAAGCCGCCGAACAGGCTGACCTGGCCGACCAGGCCGAAGTCGGGCGTCGCGACCGGGTTGCCCGGCCACTGCGGGACGGTCAGGCCCCAGGCCTGACCGGGCAGGTTCGCGATCAGCTGGATGACGAGCGCGACGACCGTCATCACGACGATCGAGATCAGGATCGCGCCGGGCACCTTGCGGATGATCAGCGCGAGCGTGAGCAGCGCACCGAGCACGAAGACGAGGACCGGCCAGCCGCCGAGGTGACCGGTGAGGCCCAGCTGGAGCGGGACGGTGGTGTGCGCGGCGTCGGGGATGCGGGAGACGAAGCCCGAGTCGACGAGGCCGATGAGCATGATGAAGAGGCCGATACCGATCGCGATGCCCTTGCGCAGGCCGAGCGGCACGGCGTTCATGACGCGTTCGCGCAGACCCGTCGCGACGAGCAGCATCACCACCAGGCCGGCGAGGACGACCATGCCCATCGCGTCCGGCCAGCTCATCCGGGGGGCGAGCTGGAGGGCGACGACGGTGTTCACACCGAGGCCCGCGGCCAGCGCGATCGGGACATTGCCGATGACACCCATGAGAAGGGTGGAGAACGCGGCGGTGAGCACGGTGGCCGTGACCAGCTGGCCGCCGTCGAGCTGGTGGCCGTACATGTCCTTCGCGCTGCCGAGGATGATCGGGTTCAGCACGATGATGTAGGCCATCGCGAAGAAGGTGGCGAAGCCGCCGCGGATCTCACGCGGGATCGTGGAGCCGCGCTGGGAGATCTTGAAGTAGCGGTCGAGACGGGCGAGGGCGCCGGAACCGGCGGGACCGGCGGGACCGGACTCCGGCCGCTGCGGCTGCTGGACGTCCGCAGGAGCGGTGGCCGTGGGGGGCATTGCGAGACCTCGTCGGTGTTTCTGGTTCTTGTCCGGTTCCTTGGATGTTCATATGAACGAAACCGGTCGGACGCAAACCGCTTCAGTATGAACGTATAAGGGTGAGATCGGTATCTCCGCGCGTAGACGCCCGTGACTGCTGGGGCCTCCGGGGCGCCCGCGGGGTCCCAAGGGCTCCACCGGAGTCCACCGGAGGGCCCCGCCTACACTGACCGCATGGCGAAGTGGACCCCCAAGCACGAGGCACCCGAGCCCCTGGAGGGGCCCGTCGTCGCCACCATCACCGGCGGCACGATCCTCTGGTTCGTCCTCTTCCTGGTCCAGGTCCCCTTCTACGGCTGGTACGACGACCGCGATCTGACCTGGTGGATCTGGACCTGCCTGGCCGGCGCCGGACTCGGCCTCATCGGCATCTGGTACGTCCGCAAGCGCGACGCGGCGATCAAGCGCGCGGAGGCGTCGCGCGGCGAGGCGCCGCCGCCCTCGAAGTAGGCGGGGGCTCCGCCCCGGAACCCCCGAAGGGCCGTCGCCTGCGGGCGCGCTCCCCCGCGGATCCGCTCCTTCCCGGCTGTGCCGCCTTGCGTGCGAGGACTCCGCCCCCGAACCCTCGGGGCTCCGCCCCGGACCCCGCCGCCCTACGCCCTGGCGGGCGTGGAGCCGTTGGGCGACAGGCACCCGGTGCACCCGGCGCATCCGGCCGGTCCCGGCCACACACACCCCGAGGACCGGCGCCAGAGGACGGACACGCCGGCCACCGCCTCGGCACCGGCACACACACCCAGCCCGTCCCGCGCGTGAGGACGGACACCCCGGCCCCTCACCCCGTACGGGACACACCCCACAGCCCGTCCGGCGCCTAAGGACGGGACACCTGGACGGCCACCTCGGTACCGGCCCGTTTCCCAGCCCGTCCCGCGCCTGAGCACGGGACACCTGGACGGCCACCTCGGTACCGGCCCGTTTCCCAGCCCGTCCCGCGCCTGAGCACGGGACACCCGGACCGCCACCTCGGTACCGGCCCATTTACCAGCCCGTCCGGCGCCTGAGCACGGGACACCCGGACCGCCACCTCGGTACCGGCCCAATTCCCAGCCGTCCCGCGCTTGAGGACGGACACCCCGTCCCCTCACCCCGTACGGGGCACACCCCCACAGCCCGTCCGGCGCCTGAGGACGGGACACCCGGGCCCACCGCCCGGTACCGGCTGCTCAGGAGGCGGGGCGTCGCGCCGGCACAGGGGCGCGGAGGAGCGGCGCGGGGCGGGGCGGGCCCTGGCATGGCCCTGATGTTCACCCGGCTCGGGGGGTGAACGACGTCCGCCCGCCGTAACGTCGAGAGCATGACTCAGCGGGCTGAGATCGACGGCGACGGATCCGAGCCGAGCGGGCGGGTGGTCATCGACGCGGGCGCGGAGCTCGACCCCGTGCACCCCGTGAAACCACCCGTGCGCCACCGGCCCGGCGGGCTCAGCGCCGACGAAGTGGCCGAGCGGATCGCGCGCGGCGAGGTCAACGACGTACCCCTACGCAGCAGCCGCTCCACCGTGGACATCATCCGCGGCAATGTCTTCACCCGCTTCAACGCGATCATCGGCGTGCTCTGGGTGATCATGTTCTTCGTCGCGCCGTTCCAGGACACGCTGTTCGGATTCGTCATCCTCGCCAACACCGGCATCGGCATCGTCCAGGAGCTCCGCGCCAAGAAAACCCTCGACGGGCTCGCCGTCATCGGCGAGGCGAAACCCACCGTGCGGCGCGACGGGATCGCCGCCGAGGTGTCCACGTCCGAGATCGTCCTCGGGGATCTCATCGAACTCGGCCCGGGCGACAAGGTCGTCGTCGACGGCGAGATCGCCGAGGCCGACAACCTGGAGATCGACGAGTCCCTGCTGACCGGCGAGGCCGACCCGGTCCTCAAACGGCGCGGCGACCCGGTCATGTCCGGCAGCTTCGTGGTCGCGGGCAGCGGCGCCTTCACCGCCACCAAGGTCGGCCGCGAGGCCTACGCGGCACAGCTCGCCGAGGAGGCGTCCCGCTTCACACTCGTCCACTCCGAGCTGCGCTCCGGCATCTCCACGATCCTCAAGTACGTGACGTGGATGATGGTCCCGACCGCGATCGGACTGATCATCAGCCAGCTGGTGGTGAAGGGCGACAACTTCAAGGACTCGGTCGCCAGGACCGTCGGCGGCATCGTCCCGATGATCCCCGAGGGGCTCGTCCTGCTCACCTCCGTCGCCTTCGCGATCGGCGTGATCCGGCTGGGCCGCAAGCAGTGCCTCGTCCAGGAGCTGCCCGCGATCGAGGGGCTCGCACGGGTCGACGTCGTCTGCCTCGACAAGACGGGCACGCTCACCGAGGGCGGCATGGACGTCACCGAGCTGCGGACGCTCAACGGCTCCGACGAGGCGTACGTACGCGCCGTGCTCGGCGCACTCGGCGAGTCGGACCCGCGCCCCAACGCGTCCCTGCAGGCGATCATCGAGTCGTACCCGGACAGCGACGAATGGCGCTGCATCCGGTCGCTGCCCTTCTCCTCGGCGCGCAAGTACAGCGGCGCCGCGTTCAGCGAGGGCGACGGTCAGAGCTCCACCTGGCTGCTCGGCGCGCCCGACGTCCTGCTGCCGGAGGAGGACCCGGTCCTCGCCGACATCGACCGGCTCAACGAGCAGGGGCTGCGGGTGCTCCTCCTCGCGCGCGCTGCCGGAGAGCTGGACGCCCCCGACGTCGCGGCGGGCGCCGTGCCCACGGCGCTGGTCGTCCTGGAGCAGCGGCTGCGGCCCGACGCCGCGGACACCCTGCGGTACTTCGAGGAGCAGGACGTCCGAACCAAGGTCATCTCCGGCGACAACGCGGTGTCCGTCGGCGCGGTCGCCGGAAAGCTCGGCCTGCCCGGCGCGGCCGGCACCGTGGACGCCCGCCGGCTGCCGGCCGAGCGGCACGCGATGGCCGCGGAGCTGGACGCCGGCGCGGTCTTCGGCCGCGTCACCCCGCAGCAGAAGCGGGACATGGTCGGCGCGCTCCAGTCCCGCGGGCACACGGTGGCGATGACGGGCGACGGCGTCAACGACGTCCTGGCGCTGAAGGACGCCGACATCGGGGTGAGCATGGGCTCGGGCTCCGAGGCGACGAAGGCGGTCGCCCAGATCGTGCTCCTCAACAACAGCTTCGCGACGCTGCCGTCCGTCGTCGCCGAGGGCCGCCGGGTCATCGGCAACATCACGCGCGTCGCGACGCTCTTCCTGACGAAGACCGTCTACTCCGTGCTGCTCGCGATCATGGTGGTCTGCGCGCAGGTGGAGTACCCCTTCCTGCCCCGCCACCTGACCCTGCTGTCGACGCTGACGATCGGCATTCCGGCCTTCTTCCTGGCCCTCGCCCCCAACAAGGAGCGCGCGAAGCCGCACTTCGTCCGCCGGGTCATGCGGTACGCGATACCGGCCGGCGTCATCGCGGCGGCGGCGACCTTCACGACGTACCTCCTGGCCCGGTCCCACTACTCGGGCCCGGGCGCCCTGGCGGCCGAGACCAGCGCGGCGACGCTGACCCTCTTCCTGGTCGCCATGTGGGTCCTGGCGATCATCGCCCGCCCCTACACGTGGTGGCGCCTCGGCCTGGTCCTGGCGATGGGTCTGGGCTTCCTCGTGGTCCTGGTCGTGCCCTGGCTGCAGGACTTCTTCGCGCTGAAGCTCGTGGGCACGACGATGCCCTGGGCGGCGGTGGCGATCGCGGCGGTGGGTGCGGCGCTGCTGGAGCTCGCCTGGCGGTGGGTGGACCGCCGCTTCCCGGCGTAGGGGCTCCTGCGAGCCCGTCCGGCGACCGCCCAGGCGTTGTGTGAGAACTGGCGCCGTCCGCCCGTAGGGCGGGGCTCGCGGCGTCCCCCGCCCGTAGGGCGGGGCTCGCGGCGTCCGGTGCGTGCGATCGCAAGGCGGAGGACCATCCCCGTACCGGACGTACGTGGACGGCTCCGACAACACGGCGTGGGGGGCACCTCCCGTGCCCGAAGGGCTACGGGGTGGGGGCACTTCCCAGGCGCAAGCTCTGGGGGAGCGTGCCAGGCGTCGCGGGCCGGTCGGGAGTTCCCCAACACGGCCTAGTCGAACCAGCGGTCCCGGGCCAGTTCCTCCGTGCGCGACGGGTCCTCCAGGAGCGCCGCGACCTCGAAGCGGCGCGGCCACTGACCCGCGGCCCACGCCAGGCCCGCCGCCACGCCCTCCACCGTGGCGGCGTGGAGGACGCCGTCGGGGGTGCGGCGCCAGTCGAGTTCGACGCCGCCCGCCAGCAGCTCCTCGTGCTCGACGTACGTGTCGGGCGTGCCGGGGCCGAGCAGGGCGTGGACCGACGGGGGCACCTCGTGCTCCTCGCCGACCGTCGTCACCTCGGCCTCGACCACGTCACCGAGCCGGGCCACCTGGAACAGCTCCGCCAGGTCCGCCGCCCGGCCGGGGGCGACCGGCAGCAGGGGGCGGTCCTTGGCCAGGGGCAGCAGGTCGGGCGCGTCGGCGACCAGCGCCTCCGAGGCGTCCACCACACGCACCTCGCCGTCGACGACCGCGCGCAGCTCGTCCGGAAGCGTCACCTGCTCCGGGTCGAGGTCGGCCAGCGCGGTGTAGAGCGCGTGCAGCTGGGACGGGCTGACCGGGCGGTCCGGGTCGGCGAGCCGGCCCAGCAGTTCGGCCGCGCCGCCCGGCTCGTCGAGGAGCGCGGCGACGGAGGTCCGTACGCCGAGCGCGTGCAGCACCTGCTCGTCCTCGAAGCCGGTCGCGTCCGCGGAGTCGTAGAGACCGACCAGCAGCGGATCCCCGCCGGAGGCCCGCAGACCCGCCGGGCGCCGCCCGCCGAGCACCGGGTGGTCGCGCAGCCACCAGGCCGTGTACGGACGCACGGTCTCCGTCGTGCCGTCCGGCAGCAGCACCCGCACCGGCTGCGTGAGCGCGTCCCGCAGCGGCGGCTGGGCGAGCAGGGCCAGCACCTGCGGCCAGCGGTCGTCGTCGACCAGGTCCAGGTCCCGTACGGCCACGATCTCCGTGGCGACCGGCGGCACCGGCGTGTCCGGCAGCCGGTCCAGCACGTCCTCGCACCACACGTCGACCGCGTCGAGCAGCCCCGCGTCGTCCGGCTCGGCGAAGTCCCCGTCGCGCGGCTCCAGTTCGTCCGGGTCGAGGACGACGTCCGTGGCGCGTACGAGCGCGAAGTTCGCCAGCACCCCGCAGGCGGCAAGCGGCTGCTCCCCCCAGCGGTCGGCCAGCTCCATGTCGCACAGGGCGAGTTCGCCTTCGTGCATCACGGATGCGAACGGGCTGCCGGGCAGCACGAGTTCACCGGCCGGCGCGAGCTCGCCGTCCTCGTCGGGCAGCGCCAGCGCGCCCAGCCAGGGCTCGTCGCCGGGGTCCAGGACCGCGTCCCGGACCAGCGTGAGCACGATCTCCGCGAGCTCGTCGCTGTCGGGCGTGTCCTCCTCCCACAACCCGTCCCCTTCGTCGAGGGACGCGGCGACCGCGGCCCGCACCTGTGGCGTGGTCAGCACCGCGCGCGGCGTCGCGGGCAGCGCGCCGAGCTTCTCGAGGAGGGGGTGCGCGGCGTCCGGGTGGGCCACCTTCAGCCCGAACCGGCCGAGACCGGTGGGGGTCTCGGGGGTCGGGAGGAGGACCTGGCGAGGGCCGATGGTGGTGCGCGGGCTCCCGGTCAGCGGAACCGGAAGGCCGGACAGCCGATCGGGGTCGACGCCGGCGAGGCTGTCGTACAGGCTCCACCACCACGACGGGTCGCGCTCGATCCCGGCGAGCCGGTCGATCGCCTCCGTCAGCGGGACGCGCGCGACGCCGAGCGTCCGCAGCTCCACGCGGCGCTCGAGACCGGCGGGCAGCAGCGTCGGCAGCACATCGGCCAGTACGCGTACGGTCTCGGCGCCGGCGCCCTCGACGACCTCGGCCTCCAGCGGCCGCAGCGCGACGACGTCGTCCGACGACAGTGCGGCCGGGGCGGCCGGGGCGAGGAACGACACCCGCTGCAGCCGCTCGAGGATCGCCGCGCGCAGGGCGCCGTCGATCGCACCTTTGCCGAGCGGGCCCGGGACCAGGTCGATGGTGTCCGTCGAGACGGGCCGCCAGTCGCCGAGCAGCTCGGCGTACGCCTCGGCCGCGCGCTGCACCAGGAAGTCGGTGAGCGGGCCGGGCGCGGGGTGCCTGCGGGTGGTGTCCAGCGGGAGCGTCGCGATCAGGAGCGCGGGGACGCCGAGGGGTTCGTCCGTGGGGGTCGGCGCGTGCACGACCGGAGCGGTGGCGGGGTACACGGGCGCGCCCTCGACGTCCACGGGCACGGCCCAGGTGACCGTCCAGTGCGGTCGCAGCCGCTCCTCCACCGGGCGGCCGGCGAGGAGCCGGGCGTCGATGCTGCCGTGGTGGGTGACGGTGCGCCAGCGGTTGACGCCGCGCGCGGTGTCCTCGATGTGGACGTACGGGCCCTGCTCGGAACGGCGCAGGGTCCTCGCCCCGTCCGGGGTCTCCACGACGATCTCGGCGAGGCCGGGGAGCGTGAGCAGCAGCGCGTCGTCGATGCCGGTGAGGAGGCGCTCGACGAGGTCCTCGGCGGTGCCGTCGCGCATCGGCAGGATGACGACGGTGTCGTAGCCGTCGGGGGCGCTGCCCTCGGCGGGCAGCGGGAGCCGCAGCAGCGGTACGTGGCCGTCGCGCCGCCGCAGCTCGTCACCGAGGCCGGGGCTGGCCTCAGCGGCCTGTTCGGTGAGCTCGCGGGCCTCGGCGAGGGACCAGCGGACGCCGCCGTGCCGGCCGACGACGGCGGGCTCGTCGCTCACGGCGAGCACGGCGGCGAAGCCGACGCCGAAGCGGCCTACGGCCGTCTGGTCGTGGTCGCGCTTGGCGGATGCGCGGAGGGTGGACAGAGACTCGACGCCTGCGGCGTCGAGGGGCGCGCCGGTGTTCGCGGCGACGAGGGTGCCCTGGTCGAGGGTGAGCCGGAGGCGGCCGGGCACGCCGGCGCGGGCGGCGGCGTCCGCGGCGTTCTGGGCGAGCTCGACGACGAGGCGGTCGCGGTAGCCGCCGAGCGAGAGGTCCTCCTCGGCGTTGGCGTCCTCCCGGAACCGTGCGGGGCTCGCGCCCCACGCGTCGAGCACCCCACGCCGCAGCCGTGCCGTCCCGAACGGGTCGGCCCCCTCGGTCGTCCTGACGCTCACGCCTGTCTCCGCTCTGTCCTCTTACCGGTGTACCTCAACCGCGGCCCGAAGGTATCGCGTACGAGGCCCGTATCGCGGGCGCGGGGGTGCGAATGGCTGGAGCTCCGCCCCCGCCCTCGCCCGGGCGTCGGCTTCGGATCGCCCCGCGCGGGGTCGGTTGCCGGCGGTCGTGGGTGCGGGCCATGTCCTCCGCCTACCCCGCCACTACGCGAAACTCCGGGCTGATGCCCCCTGGCCCGGCCGAGGGAGGGCCCCCGAGGGCTGACGCCCCCGAACACCCTGCGAAAGCTTCGCGCCCCGGCCCACGGCACGGCGTGCGGCTGGTTGCGGGCAGGTGCGTCGCCAGTGGTTTGCAGGCATTCGTCCCACCGAGGTCCCCCAGGACGGAGTCCCGGGGGAGGGACGGGTGGGCCCGACCACCCACCGGCCCGCACCCGGGCGCGCAGGCCCAGGCCCCTCACCGCGCGGCGGATGCCGCACGCGGCACGCGTCCCCGCCCGGGGGCCGGCGCGGCTAGCTGTGGCCCAGGTCGTCAGGGGACGCCGCGTCGACGTGGTCCGGGACCGAGCCGCTGTCCGGGGCTGGGCGCAGCGGGAACTCGTCCGGGCGCATCGTGTCGAGCACCGGCGGCGGCGGCGTCGGCGGCTTCGGCATCACGGCCGCCTCGGAGTGCCCCCCGCACCCGTACGCCAGGGACACGACCCGTCCGTCCGCCGGCGAGAACTCGTTCGCGCACACGCCGAACGCCTGCTTGAGGGACCCCGCGAGCGGCATCAGGAATCCGCACGACACACACGTCGCGGGTGCGGCCTGCGCCATCGGTGTCTTCGCGCCGTACGCCTCTTCCCACCGGTCCGCCGCGACGTGCAGGCCGTACCGCGACAGGACGCGCGCCCGGCGCATCCCCAGTTCCTCCGCAACGGACGTGATCGCGCCCCGGGACGGCGCCCGCGGCACGATCTCCGCGTCCTCGGCGTCGACGCGGTCCGCCATCTCCTCGGAGACGGCCGAGTTCGGCGGCGGCACGTCCTCGCCGGAGTACCCGGGCTCGAGACGCAGGTCCTCGGCCTCGGTGGGCAGCAGGTCGCCCGGTCCCATGTCGCCCGGCCGCAGCCGCTCGCTCCACGGCACCCACTCGGGTGCGAGCAGCGCGTCCGGGCCGGGCAGCAGGACGGTCTCGTCGAGGGTGACCACCTTCGCGCGGGAAGCCCGGGCGACCGTCACCGCCCAGCGCCAGCCCCGGTACCCCGGTTCCCGGCATGCGAAGAGGTGGGTGACGACCCGGTCCCCCTCGGACACGAGGCCGACGTGCTCGCCCACCACCCCCGGCGCGGCCGCCTCCTCTGCGGCGGCCCGCGCGAGGTCTACCGCCTCGGCGCACTGACGGTCGGGGGTACGGCTTCGCGTCGTCGCAGCACTCACAGGTCTCGCTTCTCTCCTACGCCGTCTCACGGGTGCGCCGGCCGATTCGCGATGTACGGGCGGCGGGCGGAGCGGACCAGTGGGCCGCATCGACGTCCGCGCCCGGGCAATCAGTCCCGTGCACGCCTTCTGTCACCCATTCTGCGGGATGACGAAGAGGCGCGCGGCCGAGAACTACCGCCGGTGGCGCGCTACGCACGCTACCCCCTCCGTGGCGCCCCGCCCACCTGCCCGTCCGAATCCCGGTTCGGGTCGAAGGCGCGTGGGGCACTATGACGAGGTGACAGCCGCGAGGTCGTCCCCCGTCGCCGGGCCGCTGAGCAGGGCGGGCCGGGCGGTCGGCCGTGCCCTGCGCCGTCCGTTCACCGGCACGGCGAGAGGTATTCGCCGGGTGACCCACGCCCATGGCGCGGGCGAATCCGGACTCGGAAAACTCATCGAACTGCACGCGGTCAACGGCGCGGGTGATGTCATGGTCACCGTCGCGCTCGCCTCGACGGTCTTCTTCTCGGTCCCCACCGACGAGGCGCGCGGCCGGGTCGCGCTCTATCTCGCGATCACGATGGCGCCGTTCGCCCTCCTCGCCCCCGTGATCGGGCCCCTCCTGGACCACATCCCGCACGGCCGCCGCGCCGCGATGGCCGGCGCGATGATGACCCGCGCGGTGCTGGCGCTGACCATGTCGGGCGCCGTCGCGACGGGGGGCCTCGAGCTGTATCCGGCCGCCCTCGGCGTGCTCGTGGCGTCGAAGGCGTACGGCGTCGTCCGCAGCGCGGTCGTGCCGCGGCTGCTGCCACCGCGCTTCGCCCTGGTGAAGGCGAACTCGCGGGTGACCCTCGCCGGGCTGGTCGCGACCGGGATCGCCGCGCCGATCGCGGCGGGGCTGCAGCGGATCGGCCCCGAGTGGCCGCTCTACGGGGCCTGCGCGATCTTCGTCGCGGGCACGTTCCTGGCGTTCAGCCTCCCCCGCAAGGTCGACTCGGCGAAGGGCGAGCGCAAGGCGCACATGCTGACGCACGGCGAGCGCAAGCCGAGCCTGCGCACGGTCGGCCCGTCGGTGCTGCACGGGCTGCAGGCGAACGTGGCGCACCGCATGCTCTCCGGATTCCTGATCTTCTTCCTGGCCTTCCTGCTGCGCGTGCATCCGCTGGCCGGGCAGAGCGCGGCCGCGTCGCTGGTGATGGTGGGCGTCGCGGCGGGCGTGGGCAATGCGTGCGGTACGGCGATCGGCGCGTGGGTACGGCGCCGCCCCCCTGAGGTGATCGTCGCCACGGGCCTGATGCTCGTGCTGTCGGCGGCGATTCTCGCCGCGGTGTTCTTCAGCCCGCTGATGGTGGCGGTGCTGGCCGCGGTGGCGGGTCTGTCGCAGGCGCTGTCGAAGCTGTCGCTGGACGCGATGATCCAGCGGGACGTCCCGGAGGCGGTGCGCACGTCGGCGTTCGCCCGTTCGGAGACGCTGCTGCAGATGGCCTGGGTGGTGGGCGGTGCGATCGGGATCTCGCTGCCGCTGAACGGTGTGCTGGGCATGTCGGTGGCCACGGCCATCCTCGTGACGGGTGCGGTGCTGGCCCTGCGCGGGCTGCTGGTCGCGTCCAGGCGCAGTACGACGGCACCGCGCCCGGTGACGATGGCGCCGCGGGTGCGGTGATCCGGCCGGGCCCGGTCACCGGCCAGGGCCATAGGAGCACGCCACGCCGCACCCCCGCGCTGCGTGACACCAGGGGCCCGATAGCCTTCGGACCATGACCGTTGCGTTCTTCACCGGCAAGCACCGCCGGGCCGCCGCCGCCCTCGGTGCCGTGTCCGCCGGCCTCCTCGTACTCTCCGCCTGCGACAAGCCGACGCCGCTCGCGACCGTGACGGTCGGGACGAACTCGGTCACCACCGAGGCGGCCTGCTACAACGACGGCGAAGCCATCAAGGAGTCGCTGATCCAGGGCTGCCTCAACAAGAAGTCCGGCAAGACCGTCGAGGTCTCGGCGGACGACCGGGTCCGCTTCGGCGTCGAGCCGGAGGTCGCCGAGAACGGCTGGACGCTGTTCATCGGCGGGCAGCAGGCCGAGCAGGAGCCGTACCACAAGACGTACCGGTCGATCCCGGCCAGCGCCTTCTTCTCCAGCCAGCTCGGTGAGACGACCAACACCGCGCAGGTCAGCATCGTGGAGACCACCGGCAAGAAGCTGACCGGCATCTGGCACTTCACGCTCAAGAAGTCCTGACGCGGCCCGGGACCCGTCGCCCACCCATGCGCGTACTCGTCGTGACCGCGGTCCCGGAGGAGGCGGACGCCGCCTCCTCCGGGACCGCGGTGACGTGCCGGACGGTCACCACCCACGCCCTCCCGGGCGGTTACTCCCTGCGCCGCTGTGCGTCAGGCGCGGCCGAGGGCGTCGTGGGCGACGGCGTGACCGTGGACGTCCTGGCCGCGGGGGTGGGCCCTGCCGCCGCCGCGGCGGGTACGGCGACGGCGCTGACCGCCGCCGTGTGCGGGCCCTCGCCCGGGTACGACCTCGTCGTGTCCGCCGGTATCGGAGGCGGGTTCCAGCCCGCCGCTCCGCTCGGCTCGCTCGTCGTCGCGGACGCCGTCGTCGGCGCGGACCTCGGAGCCGGCACGCCCGACGGCCATCTCACCGTCGAGGAGCTGGGCTTCGGCCGCTCCGTGCACGTTCCCTCGCCCCTCTCGGAGCGGATCGCCAAGGTCCTGGACGCGGTGCACGGGCCCGTGCTCACCGTGTCCACGGTGACCGGGACCGCCGAACGTGCCGCGGAGCTGACGGCACGTCATCCCCGGGCCGCCGCCGAGGCGATGGAGGGGTTCGGGGTGGCCGAGGCCGCCGCGGCCCACGGCGTGCCCGTCGTCGAGATCCGGGCCGTGTCGAACGCCGTCGGCCCGCGCGACCGGGACGCCTGGCGGATCGGCGAGGCCCTCGCCGCGCTGCGGCGCGCGTTCGAGCTGCTCAGCCCCGTGTTCGAGGAGAAGGCCCGATGACCACCCTCAAGATCGCCTACTCACCCTGCCCGAACGACACGTTCGTCTTCGACGCCTGGGCACACGGCCGGATCCCGGGTGCGCCCCGCATCGACGTGTCGTTCGCCGACATCGACATCACCAACGGCATGGCCGAGCGCGGCGAGTTCGACGTGCTGAAGGTGTCGTACGCCGTGCTCCCTTACGTCCTCGACGAGTACGCCCTGCTGCCCTGCGGGGGCGCACTGGGCCGGGGCTGCGGTCCGCTCGTGCTGACCCGCGAGCCGGGCGCTCGTGGGGGCATCTCCCAGGCCGAAGGCCCTGGGGGACTCGCGGGCAAAACCGTTGCCGTACCGAGCGAGAGGTCGACGGCATACCTGCTCTTCCGTCTCTGGGCGGCGGATGTCGTCCCGGAGGGCGTCGGGCAGATCGTCGTACTGCCGTTCCACGAGATCATGCCGGCGGTGCGGGACGGAAAGGTCGACGCCGGTCTCGTCATCCACGAGGCACGGTTCACCTACCAGAACTACGGGCTCCACTGCCTCGCCGACATGGGCGAGCACTGGGAGTCCACGACCGGGCTGCCGATCCCGCTGGGCGCGATCATCGCCAAGCGCTCCCTGGGCGCGGAGACCCTGAAACTGGTGGCCGAGTCGGCCCGCACATCCGTCCGCATGGCATGGGACGACCCGAAGGCGTCGCGCCCGTACGTGCTCGAACACGCCCAGGAGATGGACCCGGCGGTCGCCGACCAGCACATCGGGCTGTACGTCAACGAGTTCACGGCCGACCTCGGCGAGGACGGCTATGCCGCGGTCCGCGGACTGCTCACGCGTGCGGCGGCCGAGGGGCTGGTACCGCCCCTCGGCCGGGATGCGCTGGCGTTCGTCTGACTGTGGGCGGACGGCCGGACACGGCTGGACACGGCTGGAAATCGCCGCATTACGGCCGGATACGGCGCTGCCGCCCCGTGCTACACGTCGAGCTGGTCGGCGACCGCGCGGAGCAGGCCCGCGATCTTCTTGCCGTGGACCTTGTCGGGGTAGCGGCCCCGCTCCAGCGACGGCGTGATGTTCTCCAGGAGCGTCGTCAGATCCTGCACGATCGACGCCAGTTCGTCGGGCTTGCGCCGCTGCGCCGCCGCGACGGACGGGGTCGGGTCCAGCACCGTCACCGAAAGCGCCTGGTCACCGCGCTGGCCCGCGACGACCCCGAACTCGACCCGCTGTCCGGGCTTGAGGCTGTCGACTCCGTCAGGAAGCACCGACGAGTGGACGAAGACGTCGCCGCCGTCGTCTCGGGAGAGAAAGCCGAAGCCCTTCTCGCTGTTGAACCACTTGACCTTGCCGGTAGGCACGTCTGTCCTCGTCCTCGTACTCGTCGGGAATTGCGAAAGAAAACTGGTCTCTATAGCACTGCAGCGGGTCGCCCGACCCGCCACCAACCAAGGCTAATGGTCCAGGGCCCACTGACAAGACGTCCCCGGTGGTTCCTGTGCGCTGGGAACTACCCTGGTCGGGTGACTCATGAAACCCAAGCGAATTCCGCCGGGCCCGGCGACGGACTCGTGCGCGTCGGCGCGATCGTCTTCATCATCGGCGCCGTGGCCACTCTGGTCACGGTGGCCCCGCTGTTCCTCGGCACGGAGCCGTTCCCGCCGGTCGCGTACGCCGTCTGCATGCTGATGGGCTTCGGGTTCCTGATCGCGGGTGCCGGGGTGCTGCGGTCGATCGCGGCGCAGCGGCGTCAGGCGCGTGCCTCCGCGTAGGCGGCCACCCACGCGGGGAACGCGGTGAGGTCCGGCAGGACCACGTCCGCCCCGGCCTCCCTCAGCTCCCCCTCCCGGCACGGCCCGGTCGGCACGGCCACGGAGAGCGCTCCTGCCGTTCGGGCCCCTCGGACGTCGCCCGTGTGGTCGCCGACGTACACCCGCGCGCCGTGCTCGCGCAGCGCCACCGCCTTGGCCTCCGCCCACAGCCGGCCGATCACGGCGTCGGGCCGTATGCCGAGGTGTTCGACGTGCAGCTTGGCGTTCGGCTCGTGCTTGGCGGTGACGACGATCGCCCGGCCGCCGAGCGCCTGGACGGCGGCGACGGCCTCGCGGGCACCGGGCATCGCGAGCGTCGGGGCGATCGCATGGGTGGGGTAGATCTCCCGGTAGCGGTCGCCGATCTCCTGGATGCGGTCCTCGGGGAACCAGTGCGCGAGCTCCTGCTCCAGGGGCGGCCCGAGCCGGGTGACCGCGAGATCGGCGTCGATGTGGACGCCCGTCTCGGCGGAGAGCGCGCGGTAGGCGGCGTGGATGCCGGGGCGGGAGTCGATCAGTGTCATGTCGAGGTCGAAGCCGACCGTGAGCGGTCGCGTCAGAGGTTCCGAAGGCATGAGAGCCATTGTGCCCGTGCAGGTGGCGTCGACCGGGATGCATAAACTTGTGCGCGCTTAGCCAAGCCTTACCAATTTTCCGGCCACTCGATGGGATGCGATGCCAGCCAGACGCGTGTGCGCGACCGCGACGGCGGTGGTCGCGCTGCTGCTCGCGGTTCTCCTCAGCCTCGCGGTCGGGGCGCGCCCGATCGCGCCGTCGGCCGTGTTCGACGCGCTGCTGCACGGTGGGACGAGCGACGCGGCCCAGGTCGTACGGGAGCTCCGGCTGCCGCGCACCCTCATCGGCCTGATGGTCGGCGCGGCACTCGCGGTGGCGGGCACGGTGCTGCAGGGCCTCACTCGCAACCCGATCGCCGACCCGGGGATTCTGGGCATCAGCCAGGGCGCGTCGGTGGGCGTCGTACTGGCGATCGCGTTCGCCGGCGTGCACACGCTCACGGGCTATGTGTGGTTCGCGTTCACCGGCGCGGCGCTCGCGTCGGTCGCGGTGTACGCGATCGCCTCCAGCGGCCGCGGCGGCGCCACGCCGGTGAAGCTGGCGCTGGGCGGCGCGGCGATCAACGCCCTGCTCGTGTCGGTGACGATGGCGGTGCTGACGACGAAGGCCGCAGCACTGGACGAGTTCCGCTTCTGGCAGGTCGGCTCGATCGGCGGCCGGGAAGCCGAGGTGGCCGCGCAGATCTGGCCGTTCCTGCTGCTCGGCACGGTGCTGGTCGTCTCGGTCGCCCGCGGCCTCGACGCGCTGGCACTGGGCGACGACGTGGCGAAGGGGCTCGGCCAGCGGGTCGCCACGGTCCGGATCATCGGCGGCGTGGGCGCCACCGTGCTCACCGGCGCGGGGGTCGCGGCCGCGGGGCCCATCGCCTTCATCGGCCTGGCGGTGCCGCACATCGCCCGCGCGGTCGTGGGCACCGACCACCGCTGGGTGCTCCCGATGGCAGCGCTGATCGGACCCGTGATGCTGCTGACCTCGGACGTCGTGGGCCGGGTGATCTTCCCGCCGAGCGAGGTCCCGGCGGGCGTCATGACGGCGCTGATCGGGGTGCCGTTCCTGGTGGCGCTGGTGCGACGGAAGGCGGTGCCCGCGTGAGCACCACGGTGGGCAGCCGAACCGCCGGCGCGGACACGGCCTCCGGTGCCGTGCACCGGGGCGGGGCGCGGCCGACGGGGTACGCCCTGATCCGGCTCGGCCGTACACGGTTCCTCCTGCACCGGCGCGCCGCACTCGTCACGGTCGCGCTCGCCGCGACCCTCGTCGCCGCGTCCGTCGCGTACCTTTGCTTCGGCGAGAGCTTCGTCCCGCCCGCGGAGGTCGCGAAGGTGGTCCTCGGGCAGCCGTCCCCGGACGAGCTGGTCGTCGGCACGCTCCGGCTGCCCCGCCTGGCAGTCGGCCTGCTGGTCGGCGCCGCCTTCGGCGTCGCCGGCGCCCTGATCCAGACCGTGGCCCGCAATCCCCTGGCCAGCCCCGACATCATCGGCATCAGCCAGGGCGCGAGCGCGGTCACCGTCGGCGCGCTGACCTTCGGCCTCACGTCGTACACCGCCCTGCCGTACCTGTCGGTCGCGGGCGGCATCCTGGCCGCCGCGCTGGTGTACGTCTTCGCCTGGCGCGGCGGGCTCCACGCCACCCGCTTCGTCCTCATCGGCATCGGCTTCGCCATCGCGCTGCGCTCGATCACGACCCTCTTCATGACGAAGGGCGACTACCTCGTCGCCCAGCAGGCCCAGATCTGGATGACCGGCTCGCTCAACGGCCGCGGCTGGGACGAGGCGGCGCCGCTCGGCTGGACACTGGCCGTGCTCGTCCCGGGCGTGCTGTGGGCGGCCCGCGCCATGCGCAACGTGTCCCTGGACGACGACACGGCCACCGCGCTGGGCGTACGGCTCGGGCGGGTACGGCTCGGGCTCGTCGTCCTCGGTGTCGTCCTGGCGTCCGTGGCGACGGGTGCGGCGGGCCCCGTCGACTTCGTGGCGCTGCTCGCGCCGCAGATCGCGCGCCGGATGACGCGTACGGCGCAGATCCCGCTGCTCGGCTCGGCGCTGACGGGCGCGGTGATCATGGTGCTGGCGGACCTGCTGGCGCGCCGGCTGCTGGCGCCGACCGAGCTGCCGGTGGGCGTGCTGACGGCCGCCGTCGGCGCCCCGTATCTGATCTGGCTGCTCGTCCGCAGCCGTACCGGTGCCGGTGCCGGTGCCGGTCGTACCGGTCGTACCGGTCGTACCGGTCGTTCCGGTCGCACCGGTCGCATCGCAGGAGGCAAGGCATGAGCAGGCTGACGGCCCGCGAGCTGACGCTCGCCTACGAGGACCGCACGGTCGTGCACGAACTCGACCTGGCCGTACCGGACGGGCAGGTGACGGTCATCGTCGGTCCGAACGCCTGCGGCAAGTCGACGACGCTGCGCGCGCTGGGCCGGCTGCTGAAGCCGAAGGGCGGTGCGGTGCTGCTGGACGGCACGGAACTGGCCCGTATCCCGACGAAGCGGATCGCGCAGCAGATCGGGCTGCTGCCGCAGTCGCCGGTCGCACCGGAGGCGATCACGGTCGCGGATCTGGTCTCGCGCGGCCGCCAGCCGCACCAGGCCTGGTGGAAGCAGTGGTCGGAGGAGGACGAGCGGGCCGTCACGGACGCGATGGAGCGTACGGACGTCGCCGCGCTCGCCGACCGGTCCGTGGACGAGCTGTCCGGTGGTCAGCGGCAGCGCGTGTGGATCGCGATGGCGCTCGCGCAGGAGACGGATCTGCTGCTGCTCGACGAGCCGACGACCTTCCTCGACATCTCCCACCAGGTCGAGGTCCTCGACCTGGTGCGGCAGCTCAACGCCCAGCGCGGCCGGACCGTGGTCGCGGTCCTGCACGACCTCAACCAGGCCGCGCGGTACGCCGACCACCTCGTCGCGATGAAGGAGGGCCGCATCGTCGCCGAGGGGCGGCCCGCGGACATCGTCACCGCCGAGCTGGTGCGCGAGGTGTTCGGGCTGACGTCGGTCGTCGTACCGGACCCGGTGACGGGGTCGCCGCTGGTCGTGCCGGGTGCGCCGTGGCGGGCCGACGCCCTCGTCCCGGAGCAGTCGTCAGCCGCCACGCCTTAGCCCGGACGGGCCGGAGCGTCCGTCCCCGGACGCCGGACGGCCACGAGGAATGCCCCGCACCGCCGGGCAGAGCGGGGCAAGGCCCGTCGCAGGCGCGGCGCGCCCGCGGCCACCGTCAGTTTCTGCTTCTGCGGGCGCGCCACACCAGGTAGAGGGCCGTCGTGATCGCCGCGCCCCGCACCACCCAGGGCCAGGTGGTCGCGAGGGCGTCGGCCATCGCCTCGCCGCCCGGCGGGATGGGGTCGCCCCAGCGGCCGTTGACGCGGCCCCAGAGCCACACCGCCGCGGTCGCGGCCACCGCTCCCGGCAGCCCGAGGACCGCCCATTTCGCCTCCGTACGGGAGAGGGTGCGGGACGCGTACGCGAGGAGCCAGCCGAGGCCGAGGGCGAGCCAGGAGGCGAGGATCGTGCCGATGACCAGGAGCGCGGCGGCGGTCAGCAGGAGGGGGTTGCCCAGCCCCGGCCGACCGGAGCGCAGCGCCCGCAGGCGCCAACGACGGTGTCCGGCAGCCGGCTCCTCGTCCTCGGCGTGGTCGGAGTCGTCCGAGTCGTCGGCGTCGACGGAGCCGTCGGCCGACTCCGGACCGTCCGCATCGTCCTTCCGCGGCGGCTTCAGTATCTCGGCGATCTCCACCCCGCCCACGAAGCCACCGATGTCGCTCTCCCCCGGTGCGACCCGCCACCAGTCCGGTTCGCCTCCTGACGGGCCGAGCTCGTCCATCCCCGCCAGATGCGGCGGCGACGCGCCGGGCGCGGATCCGGGTCCGGACCCGGATCCCGGGTCGCGCTCGGGCTTCTCCGTCCCGCGCGGCCACGCGATGAAGCGCCGGGCCGCCGAACGGGACCGCTGCTCCGGCACCGCGGTGCGCCGCTCCTCAGGTGCCGCGTAACCGCCGGACGCGGCCGCGGCCACCACCTCGTCCGGCGTCCCCAGCCGCCCCAGGATGCGGCGCACCGCGGCCGGGCTGTCCGTGTCGTACTTCGCCCGCCGGCGGTCGATCTCGTTCCGGAGCGACGACACGAGCTGCATCCTGGTCCCGGAGGGCAACTGGTGCTGCTGGGCCAGGTCGCCGACCCGGCTCAGGTAGTCGAAGACAAGCTGGTCGCTCTCGATCCCCACGGTCGCCCCTCCACAGCGCGCCCTGTAACGGCGGGGTACCCGCGGGCGCCCTGACCCGACGTTAGCGCGCGGGCAGGGGCTAACGTGGGGCGGATGGGGACCGGTGAGCTCGATCGGGAGGCACACGTGCCCGCAGGAACGCCCGCAAGTACGACAACCGGTACGGGCACGGCACCGCGCACCTTGGCCGAAGCGCTGCGCGCCCGCGGCGACGAGGGCCTGGCGGCACTGCTGCGTGCCCGCCCGGACCTGCTGACCCCGGTGCCGAACGACCTCACCCAGCTCGCCACCCGCGCCGGCACCCGCGCCTCCGTCGTCCGCGCGCTCGAGCGGCTCGACCGGTTCACGCTGCAGACGGCCCAGGCACTGGCCGTGGCCGCGGAGCCGGCGTCGTACGACACGGTCCTCGGCCTGCTCGCCGGCGACGCGGGCGAGCAGGCCGTCGAGGGCGCGCTGTCGCACTCGCTCGGTGTGCTGCGCGAACAGGCGCTGGTGTGGGGCGACGACGACCGGCTGCGGCTGGTGCGCACCGCCCGCGAGCTGCTCGCCCCGTCCCCGTCGCACCCGTCGCCGACCGGCCTCGGCCCGACGGTCGCCGAGGCGACGGCCGGGATGTCGCCGGGGCGGTTGCAGGAGATCCTCGCGGCGTCGGGGCTGCCGACGACCCACGACCCCGTGTCGGCGGTCGCCTCGCTGACCGGGCTGTTCACGGACCGCGAGCGGATGTCGGCACTGCTCGACACGGCTCCGCCGGAGGCGCTGGCGGTGCTGGACCGGCTGGTGTGGGGGCCGCCGTACGGGGAGGTGGCGGCCGAGCCCACGCCGCCGGTGCGCTGGCTGCGGGATCACGGGCTGCTGCTGCCCGCGTCGCCGCGCACGGTGGCGCTGCCGCGCGAGGCGGCGCTGCATCTGCGCGGGGGACGCGCGCACCGGGAGCCGGAGCCGGTCGCTCCGGAGGTCCACGTCGCGGCAGAACACCGTCCACAGGTTGTGGACAACACCGCGGCGGGGCAGGCCTACACGGCCCTCGCGACCGTCGAGGAGCTCCTGAAGGAGTGGCAGACGGCCGCACCCGCGGTGCTCCGCGCCGGCGGACTGAGCGTGCGCGACCTCAAGCGCACGGCAGCGGTGCTGGACGTCTCCGAGCAGATCGCCGCCTTCTGGATCGAACTCGCCTACGCGGCCGGGCTGCTGGCCTCGGACGGCGAGGCCGACGAACGCTTCGCGCCGACGCCCGCGTGCGACGACTGGCTCGACCTCCCGGCGGCCGAGCGCTGGACGACGCTCGCGACGGCGTGGCTCGCGGCGACCCGTACGGCGGGCCTGGTCGGCGGCCAGGACGCGAAGGGCCGCACGCTGGCGGCGCTCGGTCCCGACCTGGACCGCAGCGCGGCCCCCGAGGTCCGCCGCCGCGTCCTGGCCCTGCTGGCCGACCTCCCCCAGGGCGCCGCTCCGGTCCCGGGCACGCTGCTGGACCGCCTGCGCTGGGAACGCCCGGTCCGCCCGGCGGGGGCACCGGCGTCCGGCCCCCCGCCTGCCCGCGACGCGAACGCGGCCCGTACCACTTCCGCGGGTCCCGCGGAGCCCATGGACCTCCGGTCCCGCGTCGCCATCTGGACCCTCACCGAGGCCGAACTCCTCGGCATCACCGGCCGCGGCGCGCTGTCCACGGCGGCCCGCGCCCTCCTGGGCACCTCCGGCCCGCAGGGCGCGGTGCTCGCCGCCCGGGCCGTCGCGCCGCTGCTCCCCGCGCCGCTCGACCACGTCCTCCTCCAGGCCGACCTCACCGCCGTCGCGCCCGGCCCCCTGGAGCGGCCGCTGGCCGACGCCCTCGGTGTGCTGGCGGACGTGGAGTCGAAGGGTGGGGCCACCGTGTACCGGTTCACGCCCGCGTCCGTGCGGCGGGCGCTCGACGCCGGGCAGGCCGCGGCCGACCTGCACGTGTTCCTGGCCAGGCACAGCCGTACGCCGGTGCCGCAGCCGCTCAGCTATCTGATCGACGACGTGGCCCGCAGGCACGGCCACCTCCGGATCGGCGCCGCCTCCGCGTACGTACGCTGCGACGACGACGCCCTGCTCGACGAGATCCTCGCCGACCGCCGCTCGCAGGCGCTGCGGATGCGCCGCCTCGCCCCCACCGTGCTGGCGGCCCAGGCCGACCCGGCGGCGCTGCTCGAGGGGCTGCGGGCGCTGGGCTACGCGCCGGCGGCCGAGTCCGCGGAGGGCGACGTCCTGATCACCCGCGCCGACGCCCGCCGCACCCCGCCCCGCACCCCGCCCGCCCCCGTGCCCGAGGGGCCGCCCGTGCCGGACGACACCCTCCTCGGCGCGGCGGTGAAGGCGATCCGTGCCGGTGACATGGCCGCCACGGCCGTACGCAGGCCGGCCCCGCACACGGCGGACGGGGAGCTGCCCCGCACGACGCCGGCCGAGACCCTCGCGACCGTCCAGGCCGCGGCACTCACCGGCTCCGCCGTGTGGATCGGCTACGTCAACGCCGACGGCGCCGCCAGCCAGCGCGTCATCGCGCCCGTGCGCGTCGAGGGCGGCTTCGTCACGGCGTACGACCACACGGCCGACGAGGTCCGCACGTATCCCCTCCACCGCATCACGGGCGTCGCCGAACTCGCGGACGACCCCGCCTGAGCGCCGCCGCCTGCCGCACGAGGGCCATGTCCCCGCCCCGGGCACGTGCCCGTACCCTCCGGCGGCCCCGGCGGTTCGTGCTCAGCCGCGGTCGGTCCGAGTCCCGGGGTGTGGCCGACGCCACCCGGCCGCACCGTCCGATAAGGCAAACTGGAGGTTTGGCTGCACGGGACCGCACACGGCCGCACGGCGCCACGAGGAAAGGGCACACGCGTGAACGGACCGCTCATCGTCCAGAGCGACAAGACTCTCCTGCTCGAGGTGGACCACGAGCAGGCCGACGCGTGCCGGCGCGCCATCGCCCCGTTCGCGGAGCTGGAGCGCGCCCCCGAGCACATCCACACGTACCGCATCACCCCCCTCGGGCTGTGGAACGCCCGGGCGGCGGGCCATGACGCCGAGCAGGTCGTCGACGCGCTCGTCGAGTTCTCCCGCTACCCCGTCCCGCACGCGCTGCTCGTCGACGTCGCCGAGACGATGGCCCGCTACGGGCGGCTCACGCTGGTCAAGCACCCCACGCACGGGCTCGTGCTGACCACGACCGACCGGCCCGTCCTGGAGGAGATCCTCCGCTCCAAGAAGATCCAGCCGCTGGTCGGCGCCCGCCTCGACCCGGACACGGTCGCCGTGCACCCGTCCGAGCGCGGCCAGATCAAGCAGACACTGCTGAAGCTGGGCTGGCCGGCCGAGGACCAGGCCGGTTACGTCGACGGCGAGGCCCACCGCATCGACCTCGACGAGTCCGGCTGGGCCCTGCGCCCGTACCAGAAGCAGGCCGTCGAGGGCTTCTGGCACGGCGGATCGGGCGTGGTCGTGCTGCCCTGCGGCGCGGGCAAGACGCTCGTCGGCGCGGGCGCGATGGCGCAGGCGAAGGCGACGACCCTCATCCTCGTGACGAACACGGTCTCGGCCCGCCAGTGGAAACACGAGCTGATCAAGCGCACGTCGCTCACCGAGGAGGAGATCGGCGAGTACAGCGGCGCGAAGAAGGAGATCCGCCCGGTCACGATCGCCACGTACCAGGTGCTGACGACGAGGCGGAAGGGCATCTACCCGCACCTGGAGCTGTTCGACTCCCGCGACTGGGGCCTGATCGTCTACGACGAGGTGCATCTGCTGCCCGCGCCGGTCTTCAAGTTCACGGCCGACCTCCAGGCCCGCCGCCGCCTCGGCCTGACGGCGACGCTGGTGCGCGAGGACGGCCGCGAGTCGGACGTCTTCTCGCTCATCGGCCCCAAGCGCTTCGACGCGCCGTGGAAGGAGATCGAGGCGCAGGGCTACATCGCGCCCGCCGACTGCGTCGAGGTCCGGGTCAATCTGACCGAGTCCGAGCGGCTGGCGTACGCGACGGCCGAGACGGAGGAGAAGTACCGCTACTGCGCGACCACGGACACGAAGCGGAAGGTCGCGGAGCAGCTCGTCCGCAAGCACGCGGGCCAGCAGACCCTCGTCATCGGCCAGTACATCGACCAGCTCGACGAGCTCGGCGTGCACCTGAACGCGCCGGTCATCAAGGGCGAGACGCCGAACTCGCAGCGCGAGAAGCTCTTCGACGCGTTCCGGAACGGCGAGATCAGCGTCCTCGTCGTGTCCAAGGTGGCGAACTTCTCGATCGACCTCCCCGAGGCGACCATCGCCATCCAGGTCTCCGGCACCTTCGGCTCCCGCCAGGAGGAGGCCCAGCGCCTCGGCCGCGTCCTGCGCCCGAAGGCCGACGGCCACAAGGCCCACTTCTACTCGGTGGTGGCGCGCGACACGATCGACCAGGACTTCGCGGCCCACCGCCAGCGCTTCCTGGCGGAGCAGGGGTACGCGTACCGGATCATGGACGCGGACGAGCTGCTCGCGGAGGGGTAACCGCCGCTTCCCCTGAGCGGAAAGGGAGTTGACACTCCGAACAGCCGCGGGAAACGATCCCGCCGATGGAGATCACCGACCTGACACCGGCGGAACGGCGTGTCTGGGAAGCGTTCCCCCACGGCGAGGGCGTCGACTTCCGCGAGAGCGCCGACGAGGACCCCGGGACGGGCGCGTCCTGGGGTCCCGAGCGGACCGTACGCGCCGAGGTGCTGCGGGCCCTGCTGCTCGACGGTCCTTCACAGAACGGTGAGATACCCGGGCTCAAGGTGTGGGGCGCCCGTGTCACCGGACAGCTGAACCTCAGGTACGGGACGGTCGAGCACGGCTTACGGCTGCGGTCCTGCCACTTCGAGCAGCCCCCGCAGTTGTACGGAGCGCGGGTCCCCGCCCTGGTGCTGACCGACTCGGTGCTGCCGGGCCTCAGCGCAGGGAACCTGCACGTCGACATGGTGCTGCGGCTGACGTGCTGCCGCATTGCGGGCCATGTGATGCTCTCGGGGGCGCAGGTCCACGCCTTCTTCCTCAACGGGGCTCGGCTGGGCTCTCCGGCGGCCCCTGACGCTCCGTGGCCCGACGAACCGGCGGAACCGGCTCTGCAGCTCAACCACGCGGTGATCGGCAACGACGTCTGGGCCGCCGGCCTCGTCGCCCGCGGAGAGGTCCGGCTGAACGACACCTCGGTCGGCGGCCAGGTCAACCTCGACGACGCCGAACTGCACGCGCCCGGCGGCACCGCGCTCCATGCCGAGAACCTGTCGGTGGGCAGCGATCTGCGCGGCATGCGGCTGCGCGCCCACGGCAGGGTCAATCTGCGCGGCGCCCGGATCCCCCGTCAGCTCAACCTCGCCTACGCCCGCCTGTCCAACCCCGAGGGGCAGGCCCTGCGCGCGAGCAGCTGTGCCATGGGTGAGCTGTGGCTGCGCGACGCCGCCCGGATCGAGGGCACCGTGAACCTGCGCCGCTCCCAGCTCGACCTCCTGCACGTCCCCCCACAGGTGTGGCCGGACCGGGTCAGGCTCGACGGCCTCACCTACCGCACCCTGGCCCCGCATCTTCCCCCCGAGGACCGGCTGCCGCTGCTGGAGCGCGAGGAGAGCGGCTATGTGCCGTACGCCTACGAGCAGCTGACCGCCGCCTACCGCACGGTGGGCGACGAGGCCGCCGCCCGCACCGTCCAGCTCGCCAAACTCCGCCGCCACCGCCGCACCCTGCCCCGGTACGCCAGGATCTGGGGCGCGCTCCAGGACATGACGTTCGGCTACGGCTTCCGTCCGATGCGCGCGGCCGGATGGCTGCTGGCGCTGCTGCTGACCGGCACGGTGGCCTTCGCGCTGGAGCATCCGCCACCGTTGAAGGCCGACGAGGCGCCCGCCTTCAACCCCGTTTTCTACACTCTCGATCTGCTCCTGCCGATCATCGGCTTCGGGCAGGAGGCGGCGTTCGCGCCACAGGGCGGGTACCAGTGGCTCTCGTATCTGCTGATCGTGACCGGCTGGGTCCTGGCCACGACGGTCGCGGCCGGCATCAGCCGCTCCCTGCGCCGCCAGTAGCCCGCCCCGACCCTGGTTCGGTCGAGCGCCGCCAGGATCGGGCCGAGGATCATCGCGAGGTACGGGGCGAGGACGGCCATGCCCCGTACTCCGCGCCTCGGTGCACCGCGCGGCAGTGCCGCCGCACCCAGGCCGGTCAGCCCGGAGAGGCCCAGCGACCACGCGGCGGCGTCGATGGCGGGGCAGGCGGCGCCGTCCCCTGCGACCGCGTCCGTGAGGACGACGCCGGCCGTGATCACACAGGCGGCGAGCAGAGGCCCGAGACCGATCAGGGCCGTCATGCGCCGGGAGCGCACGTCGCGCTGGACGTGCTCGTACGCACCCGTGCCGTCGAGGGGCGCGGCGCTGCTGGTCTTCGTCATGGCCTGATTGCATCAACCCGGTCCCGCCCGGCGGCTCCGGTCACGTACTCAACGAGCGCCTGCGCGGGTACTCGGTTCCGCAGTCTCGCGCCGGGTCCGCACCGGTGCGCCGGTGACCGCGGTCGTACGGGTGCGGAGCGCCGCGAACGCCAGGAGCGCGAGCCCCAGGAGCGGATAGGGCGAGGCCAACGGCTGCTGCCATCCGCCGAGTTGCAGGTCGAGCTCGCCTTCGTGGGGTACGAGCCACATGGTGCGGGCGAGGAAGACGGCCGTGACGGCGACGGCCGTACGGTGACGGCCCTCGGCGATCAGGACGGCCAGGAGCGGGACGCACCAGACCCAGTGGTGGGACCAGCTGATGGGCGAGACGAGCAGGGCGGTGAGGGCGACGACGAGAACGCCCCAGCGCTCCGGGGCACGGCGGGCGATCCAGAGGCCCGCGACGGCGGTCACGGCGGCGGTGACCGCCCACACCGCGCCGGGCTCCTGCACGTGCAGGGCGCGGGTGAACAGCCCCTGGAGGGACTGGTTGTCGATGATCCACGCCTTGCCGACGCGGTCGGTCTCGAAGATCCGGCGGGTCCAGAAGTCGGCGCTGGCCTCCGGGAGGACGAGCGCCCCGAGCAGGACGGTCCCCAGGAGCGAGGCGAGGGCCGTGAGCCCGGCCCGCACCCTGCCGGTGATCAGCAGCAGGACGACGAAGACGGCCGGGGTGAGCTTCACGCCCGCCGCGACGCCGAGGGCGAAGCCCTTGCCGAGCGCGCCGGGCGGGCGGGACAGGTCCCACAGGACGAGGCAGGCCAGCGCGAGGTTGATCTGGCCGAAGACGACGGTCTGGAAGACGGGTTCGAGCCACAGTGCGAACGCGGTGGCGGCGAGCACATGGGGCACCCGCACCGGCAGCCCTGCGAAGCGGCAGGAGAGCCGTACCAGGACGGCCAGCAGCAGGGCGTTCCCGGCGACGAAGGCGACCTTGAGCGCGCCGACGGGCAGCCACGTCGTCGGCACGAAGAGGATGGCGGCGAAGGGCGGATACGTGGCGGGCAGCTGCCATTCGGTGACGGTGAAGCCGTACAGATCGGTGCCGTTGGCGACGGCCGCGCCCTCCGCCCGGTAGACGAGGGTGTCGGCCATGGGGATGCGCTGGGCGAGACAGAGAGCGGCCAGCGCGGCGAGCGACAGGACGAGGGCGAGGGCGCCGCCCACTGCGGTCAGTGAGCGCGCGGTCACGGTCCGGCACGGGTACGTCACGGCCGCGACCCTAGTGGATCAGCGGGGCGGTCCGGACATCGGCGTCGGGGGCGGAATCGGGGTCTGTCAGAGGTGACGGCGGACGACGCCGGCCTCTTCGCCGTACTCCCCGAGGACCACGACGCCGAAGGCAGTGGTCACGAAGACCTTGACCGCCCGCAGCGCGTCGCCGAGACGGTGGCTGTGATGCCCGACGACACCACTCGCGGTGGCGCCGCGCCCGGGCTGCGCGGCTTGGTGGAAGGTGGCTGTACTCATACCTCCATGGTGTGCTCTCCGCACGCGGAACACATCGGCCTGCCGACCGAACCGCGAGCGGGCTCGCGTACGACTTCGGATATACGTCGTCCCCTACGGGACGGAGTGATGCCGGGCGGACCCGCCCAGTCGCCCTGCCCGGCGGGACAGGCCGCGGACCCGCGCCCACGGGGGCTCTGCCCTCGCCCCGCCCCTCCCTGGCGCGGTGCCGAGGTGCGGCACCGCGGGGGCCCTGCCGGGTGAGAGATGACGCGCGGGCCCACCGCACGGTACCGGGCTCCCGCCCGGGGGCCCGGGGGCTTGCCTCCAGCACGGGAAGGGGCGGGCAGGGGAACAGAGGCCGCCGCGGGCGGGGGCCCCATGGGCCTCCCAGAGGCCTCTCCGGCAGACCCGCTCGGCAGACCCGCCGCCCGGCCCGAAGGGACCCCGCGCGAACCGGCCGCCGCCGCCGCACGTCCGCCGCCGCCCGCCCGCGGGAAAACCGTTCGCCCGCCTCCGCCGAGGTGGCTAGAATCGCCCGTCTTGCCCGCCTCCCTCCGAGGAGTGCCGCCGTCCGGTCGGTAACCGGACGCGCAGCCACGCCGTAACGTCCACGTACCTTCCGGAGGCAACCCCGTGCCCGCGCCCGTATCCGCGTCGACCGGTCCCGACCCCGATCCGCTCGCCCGCGAGCGCGCCCATCTGGCCGCGTCGCGCTCCGCGCTGCGTGCCATGCGCGAGGACGTCCGGGCACTCGACATCCGCGACGTCACCGCGAACTGGGTCAACGCCGCGGTCCTGGAGGCCCAGATCGAGGAGCGCATCAAGGCGCTCGTGGACCTCGCCCACACCCCGCTGTTCTTCGGGCGGCTCGACTATCTGCACACCACGCAGGAGGGGCAGCGCTTCTACATCGGGCGGCGGCACGTCCACGACGCCGGCGGCGACCCGATGGTGATCGACTGGCGTGCGCCGGTCTCGCAGCCCTTCTACCGCGCGTCGAAGAAGGACCCGCAGGACGTCGCCCTGCGTCGCCGTTTCGGTTACACGGCCGGCGACCTCACCGCGTACGAGGACGAGCACCTCACCGACCCCTCCCCTGGCCTTCGGCATGGGGAACCCCAGGCCGAGCGGACCAGCAGGCTCCTCCAGGCGGAGATCGAGCGTCCGCGCGTGGGCCCCATGCGGGACATCGTCGCGACGATCCAGCCCGAGCAGGACGAGATCGTCCGCTCGGGCCTGTCCGGCACGGTCTGCGTCCAGGGCGGCCCCGGCACCGGAAAGACCGCCGTCGGCCTGCACCGCGTCGCGTACCTCCTCTACGCGCACCGGGAGCGGCTGGCCCGCACCGGCACGCTCGTCATCGGCCCGAACTGCTCGTTCCTCCACTACATCGAGCAAGTCCTCCCGGCCCTGGGCGAGTTGGAGGTCCAGCAGGCGACGGTCGACGATCTGGTCGCGACGCACGTCGAGGTGCGCGGCGAGGACGCCGCCGAGACCGCGATCGTCAAGGGCGACGCCCGGATGGCGGAGGTGCTGCGGCGGGCGGTGCGGTCGCACGTCGCCATGCCGACGGAGGCCCTGATGGTGGTCCGCGGGTCGCGGCGCTGGCGGGTGCCGGCGTACGAACTCGAGGAGATCGTCCAGGAGTTGCTGGACCGCGACATCCGGTACGGGGCTGCCCGCGCCGCCCTGCCGCAGCGCATCGCGCACGCCGTGCTCGTACGGATGGAACAGGCCGGCGAGGCCCCCGACGACCGGGTGCAGGACGCGGTGGCGCGCAACGCGGCCGTGAAGGCGGCGGTCAAGGCGATCTGGCCGGCGGTCGATCCGGCGAAGCTGGTCCTGCGGCTGCTGTCCGACGCGGACTTCCTCGCGGCGCACGCGGACGGCGTCCTCGGCGCCGACGAGCAGAAGGCGGTCCTCTGGACGAAGCCGCCGCGCTCGGTAGGGACCGCGAAGTGGTCCCCCGCCGACGCGGTCCTGATCGACGAGGCGAGCGACCTCGTCGAGCGCACGCACTCGCTCGGGCACGTGGTGCTGGACGAGGCGCAGGACCTGTCGCCGATGCAGTACCGGGCGGTCGGACGGCGCTGCACGACCGGGTCGGCGACGGTGCTCGGCGATCTGGCGCAGGGCACCACGCCCTGGGCGACCGGGAGCTGGGCCGAGGCGCTCGCCCATCTCGGCAAGCCGGACGCGGTGGTCGAGGAGCTGACGGCGGGCTTCCGCGTGCCGCGCGAGGTCATCGCGTACGCGTCACGGCTGCTGCCGCACATGTCCCCGGGCCTCGCGGAGGTCCGTTCGGTCCGCGAGTCCCCCGGCTCCCTGGAGATCCGGCCGGCGTCCGGGGACGGCGATGTGGTGGCCGCGTGCGTGGAGTCGCTCCGGCACGAGGGCTCCATCGGCCTGATCGCGGCCGACGCACGCGTCCCCGCGCTCGCGGAGGCGCTGGACGCAGCGGGCCTGCGGTACCTCTCCCCCGGCGAGGAGACGACGCCCGAGGCCCGGCTCACCCTGGTCCCGGCGTCCCTCGCGAAGGGTCTCGAGTACGACTACGTCGTGCTGGACGAGCCCGCGGCGGTCGTCGACGCCGAACCGGACGAACGCACCGGCCTGCGCCGCCTGTACGTGGCCCTGACCCGCGCCGTCTCGGGCCTGACGCTGCTCCACGCAGCGCCGTTGCCTCCGCAGCTGACTTGAGCGGACGCGCTGAGCGGCCGCACCGGGCCGTGCGCCGGCGGTCGTCGACGCCGAACCGGACGAACGCACCAGCCTGCGCCCCCCCGTACGTGGCCCTGACCCGCGCCGTCTCGGGCCTGACGCTGCTCCACGCAGCGCCGTTGCCGCCGCAGCTGACTTGAGCGGACGCGCTGAGCGGACGCACCGGGCCGTGCGCCGGCGATCGTCGACGCCGAACCGGACGAACGCACCAGCCTGCGCCCCCCCGTACGTGGCCCTGACCCGCGCCATCTCGGGCCTGACGCTGCTCCACGCAGCGCCGTTGCCGCCGCAGCTGACTTGAGCGGAAGCACTGAGCGGACGCACCGGGCCGTGCGCGGCGGTCGTCGACGCCGAACCGGACGAACGCACCAGCCTGCGCCCCCCCGTACGTGGCCCTGACCCGCGCGATCTCGGGCCTGACGCTGCTCCACGCAGCGCCGTTGCCGCCGCAGCTGTCCTGAGCGGAAGCACTGAGCGGACGCACCGGGCCGTGCGCCGGCGGTCGTCGACGCCGAACCGGACGAACGCACCAGCCTGCGCCCCCCCGTACGTGGCCCTGACCCGCGCCGTCTCGGGCCTGACGCTGCTCCACGCAGCGCCGTTGCCGCCGCAGCTGACTTGAGCGGACGCGCTGAGCGGACGCACCGGGCCGTGCGCCGGCGGTCGTCGACGCCGGGCGCTCGCGGCGCCCTCGGGACCCGGCTCGACCCGACTCGACCCAGCTCCTGAGGGCGCCGCGAGCCTTGTGCAGGGCTACGCGTCCAGCGCCTCGCGCCACTCCCGGACCGCCCCCGGCGCGACCGGTGCCGTCCAGCCGTGAGGACGGGCCGCACCGCCGATGTGGAAGGCGTCGATGCCCGCGGAGCGAAGGGCCGGGAGGTGGTCGAGGCGGAGGCCGCCGCCGACGAGGAGCCGGGCCTCGTAGCCCGGTTCGCCCCGGCGCGCCGCCTCCGCGAGGAGGACCGGAAGCCCGTCGTCCACGCCCGCCGCGGACCCTGCGGTCAGATACGTGTCGAGGCCGGGCACGTCCGCGAGCTGCTTGCGCAGCGCGTCGCGGTCGGCCGCACGGTCGATGGCCCGGTGGAACGTCCACCGGCAGCCCTCCAGCTCGGCGACGAGCCGCTCGACGGTGACGAGGTCGGGGTTGCCGTGCGCGTCGAGGAAGCCCAGGACGAACTCGTCCGCGCCCTCGGCCCGCAGCCCCCGCGCAGCCCGTACGAGTACCTCGACGTCACCGGCGGCGAATCCGTCGGCGAGACGCAGCATCACGCGCAGCGGGATGTCGACCGCCGCGCGGATCGCCGCGAAGGTCTCCCGGGCCGGGGTGAGCCCGTCCGCCGCCATGTCGGTGACGAGCTCGAGGCGGTCGGCTCCTCCGGCCTGGGCGGCGACCGCGTCCCCCTCGTCGAGGGCGATCACCTCCAGGAGTGCACGGTTGCTCATGGCCCCATCCCTTCGGCCCTATAGGTCTAGTCCAATAATGGGGCCCAGCCTAGACCGTCCGAGTGGCTCAGGGCTGCCGTGTGGAACCCGCAGGACCTGCGGAACCTGCTGAACCCGCGGGACCCGCGGGACCCGCACCCGACGATCCGCCCTGCTGCTCCGGCGCAGGCGCCGCCGGCTTCGCAGGCGCGGCCGGCCCCGCGCCCTCGCCGGGCGCCGGCGCCGCGGCTTCCCCGGCCCCGGCGGGCCCCATCGGCACGCCGTGCGTGCTGTGCGTCTTCAGGTTGTACGGAAGCAGCCGCTCGCCGCCCGTCGGGAAGTCACCCTCGTCCGGCTCCCGGACCTCCTCGATGTGGGTCTGGTGGTCCGGCCGCTTCGGCTGGTCCTCGGGCCGCGGCGCGCGCTCCTGCGCCCGCCGCCTCGCCTCCAGCCACATGGCGCCCCCGAGCACGGCGACGAGCACGACGGCGATGATGAACGGGACGAGCCCGGCGAACGGCGAGGCAGCCAGGACTTCGGTGGTGGCCGGGCTGCCCTGGACGATCATCAGCGAGTTCATGGCGTCTGCCTCCGCATACGCAACGGCACACAAGCCTGACCCGCCCATTATCGTCCTAGATGCCCCATAGGGGCGCCCCGGGAGTTCCCAGGGATCGGCGAGGTGTGCGCCAGTGGTTCGGTCGTGCCCGAAGGCCGACACCCCGGAATCCCCCGTGGACAATGGGCCGCATGGCCGACACCGAGGACCTCCGCAACCGCTGGTACGGCGCACTGCTCGCCGTCCGCGAGGACCCGTGCTTCCCCGATCCGTACCGGTACGCGGACAATCTGCTGGCCCGCTGGTCCGAGCCGCAGCGGCGCTATCACACCGTCGACCATCTGGCCGCCGTCCTCCGCCACGTCGACACGCTGGAGCAGTACGCGGACGACGCCGATCTCGTACGCCTGGCCGCCTGGTTCCACGATGCCGTCTACCTCCCGGAGCGCTCCACGAACGAGGAGCGCTCCGCGCGCCTCGCCGAGCGCGCCCTGCCCGAGGCCGGGCTGACCCAGAAGGACACGAACGAGGTCGCCCGTCTCGTCCGCCTCACGAAGACGCACGCCGTCCAGGACGGCGACAGCAACGGCATGGTCCTGTGCGACGCGGACCTCGCGATCCTCGCGTCGCCGCCGGACGCGTACGCCGCCTACACCGCCGCCGTCCGTCAGGAGTACGGATTCGTCCCGGACGACGCCTTCCGTGCGGGCCGCGCCGACGTCCTCCGCCACCTTCTCGGCCTGCCGCGCCTCTTCCGTACGCCCTACGGGGAGCGGGAGTGGGAGGCCGCCGCGCGCCGCAATGTGTCGGCGGAGCTGGAGCGCCTGGAGCGGACGTGAACGACCGGCGGCGCAAACGGCCGCCGGCGCAAGCGACCGCCGGCGTGGACGACCGCCTCGCCGACCACCGTAGGGGGAATGACAGGAGCAACCGCTGTGTTGGCCACTGTCATGCCCGTAGCCTCAGAACCACGCCCTCGTATGCCCGTGGCCGTCTACATCCTGGGCCTCTCGGTCTTCGCGCTCGGCACCAGCGAGTTCATGCTCTCCGGGCTGCTGCCGCCCATCGCGGAGGACATGGGCGTCTCGATCCCGCGGGCCGGGCTGCTGATATCCGCGTTCGCGATCGGCATGGTGATCGGTGCGCCACTGCTCGCCGTGTCCACGCTGCGGCTGCCGCGCCGGGCCACCCTGATCGCGCTGATCACGGTCTTCGGCCTCGGCCAGGTCGCGGGTGCGCTCGCGCCGACGTACGAGGTGCTCTTCGCGTCCCGCGTCGCGAGCGCGCTCGCCTGCGCCGGGTTCTGGGCGGTCGGTGCGGCCGTGGCCATGGCGATGGTGCCGCTGAACGCCCGTGCCCGCGCGATGGCCGTGATGATCGGCGGGCTGTCGATCGCGAACGTGCTCGGCGTTCCGGCGGGCGCGTTCCTCGGCGAACACCTCGGCTGGCGCTCCGCGTTCTGGGCGGTCGCCGCCGCGTCCGCGGTCGCGCTGGCCGGCGTGGCGACCCGCATCCCGCGGATCCCGGTCCCGGCGGAGAAGCCGCGGCTGCGGCGCGAGCTGACCGTCTACCGCGACCGTCAGGTCTGGCTGTCCGTCGGGATCATCGCGCTCGCCGCGGGCGGTGTCTTCTGCGCGTTCTCGTACTTCGCCCCGCTGCTCACCGATGTCGCCGGGCTGAGCGACGCCTGGGTACCGGCGGTGCTGGGGCTGTTCGGGATCGGCGCGCTGGTCGGTACGGCGATCGGCGGACGGTTCGCCGACGCGCACCTCTTCGGCGTGATGCTCAGCGGCATCACGGCGTCGACGGTGCTGCTCGGGGCAGTGGCGCTGTGCGCCGGCCGGCCGGCCCTCGTGGTGGCCCTGTCGTTCCTGCTCGGCGTCTCGTCGTTCTACACGGCCCCGGCGCTGAACGCTCGTATGTTCAACGTCGCCGGCGCCGCGCCCACCCTGGCCGGGGCCACGGCAACGGCCGCATTCAACCTCGGCAACACCGGCGGGCCCTGGCTCGGCGGCACGGTGATCGACGCGGGCTTCGGGTTCGCGTCGACGGCGTGGGCGGGCGCGGCCATGACGGTCGCGGCCCTCGCGCTGGTCGCGGTCGCGCTCCGGCTCCACCGGCGCGGCGCGGTCGCACAGACGCGCGCTGCCACCGAGACGCGGGCGGCGGAAGCGGGAACCCGTGCCGTGGCCGCCTCGGCCGTACGGGCCGACGCGGAGCCTTCGCCGCAGCCCTGCGCGTGACCGCGTCCGGCCGCTCCACGCCGCCCTCAGCCGTTCTCGCGCGCCACTCTCTTACGCCGCCGGAGCCCTGCCTCCGTGATCCGGCGCACGAGTTCCTTGGAACCGATCTCCACCGCGCCCGCCAGCACGGCGTCGGCGTAGCGGTGCTCGGGCACGTCGTAGTGGTCACGCTCGAACGCGCGCGGCGGGCAGCCGATCGACGCGGCAAAGGCGTGCAGTTCGTCGAACGACACGTCGCTGACCAGGTGGGACCACATGCGGCCGTGGCCCGGCCAGTTCGGCGGGTCGATGTAGACCGTCACGACAGTCCGCCGACGGGCGCCACCACCACACCTGCCTTGCCGCACACCCAGTGCGGATCGGGTCCCAGTTCCGGTTCGACGTCGAGGGCGTGGGGCTCGCCGGTGCTGCAGACCGGACAGATCGGCCAGCGGCCGTACCGTTCCAGCAGCGCGTCCTGTACGTCCTGGGCGATGAGCCCGGCGACGTACTCGACGCCCTCCGGCCACTGCCCGACCCACCAGCGGCGCTGTGCGACGGCTTCCTCGACGAGTGAGACGACTTCGGCGTGGGCCACGTCGCGGGCCGCGAGGTCGGCGAGGACGAGGGCGCGGGCGGCGTGCAGCGCCTGTTCCAGCGGTTCGACGTCGTTCATGGAGCCATTGTCTCCCGGTCCGTACGAGGGGAGGAGCGGGCTGACAGGGGGTTGACGCCGATTGATCCCGAAAATATCTTTCAATGGTGACCAATGAAGTGAAGGAAATTTTCATCGGTGGCCAGGGGGGCACTCCGGCCGGGCCGGCCGGCGACGCCCCGCCCGCACCCGCCGCCCTCGCGGCGAAGGTGCGCACGCTCGCGCCGTCCATGACCCGCTCCATGCAGCGGGTCGCCGAGGCCGTCGCCGCCGACCCGGCCGGCTGCGCGGCCCTCACGGTCACCGGCCTCGCCGAGCTCACCGGCACCAGCGAGGCCACGGTCGTCCGCACCGCCCGCCTCCTCGGCTATCCCGGCTACCGCGATCTGCGGCTCGCACTCGCGGGCCTGGCCGCCCAGCAGCAGTCGGGCCGCGCCCCGTCCGTCACCGCCGACATCGCGGTGGACGACCCGATAGCGGACGTCGTCGCCAAGCTCGCGTACGACGAGCAGCAGACCCTCGCGGACACCGCGGCCAACCTGGACACGGTGCAGCTGGGCGCCGCGGTCGGCGCGCTCTCCACCGCACGCCGCACCGACATCTACGGTGTGGGCGCATCCGGCCTGGTCGCCCAGGACCTCGCCCAGAAGCTCCTGCGCATCGGCCTCATCGCGCAGGCCCACTGCGACCCGCACCTCGCCGTCACCAACGCCGTGCAGCTGCGCTCCGGCGACGTGGCCATAGCGATCACCCACTCGGGCTCGACGGGGGACGTCATCGAGCCGCTGCGCGTCGCCTTCGACCACGGCGCGACGACCGTCGCGATCACCGGCCGCCCGGACGGGCCGGTCACTCAGTACGCGGACCACATCCTCACGACCTCCACCGCGCGCGAGAGCGAGTTGCGGCCCGCGGCGATGTCGTCGCGTACGAGCCAGCTCCTCGTCGTCGACTGCCTGTTCATCGGCGTCGCGCAGCGTACGTACGAGACGGCGGCACCCGCTCTCGCCGCGTCGTACGAGGCGCTCGCGCACCGCCACCGTCCCCGTACCCGTACCCGCTGACCGCACACCCCGCAGACCGCAGACCACGGACCGCAGAACACGAGCCACCGAAAGAGCCGCGCCTCCATGACCTCGACGCACGACGCGCAGGACTACTCCGAGGACCACTCCGAGCTCCGCGCCCAGCTGGCCACCCTCACCACCGAGGCGTTCCGCCCCGAGCTCGCCGACATCGACCGGCTGCCCACCCTCGACATCGCCCAGATCATGAACGGCGAGGACCGCTCCGTCCCCGGCGCCGTCACCACGCAGCTCCCCGCCATCGCCGCCGCGATCGACGCGACCGCGGAGCGGATGGCCCGAGGCGGCCGGCTGGTCTACGCGGGTGCGGGCACGGCCGGCCGCCTCGGCGTGCTCGACGCCAGCGAGTGTCCGCCCACCTTCAACACCGCCCCGGACCAGGTCGTGGGCCTGATCGCGGGCGGCCCGGCGGCGATGGTGACGTCAGTCGAGGGCGCGGAGGACTCCGCGGAGCTCGCGGCGAAGGACCTGGACGGCCTCGGGCTCACCGCCGACGACACCGTCGTCGGCATCTCCGCATCCGGCCGCACTCCGTACGCGGTCGGCGCCGTCGAGCACGCGCGCGCCCTCGGCGCGCTGACCATCGGCCTGTCCTGCAACGCGGACAGCGCGCTCGCGGCGGCGGCAGAGCACGGCATCGAGGTCGTCGTCGGGCCCGAACTCCTCACCGGATCGACCCGGCTGAAGGCGGGCACGGCGCAGAAGCTCGTCCTCAACATGATCTCGACCATCACGATGATCCGCCTCGGCAAGACCTACGGAAACCTCATGGTCGACGTGCGCGCCTCCAACGAGAAACTGCGCGCCCGCTCGCGCCGGATCGTCGCGCTCGCCACGGGCGCGCCGGACGACGAAATCGAATCGGCCCTCACGGCGGCGGACGGCGAGGTCAAGACGGCGATCCTGATGCTCCTCGCCACACTCGACGCCCCCACGGCCGCGGCCCGCCTCCAGCAGTCCGACGGCCATCTGCGCGAGGCGCTCCAGGGCTAGGACCCGGCGGGGGGTGGGGCGTCGCCCCGGGGCACCCGCGCCGGGGCCGCGGCGGACGCGAGCCGGACCCCCGACGGACCTCACCTCTACCCCGTTCGACGTCTTTTCTGACGATTCGTCGGATTTTCTTGCCGCACTCGCCTCCCCCGCCTCCGACCTGCGCAAACGGCCACGCGCGAAGCACCCGCCACCTCCACTCGGGCGACAGATCCGACGAATCGTCAGGTTGCGGATCTGACGGACTGTCGGTTCCCTCGAAAACGGAGCACAGCACTCGCACCGCGCAGACAGGCCGGACACTGCTCCGTTGGAGGATTTTCATGCGTAACAGACGCGTTGGTGTAGGCGCCGGTCTCGTTCTCGGTGCCGTGGCACTCTCGGTCCCGCTCGCGTTCGCCGCCGTCGCCGCCGGTGACTCGGACATCCGTATCGAGCCGGGGAGCGCGACCCCGGGCTCCACGGTCACCGTCACCATCAAGGGCTGCGGCGATGACGTGACCTATGGCAAGGGCCAGTCCGAGGTGGCCGGGATGTTCCACCTCTTCGAAGGCAGCGAGGAGGGCGAGCTCACCGGCGAGTTCGAGATCCCGGAAGGGACCGATGCCGCGAACGACACCGTCATCGCCAAGTGCCCGCCGGCGACCAGGCTCACGGACACGTACGAGATCGGCGAAACCGACACCGACAGGAACGCCGACGCCGACAAGCAGTCCGACTCCGGTGCCGGTTCCGACTCCGATTCCGACTCCGATTCCGGCTCCCGCTCAGGCTCCGAATCCCGCTCCGACTCCGACTCCGACGACCGCTCGGACTCCGACGACCGCTCCGACTCCGACTCCGACTCCGACTCGGACTCCGACGACCGCCCGAACGGCTCGGTCGACGCCGGCGGCGGAGGCATGGCGGACCAGGGCATGCAGCTGGGCCTGGGCAGTGTGGTGATCGCCGGAGCCGCCGGGTGTCTGGTCAGGAGGCGCCGCGTGAGCGGCATCCGCTTCTGACCGTCCCACGGCCGACCCCGCGGCCGACCGGCACGGGCCCCACCCGGGGCCCGTGCCGGACCGGGGCGAGGGCCCGGACCGGAGAGGGCTACGCCGCCCCCACCGCCCGCTCCTTGATCGTCACCTGCCCTTTCCTGATCGTCGCCACCCGCGGTGCCCGCCGCGCCAGCGCCGAGTCATGAGTGACCATCACGAACGTGAGCCCGTTCTCCTCCCACAGGCCCTCCAGCAACTCCATGATCTCGTCGCGCATCGACTCGTCGAGATTCCCGGTCGGCTCGTCCGCCAGCAGTACCGCCGGCCGCTTCACCAGGGCCCGCGCGATCGCGACCCGCTGCTGCTGCCCGCCGGACAGCTCACCCGGCAGATGGCCCCGGCGCTCGCCGAGCCCCACCGACTCCAGCGCCTCACCCGCCCGCTCGCGCCGCTCCGCTGCCTTCAGGCCGAGCGGTACGAGAGCGGTCTCGACGTTCTCCTGAGCGGTGAGCGTCGGAACGAGGTTGAAGCCCTGGAAGACGAAGCCGATCTTCTCGGCCCGCACGCGCGTCAGCCGCGCCTCCGGCAGGGTCGCGAGGTCGACCCCGTCCAGGACGACGGACCCCTCGGTCGGGCGGTCCAGGCCGCCGAGCATCTGCAGCAGCGTGGACTTGCCGCCGCCGGTGGGCCCCTGGATGACCAGCCGCCCGCCGTCCCCGATGGTCAGGTCGACCCCGTCGAGGGCCTGGATGGTGTCCTTGCCGCGCCGATAGCGCTTGGTGACGCCTGTGAGCTCGTACATCGTGATTCAACTCCTGCTGTACGTACGTTCGTCAGTGGATTCGGGGGCTATTCGACGCGGCGCAACGCGTCCGCCGGCCGCAGCCGCGACGCCCGCCAGCCGCCGAACCCGCCGGCGATCAGCCCGCCCGTCACCGCGAGCGCCACGGCGAGCCCGATCGTGGTGAGGGACACCGGCGCGGTGAGCGCGATGTCGAGGGCCTTGGACGCGCTCTGCCCCAGCGGCCCGCCCTCGCCGCCGCGGGCCGCCATCGGGCCGCCGCCCATGACCTGACCGGCGCCGCCCCCGCCACCGCCCAGCTGCGCGGTGAGCGTCGGGCTGAACGCGGTGATCGCCCACGCGCCCGCCAGCCCGATCCCGATTCCCAGTGCCCCGCCGATCAGCCCGTTGACGAGCGCCTCGCCCGCCACCTGGCCGGTCACGCGGCGGCTCTTCCACCCCAGCGCCTTCAGCGTGCCGAACTCCCGCACCCGCCGGCTCACCGCCGACGACGTCAGCAGACCGGCCACCAGGAACGCCGCCACCAGCACCACGATCGACAGCCACTTGCCGACGCCCGACGCCAGGTCGGAGGCCGTGGACAGCGACCCCGAGACGGTGTCCGCCAGGTCGGCGGACGTGGTGACCGTCGTCCCGGAGATGTTCTTCTGGATGGTCGCCTTGACCGCGTCGATCTGCTGCGAGTCGGTCGCCTTCACATAGACGGTCGTCACCTTGTCCTTGGCGTCGGCCAGCGTCTGCGCCTGCGCGAGCGGCAGATAGACGTTCGCCGCCGCGTCCCCGCTGTCCGCGGTCGCAAGCCCGATGATGGTGAACGTGTTCCCGGAGATGGTCAGCGTCTTGCCGACCGAGAGCTTCTGCTCCTTCGCGTACGCGCTGTCGACGACGGCCACCTCGGCCGAGGTCTCGCTCGCCTTGAACGTACGCCCCGACGTGATCTCCGACGAGGTCAGCGGCCCGAGCCCCTGATGGGCGACGTCCGTCCCGTACACGGAGTACGAGTTGACGTCGAAGTCGGCCCCGCCGCCCCGCACCTCACCGCGCACCTCACCGCCGGCCGGGCCGCCCGGCTTCCCCTCCTGCCCGGGCTCCTGCTCGAACTCCCCCCGCTTGAACTGCCCGTTGACCTTCATGACCCGCACGTTCAGCCCGCCGACGGCGTCCGCGACCCCGTCCTGCTCGCCGACCTGCGCGACGGTCGACGCGGCCAGCGTCTCGAAGCCCTGGACCATGACGATGTCCTGGCTCTGCTCGGCGTCGTCGTCCCCGTCCTTCGCGTCGAACTGGAACCTCGGCCGCCGCACGGTGTCGCCCTCCCCGGGCGGCGCGGCGGCCTTGGTGACGGTCATGTCGGTGCCGAGCCCGTACAGGGACTCCAGCACTTTGCCCTGCGCCTGAGTCATCCCGGCCGAGACCGAGTTGACGACGATGACCAGGGCGATTCCGAGTGCAAGCCCCGAGGCGACGACGAGCGCCGCCTTCCTGCGGCGGCGCAGCTCGCGCCTGAGGTAGGTGAAGAACATGGCGCGAAAGCTAGGCGCGCGCCGTGAGGGTGGGTTAAGGCCTGGATGAGACAGGCATGAGAAGCCCCGGTGCGGGGTTCACTAAGGCAGCGACACGGCCTGATCACGATACGCGGACGCACCTGGCGAAGCGGCCGACCAGCGGCATACCGTGCCCCAGCACCACACATTCATTGCCCTGGGGGGGCCTTGTACACGCGTACATGGCGGCTGGCAGCCGCCGGAATCCTGGCTGTCATGCCCGCCGTCGGCGGATGTTCCGCGCAGAGCGCGACAAACCCGGCGGACCGGCGTTCGACGGCACCCAGTGCCTCCGCCGCCGAGGACTCGCGCATGCTGAGTCAGGCAGAGCTGGAAGCGAGTCGGCTGACCGAGAAGGAGATGGCCGCGCTCGGCTACTCGAGCATATGGGACGACAGCAGCCTGAAGGACCTCGCCCGTCGCGGGCGGACCGCCGTGGAGCCGATGGAATGCATCGGGCTCGGCGATGTGATTGTCGCTGGCTATCCGCACGCGTCGTCGGCGTACGCGCAGGTGAACTACTCGCCAAGGGAAACGGCGTTGATCTCGGGCCATGTCGTCCTGGCCAGCGACTCCCAGTTCGGCGCAAGAGACTTCCTCAGCATGGCGAAGAACTCGCTGAAGAAATGCGACCGGTACACCCATCCAGGCAGGGGCGGCGGCGAGATCACGACCAGGCTCGAGCCGGGGCCTTCGGACAACTGGGGCGACGAATCCATCAGCTCCACCGCCCTGTCCACCTGGCAGGCCGAGGATGGCCCGATGGACCACAGGCAGGTGTTCACCCTGGTCCGCAGCGGCGCCGTGACGATCAGGTTCGACCTCGCGACCTTCTACCCCGCTCAGTACCCAGGGAAGAGGGTCACACCGAAGATCAACCCGGCGCTGATCGCACAGCAGGTCAACAAGGTGCAGGCAGCCCAGCGGAACTGACCGAGGACGTCAGTCGAACGCCCGCGCCCTCTGCGCCACGGCTGCCGCGGGCCGACGTCGTTCAGCCCACCGCACCGCCGGCCCGATCCCGTACGACGCGGCCACGAAGAGTCCGCCCAGCACGAGCCATCCGGGCACACCCCATGTCACCAGCAGCGCGGTGAGCACCAGCGGACCCAGGGTCCTGGCCACCGTCACGCCCGTGCCGAAGAAGGCCTGGTACTCGCCGGTGCGGCCGTCCGGAGCGAGGTCGAAGCCGATCTGCCAGGAGCCGGCGGAGTGCAGCATCTCACCGGCCACGTACAGGACGGCGCCCGCGACGAGTACGGAGACCGCCGCCCACACCGGCATCCCGGCCACACCGGACGACGCGGTGACCGCGCACGAGACGAGCATGATCACCCCGGACCGGCGCACGGCCCCCACCGCCGGCCCCAGCGAGGTGACGCCGCGGGCCGCACGCACCTGGAAGGCGGCCACGGCCAGGGTGTTGAGCACGAACAGGGCCGAGACCAGCCAGGCGGGCGCCTGCTTGCGCTCGCTGATCCACAGCGGGATCCCGAGACTGAGCAGCGGCATCCGCAGCAAGAGCACGGCGTTGAGCAGAGTGATCAGCGTGTACGGGCGGTCGCGCAGGACGCCGAGGGCCGGGCCCCTCTCCGCGGCCACCGGCTCGACGGCCGGCAGCCGCCACAGCACCAGCGCGCAGACCAGAAAGCTCACCGCGTCCAGCGAAAAGACCGTCAGATACGCGGCCCTGCTGCCGGAGTGGAGCGCGAGACCGCCCATCCCGGCGCCGACCGCGAGCCCCGCGTTGAGGGTCGACTGGAGATGGGCGAGTACGCCGGTCCGCTCCTCCTTCGCCACGAGCCCCGCGAGCAGCGCCTGCCGCGCCGCCGCGAGCCCGGACTGCGCGGTGGCGTACAGGCACGCGGCGGCGAGGAACGGCCAGAAGGACCGGACGACCAGGAACGAGCCCACGGCCGCGCTCGTCGCCGACGCCAGCAGCACCGCGGTCCCCCGCGGCCCTCGCCGGTCCGCCAGCCGCCCGAGCGGTACACCCACGACCGACCCGACCGCCCAGGCGACGGTGAGCCCGATCCCGACTCTCGCCGGCGCGAGGCCGACGACGTGGGTGAAGAAGAGAGCGGACGTGACGTAGAAGGCACCGTCGCCGAGGGAGTTGACGAGCTGGGCGAGGGCGAGGACACGAGGCGGACCGGCAGGCGGCAGGACGCGAGGGGTCGGCATGACCATGACGCTATGGCCCGGACGGCCCGCCTCCCAGGGCCAATTCCGACCGCCTCAGCTGGGCAACTTGGTCCCGACGACGACGGTGGCGTACAGCTCGTCGGACGTGGCGACGCGCGGTACGAGCCCGCTGCGCGCGACGGCCTCGACCGCGTCCGCCGCCTGACGCTCGCTCGTCTCGAACAGCAGGATCCCGCCGGGTGCGAGCCACTGCCCCGCCTCGCCGGTCACGCGTCTGAGCACGTCGAGCCCGTCCGCGCCTCCGTCGAGCGCGACGATCGGCTCGTGCACGCGTGCCTCGGCCGGCAGCAGCCCGACCTCCTCGGTCGGTACGTACGGGACGTTCGCGGCCAGGATGTCGACCCGCCCGCGAAGTGCGCCGGGCAGCGCCGCGTACAGGTCCCCCTCGTACACCCGCCCCAAGGCGCCCACATTGCGCCGCGCGCACCGCACCGCGACCGGGTCGACGTCGGCGGCATACAGCTCGACGCGCCCCAACTCCGCGGCCAGAGCCGTCCCCACGGCCCCCGACCCGCAGCACAGATCGACGACCACCGCCGCATACGGCCGAGCGGCGACGGCCTGCCGGACGAGGAGCTCGGTCCGGCGCCGGGGCACGAACACCCCCGGTTCGACCGCGATCCGCAGGCCGCAGAACCCGGCCCAGCCGAGGACGTGTTCCAGGGGGTGACCGTCGGCGCGCCGCGACACCATCGCGGCGAGTTCGGCGGGCGTACGAGCGGTGGAGGCGATGAGCGCCGCCTCGTCCTCGGCGAAGACACAGCCTGCGGAGCGGAGACGGTTCACGACGGCAGAGTGATCCAGAGATGAAAGCGACACGGGAGCCTTTCGGAATACCGAGCGGGGCTCCCTCGGCCACCTACGGAGAAGCGGAGGCGAGCACCCGGCCTGCAACAGCGGTGATGGGTCCCACCTCCTCGTTTCTGCCGGCACTGCTGGAGCCGCCACCCTACCCCGGAAGCCGCACCTCCCAGTTCCGCTCCCGCACCCGCGCCCGCAGCACGTCCCCCGGTGGCGCCGAGCTCGGTGCCACCGGCGGACGGTCCCACTCCCGTCCGCCATCGGGTGACCGGAGTCGTACGGCCCGAAGCTCGTGTTCCGGGCCGCCGCATGGTCCTCCTTCGTCACTTTCGTCGCGGACGTCAGGCACACGCCCACTACAGGCTGAGGGCGTCCTCGGCGTTGCTCAGCCACGCGGTGACGGAGTTGTCGGGCGAGACGTACAGCCCGGGAGTCGACGCCTTGAGCGGCACCTGCTCGAGGTCGGACGCGGTGTTCATGGTCATCGCGATCGACTCGACGGTCCGGCCCTTGCCGTTGTTCACGCCTCCCATGAGTCCCGCGTAGGCCGACTCGCCCGGCTGGAGCCTGATGTCGGTGCCCGGGTGCGTCTCCGAGCGCTCGGTCGCCGCGCCGTCGAGGTCGCCGAAGGTCACGATCGGGTAGTCCAGCACCTTGCAGGGCTTGCCGCTCTTGTTGGTGATCTTCAGCAGGTAGCTGCTCGTCGTGCGCTCCGCGAGGGTCGCGCTGAACTTCACGTCGAACGTGCTGCACGGAAAGACCGCGAAGTCGGCGTCGGGCGACGAGCTTTCGCCGGAGGAGTCCGAAGGGGCCGCAGGCTTCGACGGCGTCGTCGGCTTCGAGGGGCCGGCGGACCCGGAAGGACTCGCGGCCCCGGACGGGCTCGCGGTGGGCGCTTCGGCCCCACCGCCGGTCTGATCGGTCGGGCCCTGATCGGGCCCACAGGCCGTCAGGGCCAGGGCGGATACGGCGGCGAGCACGACGACGGTTCCGCGGATGCCGCGGCGGACGGGACGGTGATCGGTCATCTGATGTTCCCCCGAGTGAGAAGCGCGAGTGCGCTGACAGAACACCAGCGTCCCGCCCGACCTTCACAGCTTGGTGACCGTGCCTTCCCGAATCCACCACGGAAACACCGGTGCCACGCCCAACGGACCTCACCAGCCGATCTGCGGCTCACCCAGGACCTCACGGCCGATGCGCGCCGCGAGCCATCGCGCCCGCTCCTGGTGTGCGTCCCACGTGCTCAGGTGCACGAAGACCGTCTGGGACTCGGTCCAGTGCTCGGTTTCCGTGTCATCGGCGTGGAACACGGCCTGGACCCCGTCGTACCGGGCGCTCCCCGGGTGGTCGGGATCCGGGATATCCGGCCGGACACCGTTCCAGTCGTTGCCGGATCGGGCAGCCCGCTCCGGGCCACCCGCTCAAGGACCACGCCCGTTGAACGGTTCCGTGGCGCTGCCCGCCGGGAGCAGGTCCGTGCCCGCCTCCAGCACGTCCTCGGCCTCCTCCGGAACCAGCGTCTCCTCGATGAACCTGACGGCCCGGCGCAGCCCGTCCCCGGTCTGGTACGGGAAGTCCGTACCGAGCATCAGCCGGTCCGCGCCGTACGACTCGGCCGCCGCACGCAGCGCGGGTTCGTGGCCGTGGGCGACGGTGTCGTAGAACATGCGACGTGCCGCGACGGTCGGCATCTCGACGATGTCCGGTGCCTCCCACGGGACATGCTCATCGGCGCGCGGCAGCAGCATCGGCAGCGCGCCGCCGAGGTGCGCGTGCACGATCCGCAGCCGAGGGAAGCGGCTGGGGATGCCTTCGAGCATCAGGTGCATCGCGCAGATGGTGTCCTCCGTCGGCGCGCCGACCATCCACCGCATCCGGTTCTCGGCGATGAGCGGCGATCCTGCGTCCCGTCCCGCCGGGTGGAGGCTCAGCACCGAGCCCCGGTGGTCCAACTCCTCGAAGAGGGGCCGGAAGACGGGGTCGCCGAGGCTCCGGCCGAGGACCGACGTCGTCAGCCCGGCCCCCGCCATCCCGAGCTCGTCGAGCGCCCGTGCCAGCTCCTCCAGCGAGGCGTCCAGGTGCGGGAGCGGCAGCGCGGCGAAGGCGGAGAAGCGCGCGGGCCAGGCGCGTACGAGCTCCGCGTAGTGGTCGTTGGCGAGACGCGCGGACATGACCGCCTCCGACTCGTCCGGGAAGTACGGGGTCTGCGGGGACACGGACAGGATCTGGTGATCGATGCCGGCGGCGTCGTTCATCGCGAACCGGGCGTCGAGCTCCGAGGGGCTGTCGCCCGCTCCCGGACCGTGCTGCGTCGCCGTGTCCTCGCGCCCGTAGGACTCCAGGAGGTGGAGATAGTCCTCGCTCCACAGATGGGCGTGCACATCGGTCCGCACTCTTTCAGGATCACGCCGCCCCGGCGGGACGTCCACCGGACGCCGGACCGGAACCGCCTGCGCCCCGGGCCGTGAGGCGGATTCCGGAAACGCCCGAGGGCGGCACCCCCTGGGAGTAGGGGTGCCGCCCTCGGTCTTCAGGACGGTTGATCAACCAGAGGTCGATCAGAAGTCCATGTCACCGCCCGGCATGCCGCCGCCGGCCGGGGCCCCGGCCTTCTCCGGCTTGTCGGCGATGACGGCCTCGGTGGTGAGGAACAGCGCGGCGATGGAGGCCGCGTTCTGCAGGGCGGAACGGGTCACCTTCGCCGGGTCGATGATGCCCTCGGCGACGAGGTCGACGTACTCGCCGGTCGCGGCGTTCAGGCCGTGGCCCGGGGTCAGGTTGCGCACCTTCTCCACCACGACGCCGCCCTCGAGGCCGGCGTTGACGGCGATCTGCTTCAGCGGGGCCTCCAGGGCCAGCTTCACAGCAGCCGCACCGGTGGCCTCGTCACCCTCGAGCTCCAGCTTCTCGAAGACGCTGGACGCCTGGATGAGCGCCACGCCACCACCGGCGACGATGCCCTCCTCGACGGCGGCCTTCGCGTTGCGGACGGCGTCCTCGATGCGGTGCTTGCGCTCCTTGAGCTCGACCTCCGTCGCGGCACCGGCCTTGATGACGGCCACGCCGCCGGCCAGCTTCGCGAGGCGCTCCTGGAGCTTCTCACGGTCGTAGTCCGAGTCGGAGTTCTCGATCTCGGCACGGATCTGGTTGACGCGACCGGCGACCTGGTCGCTGTCACCGGCACCGTCGACGATCGTGGTCTCGTCCTTGGTGATGACGACCTTGCGGGCGCGGCCCAGCAGGTCCAGGCCCGCGTTCTCGAGCTTGAGGCCGACCTCCTCGGAGATGACCGTGCCACCGGTGAGGATGGCGATGTCGCCGAGCATGGCCTTGCGGCGGTCACCGAAGCCCGGAGCCTTGACGGCGACGGACTTGAAGGTGCCACGGATCTTGTTGACGACCAGGGTCGACAGGGCCTCGCCCTCGACGTCCTCGGCGATGATCAGCAGAGGCTTGCCCGACTGCATGACCTTCTCCAGCAGCGGGAGCAGGTCCTTCACCGAGGAGACCTTGGAGTTGACGATCAGGATGTACGGGTCGTCCAGGGCCGACTCCATACGCTCCATGTCGGTGGCGAAGTACGCCGAGATGTAGCCCTTGTCGAAGCGCATACCCTCGGTGAGCTCCAGCTCCAGACCGAAGGTCTGGGACTCCTCGACGGTGATGACGCCTTCCTTGCCGACCTTGTCCATCGCCTCGGCGATGAGCTCACCGATCTGGGTGTCGGCGGCGGAGATGGAAGCGGTGGAGGCGATCTGCTCCTTCGTCTCCACGTCCTTGGCCTGCTCGAGCAGGGCGCCGGAGACGGCCTCGACGGCCTTCTCGATGCCGCGCTTCAGGGCCATCGGGTTGGCGCCGGCCGCCACGTTGCGCAGGCCCTCGCGGACGAGCGCCTGGGCGAGCACGGTCGCGGTGGTCGTACCGTCACCGGCGACGTCGTCCGTCTTCTTGGCGACTTCCTTGACCAGCTCGGCGCCGATCTTCTCGTACGGGTCCTCGAGCTCGATCTCCTTGGCGATGGAGACACCATCGTTGGTGATCGTGGGGGCGCCCCACTTCTTCTCGAGGACGACGTTCCGGCCCTTGGGGCCAAGGGTGACCTTGACGGCGTCGGCGAGCTGGTTCATCCCGCGCTCGAGACCGCGCCGTGCCTCCTCGTCGAACGCGATGATCTTGGCCATGTGAAGTGGTCCTCCCGGACTGGGGTGGATTGCTCCGGACCGCGCTGGCGCCCGCGACGGACGGCCTGCAAGCCTTGTGGTTCCTTGCCCCACCTGGCCTGCGGACCTCACCTACCCGGTCCATTGTTGTCACTCTCACTCGGAGAGTGCTAACGCCAATGATTAGCACTCGGGCATGGAGAGTGCAAGCCGCTTCGAGGAAGCGTCGAGGGGGGCGACCGTCGGACGACGGGTGGGGCGGGCGGCTCCCGGAGAGGGGTCGGGCGCACGGCAGCGGGCACGACAGAGGGCCCGTACCCCAGTCCAGGGGACGGACCCTCCGCTACGTCGCTGCAGTCGGTCGGCGCTTCAGCCGGCCACACGGACCATGTCCGCCTGCGGCCCCTTCTGGCCCTGCGAGATCTCGAACTCGACCCGCTGACCCTCCTCCAGGGTGCGGTAGCCGTCCATCTGGATCGCGCTGTAGTGGACGAAAACATCCGCACCACCGTCGACCGCGATGAAGCCGTACCCCTTCTCCGCGTTGAACCACTTGACGGTGCCCTGAGCCATGCCTAACTCCCCTATTACTGGCCCTTGCACAGGACCGCACTTCGCGGACCCGGGTCAGACCTCATCCACGAAGAGGCGTGGATGTGCGCCGGAACGCGTCGACCGCGGCTGAATGTATCTGTCCAACTGCCGTCTGCAACAGGTCAATCGGACGAGAATTCTGGGCAGGGCCGAAAGGGCAATTACTGCGAATTCACTGGATTCCAGGGCAAGTCGGGCCGACCAAAGCGCGCATAAGCCGCATCGAACTCGAACACTTTGGCTGCTTCTTATCGTGTGCGGACGCATTCTCATATGCACGTGGCACAAGCAGCGGCGGGGACTTCCCCAACTCTACCGCGCTCAACCCTGCAGAATTGCCCCCTCCGCTTAGCTTGCGGAGGGGGCAATTCTGTTAACTCTGCGTGCCGCCCACCGGGTCGGCGCCGGGCCCGGAGGTCAGCCTCCGGCACTGTGTCGATGGTCAGCCTCCGGCACTGTGTCGGACGGTCAGCCTCCGGCGACGGCCGGGATGATCGAGACGCCCGCGCCGTCCGGCGTCGCCGTCTCCATCCCCTGCTCGAAGCGCACGTCGTCGTCGTTGACGTACACGTTCACGAAGCGGCGCAGCTTGCCCTGGTCGTCCAGGACGCGGGCCGCGATGCCGGTGTGGTTCTTCTCCAGGTCGGCGATGACCTCGGCGAGGGTCGCGCCCTCCGCCGGAACCTCGGCCTGACCGCCCGTGTACGTGCGGAGGATGGTGGGGATGCGGACGTTGACGCTCATGCGAGGCCAGCCTCTCGGAAAGAGTCCAGGTTGGGGCTGATGACCGCGGACATGCCCGTCGTGGGGGCCACCGCGTCCAGGGTCTTCAGGCCGTCACCCGTGTTGACGACCACCGTCGTGAGGGACGGGTCGATGGCGCCGGCCTCGATCAGCTTCTTCGCCACGCCGAGGGTCGTCCCGCCGGCGGTCTCCGTGAAGATGCCCTCGGTGCGGGCCAGCAGCTTGATCGCGTCCACGATCTGCTCGTCGGTCACGTCCTCGACGGCGCCGCCGGTGCGGCGGCAGATGTCCAGGACGTACGGACCGTCGGCCGGGTTGCCGATGGCGAGCGACTTGGCGATGGTGTCGGGCTTCTGCGGCCGCACGACGTCGTGGCCGGCCTTGAAGGCCACGGACACCGGGGAGCAGCCCTCCGCCTGGGCGCCGAAGATCTTGTAGGGCTTGTCCTCGACCAGGCCCAGCTTGATCAGCTCCTGCAGACCCTTGTCGATCTTCGTGAGCTGGGAGCCGGAGGCGATGGGGATGACGATCTGGTCGGGGAGCTGCCAGCCGAGCTGCTCGCAGATCTCGTACGCGAGCGTCTTGGAGCCCTCGCCGTAGTACGGCCGCAGGTTGACGTTGACGAAGCCCCAGCCCTCGCCGAGCGGGTCGCCGATGAGCTCGGAGCAGAAGCGGTTGACGTCGTCGTAGTTGCCCTCGATGCCGACGAGCTCGCCGCCGTAGACCGCGGCCATGACGACCTTGCCCTGCTCCAGGTCGTGCGGGATGAACACGCAGGAGCGGAAGCCGGCGCGGGCGGCCGCGGCACCGACCGCGCCCGCCAGATTGCCGGTGGAGGAGCAGGAGAGCGTGGTGAAGCCGAAGGCGCGGGCGGCCTCCAGCGCCTGGGCGACGACGCGGTCCTTGAACGAGTGTGTCGGGTTGCCGGAGTCGTCCTTGACGAAGAGCCGGCCCGGCTCGACACCCAGTTCACGGGCGAGATTGTCGGCCTGGACGAGCTTGGTCCAGCCCGGGTTCAGGTTCGGCTTGCTCGCGACGTCGGCGGGGACGGGGAGCAGCGGCGCGTAGCGCCAGATGTTGGCCGGGCCGTTCTCGATCTGCTTGCGCAGGGCCTCGGGGTCGCGGCTCGGCAGGTCGTACGCGACTTCGAGCGGCCCGAAACACAGCTCGCAGGCGAAGATCGGGCCGAGCGCGAACCGCTCGCCGCATTCGCGGCACAAAAGGCCGGAGGCCGGGCCCAGATCGACAAGGTCGGTGGTGGTGGCAACTGTCTCTACAGCCATGGAGGCGAGGCCCTTTCTCCTCATCTTCCTCATGGCGCATCTCGCCATGAGACGGATTTGGCACCTTCCCTAGCCGGGAGCCTCGCGCGCGATGATCGCAACGCCGCGTCGATGTGCGGCTTCCGCCGCGTGGCCGGCTGGAGGGTTGCCGGGGCTTCAACGGGCCGTTTCCCTCTGCCCCTCTGGATGAGCGGTATGTGATTGTCGGCGCTCGCCCCCGGCATGCGAGGGTCGGGCGCGTTGTTCAAGACTGTAACCGAACCCCCGGACGCCCGAGATGGTCGTCCGATCCGCGAGATGGAGATCACGTGCTGGAAGAGGTGGAGCGCTGGCTGGCCCGGCGGTCCTGGTCCGTGGCAGACCGCCCGCTCGACCAGCTCGTCGCCGCGAAGCGCGGAACCACGGTCAGCGTGGTGCTCCCTGCGCTGAACGAGGAGGCGACGGTCGGCGAGATCGTCTCCGTGATCCGGCAGGAGCTGATGACGGACGCGGCGTCGCTCGTGGACGAGCTCGTGGTCGTCGACTCGGGTTCGACGGACCGTACGTCCGAGGTGGCGGCGGGGGCGGGCGCGCGGGTCGTGCACCGTGACGCGATACTCCCGCGGATACCGGCCGTGCCCGGCAAGGGCGAGGTGCTGTGGCGGTCCCTGCTGGTGACGAGCGGCGACATCGTCTGCTTCGTGGACGCGGACCTGAAGGAGTTCTCCGCGGACTTCGTGTCCGGGATCGTCGGCCCGCTGCTGACCGAGCCGGACGTGCAGTTCGTGAAGGCGATGTACGACCGGCCGCTGGGCAGCACTCCCGGCCAGGGCGGCCGGGTGACCGAGCTGGTCGCGCGGCCGCTGCTGAATCTGCACTGGCCGCAGCTGGCCGGCTTCGTCCAGCCGCTGGGCGGCGAGTACGCGGCGCGGCGCTCGCTGCTGGAGCGGCTGCCGTTCCCGGTGGGCTACGGGGTGGAGCTCGGGCTGCTGGTGGACGCGCTGCACACGGTGGGCCTCGACGCGCTGGCGCAGGTGGACGTGGGGGTACGGCTGCACCGGCACCAGGACGGGCAGGCGCTGGGCCGGATGGCGGCGACGATCTACCGCACGGCCCAACTGCGGCTGTCGCGCGGGCATTTGGTGCGGCCGGCCCTGACGCAGTTCGAGCGGGGCGAGGAGGGGTTCGTGGCGCGGACGCATGCGGTGGACACGGAGGAGCGGCCGCCGATGCGGGACATCGCGGAGTACGCGAGGCGCTGGGCGGCGTAGGGGGCAGCCCCCGGCCCCGGGGAGCGTCGGTGAACAGGGCGTCCGGCGCCCCGGTCCACGGGCGGCGTAACGCGGGCGCGGCGCAGCGCGTCGACGGCGGATAGATTGCCTACATTTCAGACTTATGGGCTATACGAGACTCATGGGCGCTTGGCGCCAGAATTCCAGGACGCCCCGTCTCCTCGGGGCCCTGACGGTCCTCACCACCGTCTCCGCCGCCGTCTCGACCGGAATGCTCGCCCCGGACGGGGCGGCCGCGGCCCCCGCCGCGCCCCCCTTCGAAACGCGCTACGACGCATCCCTGTACGGCGACTTCACGACCATCGGCAGCACGGCCGACCACGGCGGCGGCACCGGCCGGGTCAGGATCCCCGAGGGCGCGCGGGTCGCCTACGCGCGGCTGTTCTGGGGCGGGCACGACGGCACGTACCGCGCCCCGGACGGCAGGCTGCTGCGCCGCTGCGCCCCCTCCGCCGGCGCCCCGCTCGCAGCCGCGCCCTCGATCAGGGTCGGCCGGAACGAGCCGGTCACGGTCCACGCCACGAACCTCGTCCAGGACCCGCAGTCGGCGCCCGGAGCGCACTACTACACCGGCGAGGCCGACGTCACCGCCGCCTTCGAGGACGTCACCGGCTCCGGCACGCCGCTGCCCGTCGCGGTCGACGGCATCTGGAGCCCGGCCGGCCCGGGCTGCACCGCGGGCTGGTCCCTGACCGTCGTGTACGCGTACGACGGCCCGGACAAGGCCCACGCCCCCACACGCCGCACCGTCCGTATCTACGGCGGCCACGCCCTGCAGCGTCCCGCCGCGCCCGCGACGACCGTCCCGGTGAGCGGCGTCCACCGCTCCCGCGGCCAGGTCCGGGCGTCCGTCACGGCGTACGGGGGTGACGGGAGCACGGACGGCGGCTTCCTCGTGAAGGAGGTCGAGGCGCCCGCCACCTCGGCGTCGTTCTCGCTCGGGACGGACAGCGGCACGGCGGACACGCACCTCGCGTCGGCGATCGCCCTTTCCGCCCCGGCGCTCGATGTGGAGATCACCAAGACGGCGTCGACGACGTCCGCCGAGCCCGGCGACAAGGTGACGTACACGATCACGGCGAAGAACCTCGGGGACACCGACCTGCCGGACGTCCGGTTCACGGACGACCTGACCGACAACCTCGACGACGCCGTGTACGACGGCGACGCAGCGGCGACGACCGGCAAGGTCAGCTACGCGGAGCCCGAGCTCTCGTACGTCGGCGGCATCCCGGCCGGGCAGTCGGTGACCGTGACGTACTCGGTCACCGTCGGCCCGGCGGGCGCCGGGGACGGGTCGCTGCGCAACAGCGTGGTGGAGGAGTCGGAGTGGTCCAACTGCGAGGCGGCCAGCGACGACGCGAAGTGCACGGTGACCCCGGTGATCGTCCACGCGGCGGGGCAGGAGGAACCCCAGGCCGCGGCGGATCCGGCCGAGGAGGCCGCCGACGACTCGAGCGGCACCCCGGTCGGCGGCACGGAAGACGACGCCGGCGACGAACTGGGCGACGACTCGAGCGGCTCGGGTGACGAGGGCGCGGAGCAGGAGGACCCCGCACCCGCGGACGCGGGCGGATTGCCTGGCGATGAACTGCGGGCCCCCCGCGCCGCCGGAAGCGCCGAGGCCACCGGGAGCCCTGAGGCCCCAGGGAACCCCGTGAGCGCCGGCACCGCCGTCGACACCCGGACCGGCGCCGCCGCCGTCGGCACCGACACTGCCGCCGCCGGGGCCGACACCGGTGCCGCCATCCAGGGCAGCCTGCCCGAGTTGGCCGCGACCGGCATCTCCGGCGAGCGGCTGTGGCTGCTCGGGGGCGTCGCGGTCTCGCTGATCGGCGCCGGGGCGATCGCGCTCGCCGCGACCCGCGAACGGCGCCGTAACCACTGACCGGGCGAGCGTCCCAGTGAGCAATCCGGGTGACCGTGTGGCCGGACTCCGCCGACGGAGTCCGGCCGTACGTTTGAGCGGATACGGGACGGGCTAGGTTTCGCGACATGGTCTCCGAGCACGCTGCCTCCGAGCGCACGGCGCAGGTACTCGTCGCCTCCAACCGCGGTCCGGTCACGTACGCCTTCCGCGAGGACGGCACGCTCGACGCCAGGCGCGGCGGCGGCGGGCTGGTCTCCGGTCTGTCCGCGATCGGCCCGGACGCGGGCGCCCTGTGGGTGTGCGCGGCGCTCGGCGACGGCGACCGGGAGGCGGTGCGGCGCGGCGTCGCCGAGCCGGGCGTGCGGATGCTCGACATCGATCCGGCCATTCACGCGGACGCGTACAACGGCATCGCCAACTCGGTGCTGTGGTTCGTCAACCACATGCTGTACCAGACCCCGCTGGAGCCGGTCTTCGACGCCGAGTTCCGGCGGCAGTGGGTCGCCTACCGCATGTACAACCGGGCCTTCGCGGAGGTGCTCGCGACCGAGGCGGCGCCCGGGGCGGTCGTGCTGATCCAGGACTACCACCTGGCGCTCGCGCCGGGGATGCTCCGCGAGCACCGCCCCGACGTCCGGATCGGGCACTTCTCGCACACGCCGTGGGCACCGCCGGAGTACTTCCGGATGCTGCCGGACGACATCGCGGAGGAACTGCTCCTCGGGATGCTCGGCGCCGACCGGCTGGGGTTCCTGACCTCGCGATGGGCGCGGACGTTCATGCGCACCTGCCCGTCGGTGCTGGGGCCGTACGACGTCGTGCCGTCCTGGCCGAAGGACGAGGCTCCCCACGTCACGGTCCGCGGTCCGGGACCGGCCCGTGGCAGGACCTGGATCGGGGTGCACGGGCTGGGGGCGGACGCCGAGTTCCTGCGGCGGCGCTCGCACGAGACGGACGTCGCCGAGCGGATGGTGGCGCTGCGCGAGCAGGTCGGACCCGGGCGGAAGACGATCGTGCGGGTCGACAGGACCGAGCTGTCGAAGAACATCGTGCGCGGACTGCTGGCGTACCGGGCGCTGCTCGACGAGCACCCCGAGTGGCGCGAGCGGGTCGTGCACGTGGCCTTCGCCTACCCCTCGCGGCAGGACCTGACCGTCTACCGCGACTACACGGCGGAGGTCGCACGGGTCGCCGAGGAGATCAACGCCCAGTACGGCACGCCCGGCTGGACGCCCGTCGTCCTGCACGTCAAGGACGACTTCGCGCGATCGCTTGCCGCGTACCGGATGGCGGACGTGGCGCTGGTCAACCCGATCCGGGACGGGATGAACCTCGTCGCCAAGGAGATCCCGGTCGTCTCGGACGCGGGCTGCGCGCTGGTGCTTTCGCGGGAGGCGGGGGCGTACGAGGAGCTCCACGAGGAGGCCATCGGGGTGAACCCGTACGACGTCACGGGCACGGCCGCCGCGCTCCACCAAGCGCTGAGCATGTCGGACGGCGAGCGGGCGGAACGCAGCAAACGACTGGCCGCTGCGGCGACCGCGCTGCCGCCGCAGCAGTGGTTCCTGGACCAGCTACACGCGCTTCAGGCGCTCGGCGAGGGCGGCCAGGAACCCGACGACTTCGGCCGGGCCTGACAGCAGCACGTCGGCGCGCTCGGCCAGCTCGGGGACCTCGGTGCTTCCGCTGCACAGGAGCAGTCCGGGCACGCCGTCGGAGCGGAGCTTCTCGACGGCGGCGTAGGCGGCGAGATCGCCGAGGTCGTCGCCCGCGTACAGGACGGCGCCGGCCCGCTGTTCGCGTACGTACTCGGAGAGCGCGATGCCCTTGTCGATGCCCGGCGGGCGCAGCTCCAGGACGAGCCGTCCGGGCTCGACGATCAGGCCGTGCCGTGCCGCCAGCTCGGCAATGGGCTCGCGCAACGCCTCGAAGGCGGCCTGCGGGTCCTCGGCGCGGCGCGTGTGGACGGCGACCGCGCGTCCCTTCTCCTCGATCCAGATGCCCTCCCAGGCGCCGATGGCGTCGAGGAACCCGGGCAGCTCGGCGCGTACGGCCTCGACGCCGGGGTGCGGGGCCGACGCCTGCACCGTGCCGCTGACCGCGTCCCAGCGCTCGGCGCCGTAGTGCCCGAGCACGACGAGGTGCTCCAGGCCCGGCACACCGGCGAATCCGCCGTACCGCACGGCGACCCCGGCCGGGCGCCCCGTCACGACGGCGACGGACGCCACGCGCGGCGCCAGCCCCGCGAGCGCGGGGACGGTGCCGGGGTGGGCGCGGGCCTGCTCGGGGTCGGGCACGATCTCCGCGAGCGTCCCGTCGAAATCGAGCCCGACGACGGTCTCCCGCGGCCTCTCGAGGATCGCGGCGAGTCCTTCACGTCCGGCGGGCGTGATCGGCTCCGGCAGTACGTGCTCCGAATGGCTGCCCATGTTCCGACCCTATCGGCGCTCGCGCCGGGCGTCCCGGACTCGCCGCAGACGGTTGACGGTCACGGGGTCGTGCGCCAGCGCACGGGGGTCGTCCAGCAGCGCGTTCAGCACCTGGTAGTAGCGCGTCGGCGACATCCCGAGCCGCTCCCGGATCTCCCGCTCCTTGGCCCCGGGTCCGGCCCAGTCGGTCCGTTCCACCCCGAGCACGGCCCGGTCCCGCTCGGACAGCTCGTCGCTATCGGTCATATGAGCAACATAATGCGCGGCGGGTTGGCGGGGGTTTCCTTCCCCGCTCCACCCCATCCCTTCCCGAACCGAGGGCTCCGCCCCCGCACCCCCGTGCCCCCATCACCGGCGGGGCCGACTTCAGCCCGAGGACGGGACACCCGGACCACCGGGCCGGTACCGCTGCCGCCGACCAGCGGGAGGGGCCCCGGGGCCGCGCCCCCTGGCCTATTCGGCCGCCTCCGCGTCCGCCGCCTCCGTCGCGATGCGCGTCAGCACCGCCGAGGGGTCCCCGCCCGGGGCCTGGGACTCCTCGGAGCCGAGCGGCAGCCCGAAGGGGTACTTCACCCCGTTCGCCTTCACCCGAAGTAGCGCCGCTGCACCGCTCGTCCCCCCACTTCTACTTGTCCGTATGTCTGTTCGTCACGTGCGAACATAGAGGTCTACACCACACGCCACGCTTCGGCAGAACAACGGAAGCCCCGAGCAGTGGACTAGACCTCTCCGGGGTCCGCGCGCGAGACTGTACGCGTGAGACACGTCATCGCCCTCGATGTGGGCGGCACCGGGATGAAAGCCGCCCTCGTGGGGGCGGACGGGGCACTGCTCCACGAGGCGCGGCGCGCGACCGGCCGGGAGCGCGGGCCCGATGCGGTCATCGAGACGATCCTCGGCTTCGCCGCGGAGCTACGCGCGTACGGCCGGGAGCGGTACGGCGAGAGCGCCGTCGCCGCCGGAGTCGCCGTACCCGGCATCGTCGACGCCGAGGCCGGCATCGCCGTCTACGCGGCGAACCTCGGCTGGCGCGACGTGCCGATGCGCGACCTGCTCGGCGAGCGGCTCGGCGGCGTCCCCGTCGCCCTCGGCCACGACGTCCGCACGGGCGGCCTCGCCGAGGGACGCATCGGCGCGGGCCGGGGAACCGACCGGTTCCTGTTCGTGCCGCTCGGCACCGGGATCGCCGGGGCCATCGGCATCGGCGGTGCCATCGAGGCCGGAGCGCACGGGTACGCAGGCGAGATCGGCCATGTCGTCGTGCGGCCCGGCGGGCCGGAGTGCGGCTGCGGGCAGCGCGGCTGTCTGGAGACCCTCGCATCGGCGTCCGCCGTGTCCCGGGCCTGGGCCGCGGCGAGCGGAGACCCGGACGCGGACGCCGCCGACTGCGCCAAGGCCGTCGAGTCCGGCGACACCGGCGCCGCGCGGGTCTGGCAGGAAGCGGTCGACGCGCTCGCCGACGGGCTGGTCACCGCGCTCACCCTGCTGGATCCCCGCACCCTGATCATCGGTGGCGGTCTCGCCGAGGCAGGAGAAACCTTGTTCACACCGCTGCGGACAGCGGTGGAGGCACGGGTCACCTTCCAGAAGCTGCCCGCGATCGTCCCGGCGGCGCTCGGGGACACCGCCGGCTGCCTGGGCGCGGGGCTCCTCGCCTGGGACCTGCTCGACTCACACAGCTCACGCGACACGGACGACTCAGAGTCGACGGACGCTCTCGACACGGAGGTAACCGCCTGATGGCCGACCGGATGGTTCTCACGGGCGCCCGGGTGGTGCTGCCCACCGGCGTCGTCGAGAACGGGAGGGTGATCGTCGACGGGACCCGGCTCACCGGGCACGCCCCTGCCGACACGCCCTCGACCGACCTCTCCGGCCACTGGCTGGTCCCCGGCTTCGTGGACATGCACAACCACGGCGGCGGCGGGGCGTCCTTCACCTCCGGCACCGCCGACGACGTCCTCACGGGCGTGCGGACGCACCATGAGCACGGCACGACCACGATGGTCGCCTCCACCGTCACCGGCGACATGGACTTCCTGACCCACCGGGCCGGCTTCCTGTCCGAGCTCGTCGAGCAGGGCGACCTCGCCGGCATCCACTTCGAGGGACCGTTCATCTCCCCCTGCCGCAAGGGCGCGCACAGCGAGAAGCTGCTGCGCGACCCCGACCCGGCGAACGTGGGCAAGCTGCTCGACGCGGCGCGCGGCACGGCGAGGATGGTCACCCTCGCCACCGAACTGCCGGGCGGCATCGACTCCGTACGCCTGCTCGCCGAGCACGGCGTGATCGCGGCGATCGGGCACACGGACGCGACGTACGAGCAGACGGTGGAGGCGATCGAGGCGGGCGCGACCGTCGCGACCCACCTCTTCAACGCGATGCCGGCCCTCGGGCACCGCGCCCCGGGACCGATCGCCGCGCTGCTCGAGGACGAGCGGATCACGGTCGAGCTGATCAACGACGGAACGCATCTGCATCCGGCGGCGCTGGAGCTGGCGTTCCACCGCGCGGGCGCGGCCCGGGTCGCGTTCATCACCGACGCGATGGACGCGGCGGGCTTCGGCGACGGGGTCTACCACCTCGGGCCGCTGGAGGTCGAGGTCAGGGACGGGGTCGCCCGGCTGGTGGAGGGCGGTTCGATCGCCGGGTCCACGCTCACCCTGGACACCGCGTTCCGGCGGGCTGCGACCGTCGACCGGCTGCCGGTCGAGGACATCGTGCAGGCGATCTCGGCCAATCCGGCGCGGCTGCTCGGCGTGTACGACAAGGTCGGGTCGCTGGAGCCGGGCAAGGACGCGGACCTGGTGGTGCTGGACGCGGACTTCGCGCTCAAGGGCGTGATGCGCAAGGGCGCGTGGCTGATCGAGCCGTAGCGGAGCCGTGGACGGGGACGTGGAACAGCGCTGACCGGGCCAGGGGAACGGCCCGGTGCACGGGCGGTTGGCCGACGGGGGTCTGGGCCAACCGCCTTCTTTTTGGCATGATCAGGACCCGTCCGACCGTGGCAAGTCCATGGCAAGCACCATGACCAGCGCAATCTCCGGGGGTGTCAGAAGTGATCCTGACGGTCACGCTGAACACCGCCCTCGACCTCACCTACCGGGTCCCCGCGCTCGTCCCGCACACCTCCCACCGCGTCACCGAGGTCACCGAACGCCCCGGCGGCAAGGGCCTCAACGTCGCCCGCGTCCTCGCGGCGCTCGGGCACGAGGCGGTGGTCACGGGCTTCGCGGGCGGCCCCACGGGCGCGGTCGTGCGCGATCTGCTGGCGCCGCTGCCGGTGCGCGACGCGCTCGTCCCGGTCGCCGGGACCACGCGCCGCACGCTCGCCGTCGTCGACGCGGCGACCGGCGACACCACCCAGCTCAACGAACCGGGCCCGACCGTCACGGCCGACGAGTGGGCCGCCTTCCTCGCCACGTACGAGACGCTGCTGCAGGACGCCGACGCGGTGGCCCTGTGCGGCAGCCTGCCGCCCGGCATCCACGTCGGCGCGTACGCCGAACTGGTCCGCCGGGCCCGGGCGGCCGGCGTCCCCGCCCTGCTGGACACCAGCGGCGAGCCGCTGCGCCGCGGCATCGCGGCCCGCCCCGACCTGGTCAAGCCGAACGCGGACGAGCTCGCCCAGCTCACCGGCTCCCGCGAGCCCCTGCGCGCCACCCACGACGCCCGCCGCCGCGGCGCCCGCACGGTGGTCTCGTCCCTGGGGCCCGACGGCATCCTCGCCGCCACCCCCGACGGCATCTGGCAGGCCGCCCCGCCCGCCAAGGTCCTCGGCAACCCGACCGGCGCGGGCGACTCCGCCGTCGCCGGCCTCCTGTCGGGCCTGGTGGAGTCCCTTTCCTGGCCGGACCGGCTGGCCCGCGCGGTGGCCCTGGCGACGGCGACGGTCCTGGCCCCGGCGGCGGGTGACTTCGACCGGCCGTCGTACGAAGACCTGCTGACGAGGGTCACGGTGACGGAGCACGCGCCTGCGGCGTGAAGCCGCCCTCGGTGTCCCGCCTGCGGTGCCCGAGAACGCCTCGTCCCGGCGCGCAGGACAGCGGCCGGGACGGTGACGGAAATCGACGATCGGAAGTCGGAGAGGCGATCACGCCCGCCCGACGATCAGGCGCGCTTGACCTCGAGCCAGTCGAGGATGGCGTCGCACTGGTTGCCCGCCTCGCAGGACAGCTTGAGCTCGTTCTCGCCCTGCTTGAGGGTGACCGGGGCCCAAGTGGTCTGCCAGTTCTTCTCCAGGTTCGGGTCCGAGGAGCCGATGAAGTTCTTCAGGCCGATCGGGTTGGTGTTCGGCTTGCCGTTGACCGTCAGGGTCGCGTTGGCGTCCTTGGCGGGGATGGCGTACCGGACGTAGAGCCGGTACTCGCCCTCCTCCTCGAGGGTGGCCTTCCAGGTCACCGACGCACCGACCGCGTTGAAGCCGGTCACGTACGCGCCGTCCGTGCCCTGGGCGCCCTTGACGACCTTGGCCAGGGCCGCCGGCGGGCCCAGCTTGAGCGTTGCGGCGTCCTGCTTCGGTAGTTCGGCGGGCTTGTCCTCCTCGCCGCTGCCCTTGGTCGGGTCCTCGCTCGGCCCCACCTGGCCCGCGGGGGCGCCGCTGCTCGGGTTGGCCTGGGGGGTGTTGCCGTCGTCGTCGCCGCTGCTCATGACGGCCGCGGTGATGCCGATGACGACCACCGCGACGACCGCGACAGCGCCGATCAGCAGGCCCTTGGTGTTGGGCCCGCGGCCGCGGCCACCACCGTGGCCGTGGCCCGCTGACGGGACCTGACGGGTGGGGGCGCCGCCGGGATAGGTCTCGGGTGCCGCGTACTGGGCGGTCGGCTGGTGCGCGTACTGCTGCTGGGCCTGCGGCGGCCGGCCGTAGGCCTGCTGCTGCGGCACCTGTCCGTACTGACGCTCACCGACGGTTCTGACCTGGTTGTACGACGTCCTGGGCACGCCGGGCTGCGCCGCCGCCGGACCGGGGTAGCCGTAGCCGCCCTGATGGGGAGGTGTGGCGCCCGCCTGCTGCCCGTCCGCGTACAGGTAGCCGAACGGATCGTCGTCCTCGGGCGTGCTCGCGCCGTTGTTCCCGGCCGTCATCCCTGGGTCACTCCTATCCTTGCTCGCCAGCCGTCGCCGACTGGCCGAGCCTACCCCGTTCGAGCAAACCCAAGGACGTTTCCTGATTGCCGTCCGGTTTCCCTGCGACGGCTATCCGGCCCGCCGGTGCATCTTCGACCGGGAACGCTTCTCGATGTACATCCGCTGGTCAGCGGATTGAAGTACCTCTTCTACGGACATACCGCAGACCGCCCAGCCGATCCCGAAGCTCGCCCCGACGCGCACGGCCCGCCCGTCCACGCGGATCGGCGGAATGATCGCGTTCCGCAGACGTACGGCCAGGTCGGCGGCGTCAGCCGCACCGAGTCCGTCGGCGAGGACAACGAATTCGTCACCTCCGAGCCGGGCGACGGTGTCCCCGTCGCGCACACCGGTCGTGAGCCGGCGCGCGACCTCGATGAGGACGGCGTCGCCGGTGTTGTGGCCGAACCGGTCGTTGATCGACTTGAAGCCGTCCAGGTCGCAGAAGAGGACCGCGAGCCCCTTGGTGCCGTCGTCGTGCTCGCTGTCGGGCGCGACGGCATGCACATGGTGGTCGAAGGGGCCGCCGGGCGCGGGCGGGTCGAAGTCGAAACGGTCGGGCCCGAGGCCGGTCTCGTCGATGCCGCCGTTGTCGTACGCGGGGCGCACGGAGTGCGCGGGATGGGCGGAGTACGCCGCGTCCAGTGCCTCGACCGCGCTCGCCCGTGCCGACAGCTGCGGCCGCTCGCAGATCCGGGCGCTGAGGCGGGCGCGCAGCTCCGCGCTGTTGGGCAGGCCGGTCAGCGAGTCATGGCTGGCCCGGTGCGCGAGCTGCAGCTCGTGGCGCTTGCGCTCCTCGATGTCCTCGACATGCGTGAGCAGGAACCGCGGGCCGTCGGCGGTGTCCGCGACCACGGAGTTCCGCAGCGAGACCCAGACGTACGTCCCGTCACGGCGGCCGAGGCGCAGCTCGGCCCGGCCGCCCTCGGCGGACGTGCGCAGGAGCGTGCCGATGTCCTCGGGGTGGACGAGGTCGGCGAAGGAGTAGCGGCGCATCGCGGAGGCGGGCCGGCCGAGGAGGCGGCACAGCGCGTCGTTGGTGCGCAGCAGCCGGCCGTGCTGGTCGCCGCCCATCTCGGCGATGGCCATGCCGCTCGGCGCGTACTCGAAGGCCTGGCGGAACGACTCCTCGCTGGCGCGCAGTGCCTGCTGCTCGCGCTCCAGGCGGACCAGCGCGCGCTGCATGTTTGCCCGGAGCCGGGCGTTACTGATCGCAATCGCGGACTGCGACGCGTACATCTGGAGCGCCTCCTGGCCCCAGGCGCCCGGCCGGCGGCCGTTGCGGGGTTTGTCGACCGAGATGACGCCGACGAGCTCGCGCCCGCCGCCCGACGCGTACATGGGTGCGTAGAGCCGGTCCTGGGGGTGCCACTCGTCCTCGAAGCGGGGCTCGGGGCCCTCCGTGTACCACTGCGGAACGTCGTCCTCCAGCAGCACCCAGCCCTCGGTGTGCGGGATGAACCGGAGCTCGCCCCAGGCCTCGCCCATGGACAGTCGTCGTTCCCAGGAGGTGCGGGAGCCGACGCGTCCGGTGATCAGGGCCTCGGCCGCGGTGTTCCCGGCGAAGGCGGCGACGACGAGATCCCCGTCGGGGCGCACCAGATTCACGCATGCCAGCTCGTAGCCGAGACCCGCGACGATGCCGTCCGCGACGGTCTGCAGCGTGTCCGCCAGGCTACGGGCCGTGTTGAGGTCCGCCACGACCCGATGCAGCTGCCGCATGGTCGCAAGGCGGACGTACGGCTCCGACTCGGCCTCCATTGCTCGCTCTCCCCGAGACCTCGACAGCTAACGTGACTCCAGGCTTCTCATCGATCCTCTTGGTGCACTGTCCCCGCCACTGAATCACAGCGCGCTGCCCACCCGGTACACAGGGTCAACAAATACCGGGCTCTGTGACTCAAGTCACATCAGATGATGAAGGGTCGGATGGGAGGCCGGGGATGCTTCCGTAGGCTTCTTGAACGCAAATCGGGACCGGGAACGGCACCGCGGTCCTAGGACCCCCGCCGGTCCCTCGTGGTCCTCCCGCCCGATGTGGCGGTGGCGAGAGGAGGTTAGCGTTCCGGTCGTGCTTCCGACGACTCCCGCACCCCGCTCCGAGGCCATCCCTCATTCTGAGGGGGTGAGCAACGACGAGTTCCGTGCCGCCATGTCCCGCCTGACGGCGGGGGTGGTGCTGGTGACGGCACACGAACCCGAGCTGAGCGACGACGCCCCGCGCGGCGACGACGTCGGCATGACCGCAACGGCGTTCATGTCGGTGTCGCTCGACCCGCCACTGGTGCTCGTGGGCCTGCGCAACGGCTCACGGATGGACGACCTGCTGGCCGAGCAGCCGTTGTGGGGCGTGTCGGTGCTCTCCGAGAGCCAGCGGCACATCGCCGGCCGGTTCGCCATGAAGGGGCGGATCAGCGACCGGCTCCTCTTCGAGGACATCGCGTACACGCGCGGCGAGGTGTGCGGGGCGCCGCTGGTGGGGGGCGCGCTGGCGGTCCTGGAGTGCCGCACGGAGGAGCGTGTGGAGGCGGGGGACCACACGCTCGTGATCGGTCGCGTGCTGAACGTGGGGCTGCCGAGCGGGGGCGGCAGTCCGCTGACGTACTTCCGGGGCCGCTACCGTCAGCTGGGCTGACGGACGAACCGTTGCGGCACAACCTCCGGTGCCGGTCCGGTGCCGGGCGCCGATCCGGCAGGCCCGCCCCGGTACGGGTCGGGGGTTCGGGGGACGTGGGCCCTCCGGTTCACCAATCGCGGCCGCTGCGGCCCCGCTTCGTCTCCGCCCGCTGCTTCTTCTCCCGCAGACGGCGCTCGTTGATGCCCCGTGGGATCTTCGTGGCCCGCCGCGGCCGCGGCGGCGGCGCCGTCGCCTCCGCCAGCAGTGCCGCGAGCCGCACCGCCGCCGTCTCACGGTTGCGCCACTGGGAGCGGTGCTCCGACGCGCGTACGGAGATCACGCCACCGACGAGCCGGGACGCGAGGCGCTCCAGGGCACGGGCCTTCCAGACCTCGGGGAGCGCATCCGTCGCCGCGAGGTCGAAGCGGAGCTCCACCTGCGAGTCGCTCGTGTTGACGTGCTGGCCGCCTGGGCCCGACGAGCGCGAGAAACGCCACATGAGCTCGGCCTCCGGGAGGGAGACGGAGCCGCGGATCAGATAGGGCCCGGACATGTGTCCCATGGTCGCGTCCGCGCACGACTCCCGTCACCTTCTTTTCGGGGCATCCTGGGGAACCCGGGCATCTTGGGGAACCCGACGGTCCCCTCTCCGCGTTATGGGGGGTGACTGCACCTCGACCAGGAAAGGGACCTCCCCATGGCTGTAAGCCTGTCCAAGGGCGGCAACGTCTCGCTCACCAAGGAGGCACCGGGCCTGACCGCCGTCACGGTGGGCCTCGGCTGGGACGTCCGTACCACCACCGGCACCGACTTCGACCTCGACGCATCGGCGATCGCGGTCAACCCCGGCGGAAAGGTCTTCTCCGACGGCCACTTCGTGTTCTTCAACAACAAGTCCACGCCGGACCAGACCATCGTCCACACGGGTGACAACCGGACGGGTGAGGGCGGCGGCGACGACGAGCAGATCAACGTCAACCTGGCGGGTCTGCCGGCCGACGTAGAGAAGATCGTCTTCCCGGTCTCCATCTACGACGCCGAGAACCGCTCCCAGAACTTCGGCCAGGTGCGCAACGCGTACATCCGCATCGTCAACCAGGCCGGCGGCACCGAGATCGCCCGCTACGACCTGAGCGAGGACGCCGCCACCGAGACCGCGATGGTCTTCGGCGAGCTGTACCGCAACGGAGCGGAGTGGAAGTTCCGCGCCGTCGGTCAGGGTTACGCCTCGGGCCTGGTCGGAATCGCCCAGGACTTCGGTGTGAGCGTCTGACGTAGGTCCGTTCCCGTTACGGACCGAGGGGCCCCGGCCGCCGTCGCGGCCGGGGCCTCCGGCATGCCAGTACGCGGAACGGGGCCTCCGGCATGTCCGTACGCGGAAGCGGATGCCAGGCCGGGGCTTCTCTAAGGCTTCGCGGGCTTGTCCTCGCCGTACAGCCAGACGTCCCAGACCTCGGCCAGATCCTTGCCCGACACCTCCTCCACGTAAGTGATGAAGTCGTCGGTGGAGGCGTTGCCGTGACGGTGCGTCCGCGGCCAGCCCTCCAGGATGGCGAAGAAGGTGTCGTCGCCGACGGCCTGGCGGATCTTGTGGAGGACCATCGCGCCCCGGTAGTACACCGGCGGATCGGAGATCTCCTCGGCGCTCGGCGGCTCGCCGGGCGGGAAGGCCCAGTTCGCGTCCGTGCCGAAGGCCGTCTCGAAGCTCTGGCCGACGGTGACGTCCTCGAAGTCCTCGAGGTACAGCCACTCCGCGTACGTCGCGAAGCCCTCGTTCAGCCACATGTCCTGCCAGGTCTTCGGCGTGACGGAATCGCCGTACCACTGGTGGGCGAGCTCGTGGACGAGGGTCGGGGCGTTGAAGGAGCTCTCGGGGAAGACGGGCCGGTTCTGGGTCTCCAGGGCATAGGCCGCGTCCCCCGTGCGCTCGACGATCGCGCCGGTGGACGTGAAGGGATAGGGGCCGAAGTAGTCCTTCGCCCACGCCAGGAGCTCGGGGATCCGGGCCAGCAGCTCCTCGCTGCGCGCGGCGACGGTCGTGTCGGCGGCGGTGTAGAGCGGCACGCCCTGGCCGTCCCCCGGACTCGACGCCTTGGTGCGGTAGTGGCCGATGGCGACGGTGGCGAGGTAACTCGCCATCGGCTGCTCGGCGTGCCACGAGAAGGCGGTGCGCCGGCCGTCGGTGGTGGGGCGCTCGGAGCGCAGTTCCCCGTTGGAGACGGCGGTGAGGCCGGTGGGGACCATGACGGTGATGTCGTAGGTCGCCTTGTCGCTGGGGTGGTGGTTGCCGGGGAACCACGCCATCGAGCCCGTCGGCTGGCCGAGCGCGACAGCGCCGTCCGCGGTCCTCAGCCAGCCCTCCTCGGAGCGGTCGGCGTCCGTGACGGCGCGCGGGGAGCCGGAGTAGCGGACGACGGTGCGGAAGGTGCCGCCCTTCTTGAGGTCGTCGCGCGGGCGCAGGGTCAGCTCGTCGCCCGCGCGGTTGACGGCGGCGGGGGCGCCGTCGACGGTCGCGCTGCGGACGGTCAGGCCGTGGAGGTCGAGATTGAAGGCGCTGAGGTTCTGGGTGGCGCGGGCGGTGATGTCGGCGGTGCCGGTGAGCTTGCCCGTCTTCGGGTCGTAGTCGAGCGTGAGGGCGTAGTGCCGTACGTCGTAGCCGCCGTTGCCGAGCTTGGGGAAGTACGGGTCGCGCAGGCCGGCGGCTCCGGGGGCGCCCTGGACCCCCTTGACGGCTTCGGCCGTGCAGCCCGCGCCCGCGAGGAGGGTCAGGAGGGCTGCGGCGGGCGCCAGGATGCGGCGGAGGGGTCGCTGGTCCACATCAGCGATCCTATGCGCGGAATGTCCGCTTCCCTCACTGGGCCCAGGTGATCTACGAGACGGCCGGTGGTGCGCATGGGCCGACTTCCCGCCTCCCGGCAGGGCTCCGCCTCGCCGCCCCTCCCCGGCACCACCGGCGTCCCGGCACCACCGGCGCCCAGCACTACCGGCATCTCCGGCACCTCCGGCGTCCCGCTCGCGCTCCTGCTACCTGCCCAGCGCGGCAACGCCCGCCTGCGCGAACTTCTCGTCGAGGTCACCGCTCGGGGCGCCCGCGACACCGATGCCCGCGACGGGCGCGCCCTTCGCCTGCACCGGGGCGCCGCCCGCCAGGAACAGCGTGCCCGGGATGTCCTTCAGGTTCGGGGCCTGCCGGAGCCGCTCGGCCAGCTCGGAGGTGGGCGCGTTCCAGGAGACCGCGGTGAACGCCTTGCGCTGCGCCGACTCGAACGACTGCGGACCTGCGCCGTCGCCGCGCAGGGTGACGACGGTGTTGCCGTTGCGGTCCACGACGGCGACCGTGACGCGCTGGTTCTCGTCCTGCGCCGCCTCCAGAGCGGCCTGCGCCGCCTTGACCGCCGCCTCGACGGTCAGATGCGTGGTCTGGCGCAGGTTGCGGTTCGCGGTGTCGGCCTGGACCGTGGTGGGCGCGGCGGCCGCCGGGGCGGAGGCGTTCGCGGAGACCGCGCCGAAGGTGCCGGCGCCCAGCGCGGCGGCGGCGACAGCGCCGGTCAGGACACGGGCACGCAGCGACAACTTCTTCATGGGACATCTCCTCGTCATGGGCCGGAATCCGGCACCGGATCGGCGGTGATCGCTCTCCGTCGATCCTCGGGCCGCCGCCGGTCCCGTACGGTCCACGGAGCGGATGCCTCCGGCGCGCATGATGGAGGACGGGGGTGTCAGCCGATCGGTTGATGCGCCTGTGGTCCCGCCGGGTCACCATGGGGACATCTGTGCAGGTCGGCGAGGAGTGGTGGGCGGTGGAGCGGCGGTACGAACAGGAGCCCGGCGCCCGCGGCGCCGAGGCTCTCGACGCCGATGCCGACGCCGACGCGGACGCCGGCGAGGCCCGCGCCCGGGAAGCCCGCAGCCCGGAAGCCCACGACCCCGACGCCCGCTGGCTCGCCCCCGTCATGCACGCCGCGTTCTTCCTCCTCCTCGGTGCCTCGCTCGTGCGCTATCTGCTGCGGCACCCCTGGGAGGGCCGCTCCCCGTGGATCATCGGCCTGTCGGCCGCCCTCGCCGCCCTGTACGTACTCGGACCGGTCCTCGGCTCCCGCGCCACCCCCCGCCGGCCGGCCTGGCTGGGCACGGTCGTCGCCGTCTGGATGGTGCTCGTGGTCCTCGCGCCCAGCTTCGCCTGGTGCGCGGTGCCCCTCTTCTACGCCGGCCTGCGCATGCTCCCGCCGCGTGCCGCGCTCGTCCTGGTCGCGCTGCTCACGGCCTTCGTCGTGGCCGCGCAGCTCAAGCTGTCGCACGGCGGCTTCGACCCGAACCTGGTGATCGCACCGCCCGCCGTCGCGGCGATCGCGACCGCCGTCTTCGTCCAGGCGGAACGCCTCGCCGCCCGCCAGCGCGCGCTGATCGACGACCTGATCAGGACGCGCCGCGAACTGGCGGCCACCGAGCGCCGCGAGGGCACCCTCGCGGAGCGCCAGCGGCTGTCCATGGAGATCCACGACACCCTCGCGCAGGGCCTGTCCAGCCAGCAGATGCTGCTGCAGGCCGCCGACCGCACCTGGGACGCGGACCCGGCGACCGCGCGCCGCCATGTCCGCACCGCCGAGTCGATCGCCGAACGCAGCCTCGCCGAGGCCCGCCGCTTCGTCCACGACCTGGCACCGGCCGATCTGGCGGAGGGCGGCGGCCTGGAGCAGGCGCTGCGCCTCCTCGCCGCGCGCGAGTCCGCGGGCTTCCAGGTCGACGGCACACCGGTCCCGCTGCCCGACCGGGTGCAGTCGGCGCTGCTGCGCATCGCCCAAGGCGCCCTGGCCAATGTGCGCGAGCACGCCGGAGCCGCCTCCGCCGCCCTGACCCTGACCTATCTCGGCGACCAGATCGTGCTGGACATCACGGACGACGGCCGCGGCTTCGAACCCGGTGAGGCGCCGCCCGGCACCCCGGGCGCCCGAGGAGTCCGGAGCGGCTTTCGGGGCCGGAACGGCGTCCGGGGCCACGGCCTGCCCGCGATGCGGGCGCGGGTCCGACAGCTGGGCGGCACCCTGACGGTCGAGTCCGCGCCCGGCGAGGGCACGGTGGTCTCGGCCGCCATCCCTCTGGAGACGTCATGACGGAGACCCCATGAGCGTACGGATCCTGCTGTGCGACGACCACGCCGTCGTACGCGCCGGGCTCCTCGCCCTCCTCGGCAGCGAGCCGGGCATCGAGGTCGTCGGCGAGGCCGGCAGTGGCGAGGAGGCGGTCGCGACGGCCGCCAAACTCAGGCCGGACGTCGTGCTCATGGACCTCCAGCTGGGGCCCGGCATCGACGGGGTCGAGGCCACCCGCCGGATCGCGTCCCCCGACGTGCATGTGCTCGTCCTGACGACGTACGACACGGACGCCGACATCACCCGCGCCATCGAGGCGGGCGCGACCGGCTATCTGCTGAAGGCCGAGCGCCCGGAGGAGCTGTTCGCGGCGATCCACTCCGCCGCCCAGGGCCGCACCGCCCTCTCCCCGCCGGTCGCGAGCCGCGTCATGGACCGGATGCGGGGAGCGGCCCGCCCGGCCCTGACGGACCGCGAGCTGGACATCCTGGGGCAGCTCGCGCGCGGGCTCGGCAACCGGGAGATCGCGCGGGCGCTGTTCATCAGCGAGGCGACGGTGAAGACCCATCTGGGCCGGATCTACGCCAAGCTCGGCGTCGACACACGGGCGGGCGCGGTGGCGGTGGCGAAGGAGCAGCGGCTGCTGCCGTGACCGCGCGGGTCGCCCACACGGGGCGCGCGGGTCGGCCGCGCGGGCCGCGCGGCGGGAGCCGGGAACCGCTCATCGGCGGCGGAGGCGGAGGCGAGGCAGGGGCGAGGGCACGAAGGCGCGGGCAGTGCACAGGCTCGGGCGGTGGCGGTGGCGGTCCCGGTCGCGGTCGCGGTCGCGGTCGCGCAGGCGTGGACCGGAGCGTTTCCGCAGGCCGGAGCCCACGCCACGGGCCGGGTGCCCGCGCATGACACCATCGACCCGTGCTCGACATCGGCTACTCCCTCTCCCGCCGCTTCCCCGACCCCCCGCAGACCGACTACCGCCACGCGGACGTCCACGCCCTGCGGCACGACCTCTTCTGCGGGGACGTGTATCTCGCGGACACCAAGGCGGACCGCGAGGTGTCCACAGCCTGGGGATGGGTGCCGGTGCTCGACTTCGCGTGGGCGCTGTGCGACATCGTCGAGCAGCTCGACCGGGACCCGCGCGGAAGCCGGGCCGCGCAGCCGCAGCACGCCGAGCTCGACTTCACCGAGTCGACCGACCGCATGCTGTTCGAGCGCCGCTTCGGGTGGGTGGACGTCGAGGCCGACTGGATGCCCGGCGACGAGCCCCCGCTCACCTTCAACCACGCCGAACTGCGCCGCGAGGCCCGCGACTTCCTGCACGATCTGATCGCCGACCTCGCCGACCTGCACGAAGGCCTCGCCGACAACCCCGTCGTCTGGGACCTGCAGACCCGCTTCCCCCGGACCCCGTAAGGGCGCTACCCCTCCACCCTCACCCCTGTCTGCGCCGCGAACACCGGTGCCAGATCCATCAGTTGAGCCGTGCTGATCACCGCCCCCGCCAGCCGCTCGACACCCCGCGCGATGTCCAGCTCCACGGCACCCCGCAGGTCCACGTCCTTCATCCGCACACCGCTGAAGTCCACCCGCCGCAGCGCACAGTCGCGGAACTCCACCCGCACCAGCTCCGCACCGCCGAAGTCGGGCTCCGCCAGCACGCACCCCTCGAACACCACGTCCTTCAGCCGCGCATTCCGCAGGTTCAGGTAGTCGATCTTTCCGCCTCGCACCACCACCCTCTCCAGCACCGACCCGTGGAGCTGCACCCCGCCCATCCGCGCGTCCACGACCTCCACATCCCGCAGCGAGGCCCCCGCGAGGTCCGTCCCCACACCCCGCACACCCGTCAGCACCGAATCGATGAACCGTGCGCCCACCAGCGACGTCTCGTCCAGCCCGCACTCCCGCAGCGCACAGTCCAGGAACCGCGCCCCTGCCCCCGTCTGGCCCGCGAGATCCAGCCCGGCCAGCTCCACGCCGTCGTAGTCCCCGTCCGGCTCCAGCCCGCCGCCCTCGTACGGACTCAGCGGCGGCAGCCGCACCTCCGGCCGCCGCGCCGCCGCCACCCGCGTCACCTTCCTCGTCCGTCCCGTCATGAGCCCATCGTGACGCACGCCACCGACAATGCCCCCGCGCCGATGTCACACCCGCCCGCCCCCGATCCGTCCATTCCATGAACGCAACCAGGACCGGAACATCGGAGTACGCAGTGACGACCCAGCCCCGTATCACCGTCATCGGCGCCGGCCTCGCCGGCCTCACCGCGGCCATCACCGCCGCCGAGTCCGGCGCCCGGGTGACCCTGTACGAGTCCCACCGCACCCCCGGCGGCCGCGCCCGCACGTCCGAAGGCCCGTACCGGACCAACGAAGGCCCCCACGCCCTCTACAACGGCGGCCCCCACTGGACCTGGCTCGCCCAGCGCGACCTCATCGGCCCGCTCGCCCCGCTCCCGCCGCGCGAAGCCGCCCGGCTGCGCCTGCACCGCGACGGCAGGCTCCGCCGCACCCCGCCCCTCGCGATGCTCCGACTGCTGCGCCGGCGGCCCGAACACGCCCCTGTGGACCGCGACTTCCTCACCTGGGCCACCGGCGAGGTCGGCGAGACGGGCGCCCGCGCCGCCGCCCACTTCATCGCCGTCGCGCTCTTCCACCACGACCCCGGATCGCTCTCCGCCGCCTTCGTGCACGAGCGGCTGCGCCGCGCCACCAAGCTCCCGCCCGAGGCGCACTACCCGCGCGGCGGCTGGTCCGCGGTGACCGAGCGGATGGTCGCGCACGCCTGGAACCTGGGCGTACGCATCGAGACCGGCGCCCGCGTCGACGCCCTCCCCGAGACCGGCGGCCCCGTCATCGTCGCGACCTCCCTCGACGCCGCCCGCCGCCTCCTCGACGACGACACCCTGCGCTGGGACAGCGGCCGTACGACCCTGGTCGACCTGGCCGTACGCACCCGCAAGAACGACGTGTTCGTCGTCTCCGACCTCGACGCGCCGGGCTGGATCGAACGCTTCACCGCCCAGGACGCGAGCCTCGCCCCCGCCGGGGAGCAGCTCGTACAGGGGCAGCTCCCCCTCGCTCCCCACGAGTCCAAGGCCGACGGCGTCGCCCACGCGGAACGCCTCCTCGACCTCGGCTTCCCCGGCTGGCGCGAGCGCACCACCTGGCGGCGCGAGTCCGTCGCCACGGGGCGTACGGGCGCGCTCGACCGCCCCGGTACGACCTGGCGGGACCGGCCCCGCATCGACCGCGGCGACGGCGTCTTCCTCGCGGGCGACCAGGTCGCCGCGCCCGGACTGCTCTCGGAGGTGTCCTTCAACAGCGGCATCGAGGCGGCGACCCTCGCCGTCAAAGCGGCCAGGGCCGGGCGGACCGGCAGGACCGGCGGGACCGGGAAGACCGGCAGGACCGGCGGGACGACCGCGCAGTCCGGGGGGACCGGGACGACCGGAGACCCCGGAAGCCTTGACCTCAACCTTGCTTGAGGTTGAAGGCTGGGCCCACCAACGCCGCACAGCACAGGGGAGCCCACCATGCACGCCATCCGCCTCCACGCCTACGGCCCCGCCGAGAACCTCACGTACGAGACCGTCGACGACCCCGAGCCCGGCCCCGGCCAGGTCCGCATCGCCGTCGCCGCCGCCGGCGTGCACCTCCTCGACGCCGCCCTGCGCGAGGGCGACACCGGCCCGTACGCCGCCCCCGTCGACCTGCCCACCGTCCCCGGCCGCGAGGTCGCCGGCACCGTCGACCGCATCGGCGAAGGCACCGACGACAGCTGGCTCGGCAAGCGCGTCGTCGCCCACCTCGGCATGGCGCCCGGAGGCTACGCCGAGCTCGCCGTCACCGATGCCGGCAGGCTCCACGAGATCCCCGCCGGCATCGACGAGGCCGAGGCCGTCGCCATGATCGGCACCGGCCGCACCGCCCTCGGCATCCTCCAGTTCACCGACCTCGGCCCCGACACCGTCGCCGTCGTCCCCTCGGCGGCCGGCGGCATCGGCACCCTCCTCGTCCAGTACGCCAAGAACGCCGGCGCCACCGTCATCGGCCTCGCCGGCGGCCCCGACAAGGTCGCCCGTGTCACCACGAACGGCGCCGACCTCGCCGTCGACTACACGCTCCCCGACTGGCCCGCGCACGTCCGCGCCCACCTCGGCGACCGCCGCGCCACCGTCGTCTTCGACTCCGTCGGCGGAGACACCGGCCGCGCCGCCGTCGACCTCCTCGGCAAGGGCGGGCAGCACCTCGTCTTCGGCTGGTCCAGCCAAGGCATCCGCGAAGGCGGCCCGCTCACCTTCACCGACGAGGAACTCTCCGCGCGCGGCATCACCTCCGAGAGCGTCCTCGGCCCTGCCATGCTCGACAAGGCCGGCGGCCTGCGCGCCCTGGAGACCCGCTCCCTCGCCGAAGCCGCCACCGGCCGCCTGCGGCCCGCCGTGCAGCGCTACCCGCTCGCCGAGGCCGCTGCGGCCCACCGCGCCCTGGAGACGCGCGGCACGACCGGCAAGGTCGTCCTCGTTCCGTAGCGTCGGTAGCGCCGTCCCCCGGATGCGCGGCGTCGTCGGCGGCGCCTAAGCGCTGCTGGGGCCGCCCCGGTACAGCTCGTCCCGGTACACGTCACCCAAGTCGCCGAGGGCCTCGTCCGCGTCCAGCTCCTCGCCGGGCGAGGACGCCTCCCGCGACTCGGCGGCCCGGTCCGCGGACACCGGCTCCTCCTTCCGGGCCCGCCGCTTCTCCTCCTCCAGCCGCTTACGGACGGCTTCGGGCTTGTCTCCGAGCTGGTCCATGACCATCTCCCTCGTCAGCGCCCCGGCCCCCCGCTCCCGCGGCCAGAGTCACACAGCCCCGCCCGCCCCGCACCCGGAGGTGACCCCGGCGGGCGCGGCCCCGCCCGGCGCCGCCCCGCCCAGCCGCTGGAGCGCCCCGTCAGTCAGCCGGTACACCGTCCACTCGTCCTGCGGCCGCGCGCCCAGCACCTCGTAGAAGTCGATCGACGGGGTGTTCCAGTTCAGTACGGACCACTCGAGGCGCTCATAGCCCCGCTCCACACAGATCCGCGCCAGCTCCGTCAGCAACGCCTTGCCGTACCCGCCGCCGCGCAGCCCCGGCCGTACGTACAGATCCTCCAGATAGATCCCGTGCACCCCGCGCCACGTCGAGAAGTTCAGGAACCACAGCGCAAACCCGGCGACCTCACCGCCCTCCGTCTCCGCGATGTGCGCGAAGGCCGCGGGCCGCTCCCCGAACAGCGCCTCACGCAGCTGCTCCTCGGTGGCATGCGCCTCGTGCAGGGCCTTCTCGTAATCGGCGAGCTCCCGGACCATCGCGTGGATCACAGGGACATCGGCAGGTGTGGCAGTACGAATCATGAGTGCACCCTGCGCACATGACGGCTCAGCGCGCCAGCAGATTCCGGGCAATGGACACATGCCGCTCGTCGAGGACGCCCTCACCGCCGCCGTCCGCCACGGCCCACAGACTGTTCTGCAGCACCCGCCCCAGCGTCCACGCCCGCGCCCGCCCCCGGTCCAGGCCGAGCCGCTCCGTCAGCAGATCGAACCGCCACAGCGTCGCCTGCGGGTCGAACCGGTTCCACAGCGCGGGCAGCAGCTCGAACCCCGGATCACCGGCCAGCGGCTTCGGGTCGATGGCCAGCCACGGCTCACGCTCCGCGGCCAGGATGTTGTCGTAGTGCAGATCCCAGTGCAGCAGCCGGTCCCCCGGCTCCGCCGCCACCTCCCGCACCGCCGCCGCACAGTCCCGCATCAGCCGCCGCTCCTCCACGTCCGCCGGCACGCCCACCACCCGCGGCACCCGGTCCAGCATTCCCGCCGCGATGTCCCCCAGCCGCCGCAGCCCGGTCGCCGGTGCCGGCACCGCCGTCAGCCGCGCCAGCAGCTCCGCGAGAATCCGTACCGCCGCCCGGTCGTCCTCCACCACCGACAGATGCCGGCTCTCGTCCAGCCGCTCGAGCAGCAGCGTCGCGGTGTCCGCGTCGCACTCCAGCAGCCGTACGACACCGTCGCCGTCCCAGGTCCGCAGGGCCAGCCACTCACCGTCGCTCTCCCCGTCCCGCAACTGCAGCTTCAGCGCGGCATGTGTCCCGTCCCGCCGCACGACCGGCAGCACCAGCGACGCCACTCCGTGCATCGCCGCCCCGGTGACCCGCAGCCCCCACCGCTCCGTGAACTCCTCGGCCCGCCCCGGCAGCGCCTCGAGGAAAGCGCGGCCCGCATCGCCGTTGTCCTCGATCTGCGTCGCGACCAGTTCGTCCGGGATCTCGATCACACCCGGATCGTACGACCCCGCCCGCTGCCCCGGCGCGGTCCCACCGCAATCCCCGGACCGCCCTGGACAGCCCCGCAACCGCCGGTGTACGAACACCCCCATGACCAGCACGACGATCAACGGCGGCATCTCCTACTGGTACGCGGACGACGGCATCCCCACCCCCCGGGAGCCCCTGCCGGGCGACGCGTCGGCCGACGTATGCATCGTCGGCGGCGGATACACCGGACTGTGGACCGCGTACTACCTCAAGAAGGCCGTCCCCTTCCTCAACATCACTGTTCTCGAAGCCAAGTTCTGCGGATACGGCGCCTCCGGACGCAACGGCAGGCTGGCTCTACAACGGCATCGCCGGCCGCGACCGCTACGCCGGACTGCACGGCCACGACGCCGCCGCACGCCTCCAGCAGGCCATGAACGACACCGTCGCCGAGGTCATCCGCGTCGCCACCGAAGAACACATCGACGCCGACATCCACCAGGGCGGCGTACTCGAAGTCGCCTGCACACCCGCCCAGCTCACCCGCCTCAAGAACTTCCATGCCGCCGAGGTCGCCTTCGGCGAAAAGGACCGCGAACTCCACGGCGCCCGCGAAACCGCCGACCGCATCCGCATCACCGGAGCCGTCGGCTCCACCTGGACCCCGCACGGCGCCCGCCTGCACCCCGTCAAGCTCGTCAAGGGCCTCGCGGCAGCCGTCGAAGCGCTGGGCGTGACGATCCACGAATCGACACCCGTATCGGAGATCCGCCCCAAACACGCCGTGACCCCCTACGGCACCGTCCGCGCCCCCTACATCCTCCGCTGCACCGAGGGCTTCACCGCGGGCATCAAGGGCCAGAAGCGCTCCTGGCTCCCCATGAACTCCTCCATGATCGTCACCGAGCCCCTCCCCGCAGACATCTGGGACACCATCGGCTGGGAAGGCCGCGAAACCCTCGGCGACATGGCCCACGCCTACATGTACGCCCAGCGCACCGCCGACGACCGCATCGCCATCGGCGGCCGCGGCATCCCCTACCGCTACGGCTCACGTGCCGCCACCGCCGAGAACGCCGACCGCACCCAGCTCGCCACCATCGACGCCCTGCGCGCCGTCCTGATCCGCTTCTTCCCCCAACTCGCAGGAGTCGGCATCGACCACGCCTGGTCCGGCGTCCTCGGCGTCCCACGTGACTGGTGCGCCACCGTCACCCTCGACCGCTCCACCGGCCTCGGCTGGGCCGGCGGCTACGTCGGCTCCGGTGTCGCCACCACCAACCTCGCCGCCCGCACTCTCCGCGACCTCATACAGCAGGACTCCGGCCAATCCGGCCCCACGGACCTCACCACCCTCCCCTGGGTCAACCACAAAGTCCGCAAATGGGAACCCGAACCCTTCCGCTGGCTCGGCGTCCACACCCTCTACGCCGCCTACCGCACCGCCGACCGCCGCGAACGCAGGGCCCGCACCGCGGAAACGGACCGCATCGCCACCCTCGCGGACAAGATCTCCGGCCGGCACTGACCACCATGACCGACACCCCCGGCCCGATCACCCCCGGCCCGATCACCGCCTGCCGGCTCCGCCGGCTCCCGCACAGCCCACACCGGAGCGCCCGAGGACGCGGCCCTCACCCGGGTGGCGCGGCAGCCGGTGCTGGAGGGGAGCTGCCGCGGGTACGAGGCGGTGCCGGAACACCCGCGCCCCGCCGTACCCCGTAAAACGCAAGGGTCCCGGATCGGAATGATCCGGGACACAGGGTTGCTGGAGCCGCCTGTCGGAATCGAACCGACGACCTTCCCATTACAAGTGGGGCGCTCTACCAACTGAGCTAAGGCGGCACCGCGCACGTCGAAGCCGCGCGCGGAAGCTCCCCTACTTTACACAGGGGCCAATTCCCCCGACCACAGGATTCATGACCTTCTCGCCCGTCCGTTCATGGAGAGCACTGCTGTTCCGATGACCGCACGCTCGTGATCCTGGATCGCTTCTTCCCGTCCACGCGCCGCTGCTCGGCGTGCCGCGCGGATGGCGGCAGCAAGGCGCTGCCCGTCCGCGCGCGGACGGGCAGCGGGTGTGGTATGCCTCACGAACGTGACGGGAATGCCGCGGTCAACCTCCGCGAGGAAGGACTGCGGCCGTACCGGCCGGTGGCTGAGGCACTGCCCGCGGGAAAGCCGCCTCCGCCATCGATCCGGGCATCGCAACCGCCCCAACAGCTCATGCAGTACGGGCCGATGGACCGTCGGCCGGCATGCCTGTGGAGTCGGCGTGAGTCCGCCGGGACGGGTGGGGTGACCCGCCCCCCGTCGGCTGTGGGCGACGAAACAGGAAGCGCCTCGGGATCCCCTGCCGGAGATGCAGGTCAAGAGGCGGCGGCTCCGCCTGCTGACAGACCGCACCTCACCAGGTAGCGTCACCTCCAGTTCACTCCGGTGGACTAGACCCATCCTTCCTTCCACTCGGATCGTCCGGCACGTTCCTGCCGGTGAAGGGACCATCACCCATGGCCACTGTCACGTTCGACAAGGCGACCCGGATCTACCCGGGCTCCACGAAGCCCGCCGTCGACGGGCTCGAGATCGAGATCGAGGACGGCGAGTTCCTCGTCCTGGTCGGCCCCTCCGGCTGCGGCAAGTCGACCTCCCTGCGCATGCTCGCGGGCCTCGAGGACGTCAACGCCGGATCCATCCGCATCGGTGACCGCGATGTCACGCACCTCCCGCCGAAGGACCGGGACATCGCCATGGTGTTCCAGAACTACGCGCTGTACCCGCACATGACCGTCGCCGACAACATGGGCTTCGCGCTCAAGATCGCGGGCGTCAACAAGGCCATCATCCGGCAGAAGGTCGAGGAGGCGGCGAAGATCCTCGACCTGACCGAGTACCTGGACCGCAAGCCGAAGGCGCTGTCCGGTGGCCAGCGGCAGCGTGTCGCGATGGGTCGGGCCATCGTGCGTGAGCCGCAGGTGTTCCTCATGGACGAGCCGCTGTCGAACCTCGACGCGAAGCTCCGTGTCTCGACGCGTACGCAGATCGCATCGCTGCAGCGCCGTCTCGGCACCACCACCGTGTACGTCACGCACGACCAGGTCGAGGCCATGACGATGGGCGACCGGGTCGCCGTGCTGAAGGACGGTCTGCTGCAGCAGATCGACTCGCCGCGGAACATGTACGACCGTCCGGCGAACCTGTTCGTCGCGGGCTTCATCGGCTCCCCCGCCATGAACCTGGTGGAGGTGCCGATCACCGACGGCGGTGTGAAGTTCGGCAACAGCGTCGTCCCGGTGAGCCGCGAGGCGCTGTCCGCGGCCGCGGACAGGGGCGACCGGACCGTGACCGTCGGTGTCCGTCCCGAGCACTTCGACGTGGTCGAGCTGAACGGTGGGACCGCCAAGTCGCTGTCGAAGGACAGCGAGGACGCGCCGGCCGGTCTGGCCGTGACCGTCACTGTCGTCGAGGAGCTCGGCGCTGACGGTTACGTGTACGGCACGGCCGAGGTCGGCGACCAGAGCAAGGACCTGGTGGTCCGGGTGAACGGGCGTTCCGTGCCGGAGAAGGGTGCCAAGTTGCACGTCGTGCCGCGGCCGGGCGAGACGCACGTCTTCTCGACCTCCACCGGCGAGCGCCTCAGCGACTGAGGCGACCAAGTCGGCTCGGTCGGGGCAGGCGGCCAAGCGGCTCAGCCGACCGACGCGCCGGCCTCTCACGCGATGAACGGTCCTCTCGCTTCGGCGAGGGGGCCGTTGGCGTATGTCGACAAATACCCCGGCAAATCGGCCATTTCGAATCTGTGCGTCAACGCCTGATTCGAAAAGCCCTCTCGAACCATCCCCCGCAGGGGTGACTAAATGTCGCCAAATCACTACCGAGCGCTACGCTCGCCTGCGTGACCCACACAGCCCGCCGTATCGGCCGCACTTTCGCCCTCGTCCTGCCCGTCGTCCTGGTGCTCTCCGGAACTCTCGCGGTCACCAGTGTCCCGTGGGCAGGGCGCAACTCCGAGGCCCGGATGCTCACCGCGTCGTCGGAGAATGTATCGGTTCGTGCCAAGTCCCGCGCGCCGCACGAGGTTCTTCGCGACAAGCTCCTCGCCGAGCTGCAGGAGAAGGACCCGGGCACCGCCCTCACCCATCTCCAGCGCGAGGTCGAGGCGAGCCCGTCGCTCGCCAGTCACTGCATGTCGATCGCGAGGGCCCTGGGCCGCGCCGCCGTGGCACACTACGGCCCCACGCGCGCGCAGGCCTACTCGCGGCCCGTCTGCGACACGTCGTTCGCCGCCGGCGTCTACCAGCAGGCGCAGGGCGGCTGAGGACGTCGGGCGACCGCTGAGGGCGCAGGACGGCCACTCGGGATGCGGGACGCCGCTCAGGACGCAGAACCCCACCCAGGACGCGGGGCGGCCGCCGAGGCCGCCCCCTCCGCCATTTCTCGGGTCCGCTTCGCCATGGGCCTCGCTGGCCGTGAAGGGGCACCGCTTATCGTGCCCGTATGCATACGTATCCGACGCAGGCCGTGGTCCTGGCCGGCGGCCAGGGCTCGCGACTGCGCCCGTACACCGACGACCGCCCCAAGCCGATGGTCGAGATTCCCGGGACGGGGACCCCGATCATCGGCCATCAGCTTTCCTGGCTCGCCGACGAGGGCGTGACCGACGCCGTGGTGTCCTGCGGGCATCTCGCCGAGGTCCTGCAGGAGTGGCTGGACAGCGCCGTGCTGCCGCTACGCGTCACGACCGTGGTCGAGGAGGAACCGCTGGGCCGGGGCGGCGGCCTCAAGCACGCGGCCAAGAGCCTCCCGCACCCGGATGAGCCCTGGTACGCGACCAACGGTGACATCTGGACGCGTTTCTCGCTGCGCGAGATGGCCGAGTTCCACGCCGAGCGGGACGCCACCGCGACGCTCGCCCTCGCCCGGCCCCGTATTCCGTGGGGGGCCGTGGAGACGGACGAGTTCGGGCACGTGCTCGACTTCATCGAGTCGCCGCCGTCGCCGTATCTCATCAACGCGGGTGTGTACGTCTTCTCCGCGGCCTTCACGAGCCTGCTGCCGGACCGTGGTGACCATGAGCGCACGACGTTCCCCCGGCTTGCCCGTGAGCGCTCGCTGGCCGGGTTCCCGCTGCCGCAGGGCGCGTACTGGCGGGCCATCGACACGGCGAAGGACCTGACGGAGGCGGCGAAGGAGCTCTCGGCCCACTCCCGCTGAGCCGAGCGGCCGGGAGCGCACTCCCGTCGGGAAGGCGGAAGGGCGGTCGCCGCGTCGGACCGACGCGGCGACCGCCCTTCTGCGTGTGCGGGGTCAGCCCAGGAGACCGCCGATCGGGTTGCGGTTGCCGCCGCCGCTGCCGCTGCCGCCACCGCCCCCGGAGCCGCCGTCGCCGGACCAGCCGCCCGTGCTGCCGCCGCCTCCGGACGTGCTGCCGCCCGAGGCGCCGCCGCCGGTGGAGGAGGGGCCGGAGCCACTGGACGGCGGCTGGACCGGCTGCGACTGGCTCGGGGACTGCCGGCTGCCCGTGCCCTTGGACTGGCTCGGGCTGCTCGCCTCGCCGACGCGGCCGGACTCGCGGACCGTCTCGGACGGTTCGGCCTTCTCCGCCGCCGGGCCGCTCGTCCCGCTCTTGGCGGGCGCGGGCTGCTGCTCCGCCCGGCGGGAGGGGCTGCGCTCACCCGATTCCTGCGGGAGCGGGGAGCCGGGGAGATGGTTGGTGGGGTCGACGTTCGGTCCCGGCACGGTGACCAGCTCGGTGGAGCGCACCGCTCCGCCGAGGATGGAGCCGACCAGCAGGGTCAGGCCGACGACCACCGCGGCGAGCACCCCACCGCGCCGCAGCACCCGGCGCCTCAGCTCCCACAGTTCCGAGCGGGGGCCGAGCTTGCGCCAGGCCTCGCCCGCGAGGCGGCCGTCGACCGAGTAGACCGGGGCCCCCGCGATGACCAGCGGGGACCAGGCGGCGAGGTAGACGATGTCCGGCGCGTCGTACACCGGGACGGTCCGCCAGCTCACGGTCATGATCAGCGCGGCGGAGAGCAGCGCCCCGACGACGGCCGCGACCCGCTGCCAGAGGCCGAGGACGGTGAGGACGCCGACGACGACCTGCAGGAAAGCGACGGTGAGTCCGGAGCCGACGGGGTGCGAGAGCGCGAAGTCGCGCAGCGGCTCGGCGAGCGTCCAGGGGTCCAGCGAGTTGAGCCACTTGACCATGGAGCCGCGTTCGCCGCCGTCGAAGTAGACGGGGTCGCAGAGCTTGCCCATGCCGGCGTAGACGGAGATGAGGCCGAGGAAGACGCGGAGCGGGAGGAGCACGACGCCGAGGTTCATGCGGCGGCCGGGGTAGTAGGCGTGCCGCACGCCGGTGTCGGCGGCGTGGCGGCGCTCGCCGGACCCGTACCCGGGTTCGTACGCGAAGTCGCGCTCGCGCCCGAAGTCCGGCTCCTCGTCGGCCTCTTCGCCATAGGGCTCGTACGCGTCGTAGGTGTCGTACGTGTCGTAGGCGCCCTCCGCCCGCCGCATGGGCGGCAGGAGGGGCCCGGAACCGCCCTGTGGCCCGACGACGGGCGTGGGCATGGTGTCGGCGCCGGAGCTGCCGGAAGAGCGAGAAGAGCCGGAGCGGCCGTCGGGGCCGGGGGCCAGGTCGACGCGCGGGAGGACCTGCGTGGCACCCCCGTCGTACCCCTCGTACCCGTCGTACCCGTCGTACCCCTCGTACGTCTCGTACTCCGGGACCCTGTTGACGGTGTTGACGGTGTTGGTCGTGCGCACGGCCTGCAGCAGACCGGTCGCGCCGGGGTCACCCGGAGCGGACCGCCCGCTCCACACGACGGGCCGTCGACGGCGCGCCGCACCGACACCGGCAGCAGCGGCGGCGGCGGCGACGGCGACGGGAATCCTGGCAGTGTCCGCCATGCCGCGCGCGGGGCGCGCGGTCTCGCTGGGGCCGAGCTTCACCCGGAAGCTGGCGTGGTTCACGATGACCTGCGCGGGATCGCAGTCCACCTTGACCATGCTCAGGAAGGTCTGCTCGTCGAACCCGGGCCGGGGCGTTCTGGTGTCCACACTCATCTAACCGAGTGACCTGTGTTTAGGACACTGCCTTGACGGCCCTGAAATGTCCGAGACCCGTCAAGATCGGCCAATCGTTCCGAGCCGGTCGATCAACGTTCGGTCGTGCAAGCCCAATCACCCCTAGAATCCTGGAAGTTGACCGAGGTTGATCGAGGGGGAGGGCGTATCCATGTCCGACGGCACCGCCGAGGACGGCACACGAACCGCCAATCAGCTCGTTTTCGGCGACCTCACCGACTATCCCGTGATGGCCCAGGCGCTCGACAACCAGTGGCTCCCCGCCGACCTCGCCGCCGCACGCCAGAGCACGGACGCCCCGTCAGGGCCGAGCCCCGAGACCGTCGCCGCGGCCTCGGCCGAGCTGCGCCGCGCGCTGGTGAACAGCGGCACGCTGGTCGTGAACCGCGCGTACTTCCTCAACAACGAGGCGCTCAGCGCCCCTTACCGCGCCTCGGCGGATCCCGCCGAGCGGGAGGCGTTCGTCCGGCTGCTGAACGACCGCGCACTGGTGCCGTATCTGCTGACCGAGCGCGATCCGGCCGGCGAGTACCCGTGGGCGTACGACCGTGCCGTGCACCACGACTGGCAGCGGCTGCTCGCGGACGAGGCGGATCCGGCGTCCGTACGGTTCGACTGGGACGACGAGGCGAACCGCGAACGGGCGGACGCGGTCGGGAACTTCTTCTCGCGCGAGCTCTCGGGGCTGCGGCGGCTGCGGGCGTCGCAGCTCGCGAAGAACCTCGGGATCCCGGTGGAGCAGGCCCGGGCGATGCGGGAGGGCATCCTCAAGGACCTGTACATCTGGGCGGGCGAGCAGGACGTGGACCGGAACATCCTCCGGAGCGACGTCTACCGCGAGTTCCTGACCAGGCCGGGGACGGAGCCGTACGAGAACCTCCTGCGGGACGGCGACCATGTCGTCCCCACCAAGCAGCTGATCGACCTCCTCTACAACCTGGGCATCCCGAAGGCGAGCAAGCTGATCGCGCTGACCCCGCCCGACTCTCCGCCGCGCTCCACGCTGGAGGAGCTGCGGCTGGAGGACCGGGCACGGGACGACGATCCGGAGGCGATCGGGCTGCTGCTGCGGGATCTGTTCGCGGATTCGCTGCACCGGGCGGTGGACGGGCCGAATTCGTACGGCTCGCTGACGCTGGCGGACATCACGCGGCTGAGGCGGGAGGAGGAGTGGCGGGCGTATGTGAACGCGCTGGACGCCTTCGTGCGGGGCGGCTTCCGGGACGGTCGGCTGCCGTCGGCGGAGGAGTTCAACGCGGCGACGTCCGACATCGCGCGGCGGCATGCGCGGATGCTGCGTACGGCGCGGAAGGTGAGCGGCTCGCAGCAGGGCTTCCAGCGGGAGATCGTGGCGGCGGTGGTGCTCGAGTCGGCGGGGCTCAGTCTGATGATCACCGGCGGTGAGGAGGTCTCGCTGGTCGGCGGCTCGATCCAGCTGGCGACGGCGGCGGCCGGGGCGGTGGCCATCCGGCTGGAGTTCTGGGAACGGGGCGCGGGCGGCAGCAGCGGGCGGGTCCGGCGTTCCGGGCTCAGTCATTCGGTGACATTGCCGACGCTCAGGCTGGGCAACCTGAAGAAGGACTGGGGGACGATTCTGCGGGTGTACGGCGGCCGGGTCGCCGAGACCGGCGCCGAGCCCCGCGGAAGGCAGGCGGACCAGCAGTCGCCGGACGCCTGACCGGTCACGTGGCGCGACACCGAGGGGGGCGTACGGGATGGAGCTCTACGAACGATTGCGCGCCGAGCGCCCGGATCTGTTCCTGAACGTGCCGGGCGGCATCGAGATCCTCTCCGACCCGGAGGCCGTCGCGGCGGCCGGCGGTGTGCTGTACGCGGACCCGTACGTGATGCTCCTGCGCGACCCGGTGCGGTTCCCGGACGGGCGTACGGGTACGTACATCCGCTCGGTCAGCCGTAACGCGGAGCCGGGCTGTGTGGTGCTGCCGCTGCTGGACGGCGGGGTCGTCCTGATCGAGCACTACCGCCATGCGACCCGCTCCTGGCAGTGGGAGGTGCCGCGCGGCTTCGGCACACGCGGTCTGAGCGCCGAGGCCAACGCGGCGAAGGAGCTGAGCGAGGAGATCGGTGCGCACGTCCTCGAACTGACCGCCCTCGGCGCGATCCACCCGGACACCGGCATGACTGCCGACCGCGTGCTGCTCTTCGCGGCCCGCATCGACGCCGTCGGGAGCCTCGCCACGGGCGAGGGCATCCGCTCCGCGCGCACGATGCCGCCGGCGGAGGCCGACGCCATGATCGCCGACGGCCGTGTGACCGACGCCTTCACCATCGCGGTCCTGACCCGCGCCAGGCTGGCGGGGCTGACTTCCTGACCGCGCAGCGGCCGGCCCCCGGCCCCGGCCGCCCGGACGGCACCGGTCGCACCGGGGGAGCCGGGATGACCGGTGCTCCCGGATCAGCTCCTGCGGCGGGCCGCCTCGTACAGGACCACACCCGCGGCGACGCCCGCGTTGAGGGACTCGGCGCCGCCCGGCATGGGGATGCGGACGCGGAAGTCGCAGGTTTCGCCGACCAGCCGCGACAGGCCCTTGCCCTCGCTGCCGACGACGATGACGACCGGGCCGTCGAGGGCCTCGAGCTCGCCGACCTCGACCTCACCGTCGGCGGCGAGGCCGACGACGGTGATGCCGGCCTTCTGGTAGGCCTCCAGGGCGCGGGTGAGGTTGGTGGCGCGGGCGACCGGGGTGCGGGCGGCGGTGCCGGCGGAGGTCTTCCAGGCGCCGGCCGTCATGCCGGCGGCGCGGCGCTCGGGGACGACCACGCCGTGGCCGCCGAAGGCCGCGACGGAGCGGACGACCGCACCGAGGTTGCGCGGGTCGGTGACGCCGTCGAGGGCGACGATCAGGGGGTCCTCACCGTCGTCGAAGGCGGCGGCCGCGAGGTCCTCCGGGTGCGCGTACTCGTACGGCGGGACCTGGAGGACGAGCCCCTGGTGGTTGAGCCCGTTCGTCATCCGGTCCAGCTCGACCCGCGGCGCCTCCATCAGGTTGATGTTGCCGCGCTCCCCGGCGAGGTGGAGCGCCTCGCGCACCCGCTCGTCGTTGTCGATGAACTGCTGGACGTACAGCGTCGTCGCCGGCACGCCGTCGCGCAGCGCCTCGAAGACGGGGTTGCGGCCGACGACCATCTCGGACGAGCCCTTGCCGCCGCGGCGGGCGACGGGCCGCCGCTGGGCCTGCTTGGCCCTGGCGTTGGCGACGCGGTTCTTCGCATGGCCCTTGCGGGCGGACGCGGGCGGGGTCGGGCCCTTGCCTTCGAGGCCGCGGCGCCGCTTGCCACCGCTGCCGACCGTCGCGCCCTTCTTGTTGGACGTGCGGCGGTTCCTGCGCTGGCTGTTCCCGGCCATGACTACCTGTTTCCCTGAATTCTTCGTGGGTCCCGGACGGATCTTCGCGGGTCCCTGATGCGTACGTACGTAAGAAGTGTGCCGCCCGGGCGGCCGGGCGGCACACTGTCGCTGGTCAGCGAGGTCCGAGCGTCCAGCGTGGGCCGTCGGGGCCGTCCTCGATGGCGAGCCCGGACTGGTTGAGCTGGTCGCGGATCGCGTCCGCGGTCGGCCAGTCCTTGCGGGCCCGCGCCGCCTCGCGCTGCTGCAGCACGAGCCGTACGAGCGTGTCGACGACGCCGTGGAGGTCCTCGCCGCGGTCGGCCTCGCCCGCCCAGTGCGGGTCGAGCGGGTCGAGCCCGAGGACGCCGAGCATGGCCCGCACCTCGGCGAGGCGTGCGACGGCGGCTTCCTTGTCGTCGGCGGCCAGCGCGCTGTTGCCCTGCCGGACCGTGGTGTGGACGATCGCGAGGGCCTGCGGGACGCTCAGGTCGTCGTCCATCGCCTCGGCGAAGGCCGGCGGCACCTCGGCGGCGGGCTCGACGGTGCCCCCCGCCTTCTCGACCACGCGCTGAACGAAGCCCTCGATGCGCGCGAACGCGGACTCGGCGTCGCGCAGGGCCTCCTCGCTGTACTCGATCATCGAGCGGTAGTGCGGGGTGCCCAGGTAGTAGCGCAGCACGATGGGCCGCCACTGCTTGACCATCTCACTGACGAGGACCGAGTTGCCGAGCGACTTCGACATCTTCTCGCCGCTCATCGTCACCCAGGCGTTGTGCACCCAGTACGACGCGAAGTCATCGCCGAAGGCCTTGGCCTGGGCGATCTCGTTCTCGTGGTGCGGGAAGATCAGGTCGATCCCGCCACCGTGGATGTCGAAGGCGGTGCCCAGGTACTTGTGGGCCATGGCCGAGCACTCCAGGTGCCAGCCGGGGCGTCCCCGCCCCCACGGGGTCTCCCAGAACGGCTCACCCGGCTTCTCCGCCTTCCACATGGCGAAGTCCCGCGGGTCGCGCTTGCCCGTCTCGCCCTCCCCGGAGGGCTGGCGCAGATCGTCGAGATCCTGGTTCGACAGCTCCAGGTAGCCGGGGAAGGAGCGGACGTCGAAGTAGACGTTGCCGTCGGCCTCGTAGGCGTGGCCGCGCTCGATGAGGCCGCGCATCATCTCGACCATCTCGGTGATGTGGCCGGTGGCGCGCGGCTCGTACGACGGGGGCAGGCACCCGAGCACGTCGTAACCCGCGTTGAAGGCGCGCTCGTTCTCGTACCCGATCGACCACCAGGGGCGCTCCTGGAGGTCCGCCTTGGCGATGATCTTGTCGTCGATGTCCGTCACGTTGCGGACGAACGTGACGTCGTAGCCGCGGTACTCGAACCAGCGGCGCATGATGTCGAAGTTGAGTCCGGACCTGATGTGCCCGATGTGCGGGGCGGACTGCACGGTCGCGCCACACAGGTAGATCGAGACACAACCCGGCGTGAGCGGGACGAAGTCACGGATCTGCCGGGCGTTGGTGTCGTACAGCCGAATAGTCACCACTCAAGAGTAGTGGCCCTGTGGCAGTGCCCCGCGCCCCTTGGGGACGCGGGGACTCGATTGTGACCACGGCGACGGCGGAGGGCCGTGTGCGCTCAGACGAGGGCGCCGACGACCTTCCGCGGGGTGACCCGGACGACCACGCGCGGGGCGTCCTTGCCGGCCTCCGGGTTGAACTCGGCGTACATCTTGCCGGCGTACTTCATCGACAGCTTGTCGATCAGCTCCTGGCCGCCCTCGCTGGTGAGGGTGGCGGTGCCGCGGATCTCGGCGTACGTGTACGGCTCGTCGAAGGGCTGGACGAGCACCGTCACGCGGGGGTCGCGGCGGATGTTCTGCTCCTTGCGGCGCCCGACGGTGGTCGAGATCCAGCAGGTCGTCGCCGTCACGCTTCACCCAGACGGGAGACACCTGAGGGCTTCCGTCGGGCTGGATGGTGGCGAGGTTGACGAAAACGGGCTTGTCGAGCAGGTCCTTGAGCTTGTCGCTGAGTGGGGCGGTCACGGTGCGGTCCTCCTGACCTCGTTGACTCCTGGCGCAGGAATTCGTCGATTCCACAACCGCTCTACCTCACGCGACCCCCCGCACCCGGTCAGGACGCGCGGACGACCACCGCCGTGGCGATCGCTGCCAGCCCTTCGGCCCTGCCGGTGAGCCCGAGACCGTCCGTCGTCGTGCCGGACACGGACACCGGGGCGCCGGCCGCCTCGCTCAGCGCCTTCTGCGCCTCGTCACGCCGCTTGCCGATCTTCGGCCGTACGCCGATGACCTGCACGGCGATGTTGCCGATCTCGAAGCCCTCGGCGCGGACGATCCTGGCGGCCTCGGCGAGGAGGGTGACCCCGGAGGCGCCGGACCACTGGGGGCGACCGGTGCCGAAGTGCGCGCCGAGGTCTCCGACGCCGGCGGCGGAGAAGAGGGCGTCGCAGGCGGCGTGGGCGGCGACGTCTCCGTCGGAGTGACCGGCGAGACCGAACTCCTCGTCGGGCCAGAGCAGGCCCGCGCACCACAGCTCGCGGCCGCGCTCGAAGGCATGGACGTCGGTGCCGATGCCGACGAGGGGGATGCCGGCCGGCGGCAGCCGCAGATCAGGTGCCTCAGAAGCCATCGTTGGCCCTCCTGCGGGCGAGTACGGCCTCGGCGAGGACGAGGTCCAGCGGGCGGGTCACCTTGAACGCCTCTTCATGGCCGGGTACGACCACGACGGGCGCGCCGAGCTGCTCGACCATCCCGGCGTCGTCGGTGGCACCGTCGCCGCCCACGACGACGGTCTCGTGGGCGCGTACGAGCATGTCGCGGTCGAAGCCCTGCGGGGTCTGCACGGCGCGCAGCCGGGCGCGCTCGGGGGTGGCGACGACGGGCTCGGGTTCGCCCTTCTCGCGCGGTTCGACCTGCTTGACGGTGTCGGCGAGCGGCAGAGCGGGGACCACGGCCGGGGCCCCGTCCCGTACGGCTTCGATCACGCCGTCGACGATGTCGACGGGGACCAGCGGGCGGGCCGCGTCGTGGACGAGGACAGTGGTGATCGTCTCGGGGAGTGCTTCGAGGCCGAGGCGGACGGACTCCTGGCGGGTCTCACCGCCGGGGACGACCAGGTAGTCGGTGCGCTCGGGCAGCGCATGCTCGTCGAGCAGGTTCTTGACCTCGGGGGCGCCGTCGGGCGGTGCGACCACGACGACGAGCGAAACGGCCCGGGAGGCCGCCATGGCGCGTACGGCGTGGATCAGCATGGGGGTGCCGTTGATCGCGCGGAGCGCCTTGGGGGCGCCCGGGCCGAGCCGTACGCCCCGGCCTGCCGCGGGGATCACCACGGCGGTGCGGCCGGTGCGCGTCTGTTCTGACATCGGTTCCACTCCGGAGGTCGTGGACGGCCCCTCTTTGGCATGGCCAGGCCCGAATTCGGCTTGGCCAGGTTTGTGCCCTCGGCTCATCTGGGTATGGCCAGAGCGTGCCGGGCGCGACGCCTTGACCGGAACTCTTTCCGTGACACCTGGTTGAGCGAGCTGCGCCAGCTGCCCGGGCCCGGCACGTCAAGAGGTCGGGGACGCTCGGGGACGGGGGACGTCGGGATGGTGGGGGTGCCGGGGATCGACCCGGCGCCGGGATCTTGGTCGTGCGGACATGCCGCAGTGCCCGGCGACACAACCCCTCAGCTGGTCAGCGGGCACCGCGGCATTCAGTTCTGCACCGTGGACGCCTGGCGCGGGAGAGCGCAGACGCCCGGTGTCAGGACGCGAGGACCTCGTCGAGGAGAGCCTCGGCCTTGTCCTCGTTCGTGTTCTCCGCGAGGGCCAGCTCGCTCACCAGGATCTGGCGAGCCTTGGCCAGCATGCGCTTCTCACCTGCGGAGAGACCGCGCTCGCGCTCGCGGCGCCACAGGTCACGCACCACTTCGGCGACCTTGATGACATCGCCGGAGGCGAGCTTCTCGAGATTTGCCTTGTAGCGACGGGACCAGTTCGTGGGCTCCTCCGCATACGGCGCGCGCAGCACGTCGAAGACCCGGTCCAGCCCGTCCTGACCGACCACATCTCGCACGCCAACGAGATCCGCATTGTCCGCCGGCACACGAACCGTCAAGTCGCCCTGAGCGACCTTGAGCACCAAGTAGGTCTTGTCCACGCCTTTGATCTGGCGAGTTTCGATGGCCTCGATCAGCGCGGCCCCGTGATGGGGATAGACCACGGTGTCGCCAACCTTGAACGTCATGTGACAGGTACCCCTTCCGTGGCTATCCAGGGTAACACGAGAACGGCTTCTTCTGAATGGCGTTTTCGCAGGTCAGGGCATATCTCGGGGCTTGACAACAGCAACCCGGACGTGCTGCGGACGGCTTCCGGAAGGGGGTATTCGCAGGTGGGAGCGGCTGCACGGGCGCACAGAAACGCGCACGTTACACACACCACAACCCACACCCATGCGGATGAACGTCCCGATTTGCCTGGTTCCCAGCAGTGTACTTCCCGTACTCCGTTCGAGGCCCGGTCACCCGCACGGCGGGGGTGGCGAGAAGGAATCCCGAATTGATCACCAAGGGCGTCGCGCGGTTTTCCGTAAGAAATGTGTGATGGCCTGCGGAATTGATCAGCCGGCTTATGTGAACAGCGGACCAAATCCGTCGGACGGGCATGCGGCGATCCCGCCCGGGGATGGCGACGGGGGAGGTCGGGGCAGCGTCCGGGGCGGGTCGGGTGCGGGGCGCCGACCACGGCTCGGTAACCTGAGCCCGCTGTAAGACCCGCAAGGCCCGTACCACCTCAGCCCGTCCGTACGTCCAAGGAGTTGCCGCCGCCGTGAGCCGCAGCCTTCGACGCGGCGCCATCGCCGCCAGTGCCCTCGTGATCTCGATCGCCTCGCTCTCCGCCTGCGCAGCAGGCATGGACGCGCAGACGCTCGGGGTGAAGCCGGACAACGCCGCAACCTCGGTCGGTGACATCAAGATCCAGAACGCGACGGTGATCGCGCAGCCCGTCGCGGGCACGGAGGGACCGGCGGTCGTCTCGGCGACGCTGTTCAACGACGGCACCCAGCCGCAGACCCTCGACTCCATCACGCTTCCGGGCACGAACGCCGCCGTGAAGCTGTCCTCTGCCACGGGCAGCGGCCCGGTCACCGTGCCGGCCCTCGGCTCGGTCGTGCTCGGCGGCAAGGGCAACGCCGCGGCGGTCATCGAGAACGGCCGCGAGGTCGGCCAGAGCGGCAACGTCCAGGAAGTCGTCTTCCGCTTCAGCGAGACCGGCGACGTGAAGATCCAGGCCTTCGTCGTGCCTGCCGACACCTACTACAAGGACTTCGGCCCGTCCGTCCTGCCGCAGCCTCCGGCGTCCCCCACCCCCACGGGCAGCCCGACCGGCGCCGAGACCGCGCCGGCGGAGGGCCAGCACGGCGACGAGGGTGAGCACGAGGGCGACGCCGGGACCGAAGGCGAGCACGAGGGCGACGCCGGGACCGAGGGCGGCGAGGCGACGCCGTCGGACTCCGCCTCGGCGTCCCACGAGGCCGGGCACTGACGCAAGCCCGCGCATGCACCCGTACGCGCACACGTCGGCGCCCCACCGGATGGATCCGGTGGGGCGCCGCCGTACAGATGCCGGGGTGCAAGGCGTCGGCCGGACGCGCGGAACCGGCCGGACCCGCGGCTCGGGGAGCCGCCCGTGAACCCGTGAGCCGGTTGGGGCTCACGGGCTGCTCGGCGCCGAGTCCGCGGACCGTGACCAGGCAGCCAGCAGCAGCCGCGTCGCGCTCGAATCCCGTCCCGCGAGTGCCCCTCGCCTTGCTCGGCCCGGGGGCCTCCCAGGCGAGGGGACGCTGTGCCGCCGTGACGTCAGTCGCTTCGCGACGGGCGTCCGGCCGCAGGAGGGCCGGGCCGGTTTACGGCTCGAACTTGTAGCCCAGGCCCCGGACCGTGACCAGGTAGCGCGGAGCGCCCGGGTCGGGCTCGATCTTGGCGCGCAGGCGCTTGACGTGGACGTCGAGGGTCTTGGTGTCACCCACGTAGTCCGCGCCCCAGACGCGGTCGATCAGCTGCATACGGGTCAGCACACGGCCCGCGTTGCGCAGGAGCATCTCCAGGAGGTCGAACTCCTTGAGCGGCAGGTCGACCTTGCCCCCGGCGACGGTGACGACGTGACGGTCCACGTCCATCCGGACCGGGCCGGCCTCCAGGGCCGCTGGGGCGACCTCCTCCGGCTCGCCGCGGCGGCGCAGGACCGCGCGGATACGGGCGACCAGCTCCCGCGAGGAGAAGGGCTTCGTCACGTAGTCGTCGGCTCCTATTTCCAGGCCGACGACCTTGTCGATCTCGCTGTCCTTCGCGGTCACCATGATGACGGGGACGTTGGAACGGCCGCGCAGCTGGCGGCAGACCTCGGTGCCGGGCAGGCCCGGCAGCATCAGGTCGAGGAGCACGAGGTCGGCGCCGTTGCGCTCGAACTCGTCGAGCCCTTCGGGACCTGTGGTCGCCACAGCGACCTCGAAGCCCTCCTTGCGGAGCATGTAGGAAAGAGCGTCGCTGAAGGATTCCTCGTCCTCGACGACAAGCACTCGGGTCACGGAAGGACCTCCGGGGCAGGCAGTGGTTCGCGTGGGGTGGTCCGGGGATCAGGACCGGGGTGGGATTCGGGGTGGGAATCGGATTCGGGATCACGACGGAACTCGTGACCGTGAGCGGTGCGGGGTACGGGATCCGGGTCGGGATGCGAGACGGGACCGGGAGCGGTTCCGGAATCAGGATCGGGATCCGGGTCCGCGTCGTACAGTCCCTCGTCGGCTTCGTCGGCGACGTGGCTGCGCGTACGGTCCCGGACGGAGCCTGCCTCCGGCAACCGCAGCGTGAAGGTGGAGCCCTGACCCTCGGTGCTCCACACCGTAACCTCCCCGCCGTGCGAGGCGGCCACGTGCTTGACGATGGCCAGGCCCAGGCCCGTACCTCCGGTCGCCCGGGAGCGGGCGGGGTCGACGCGGTAGAAGCGCTCGAAGACGCGCTCGCGGTCCTTCTCGGAGATCCCGATGCCCTGGTCGGTGACGGCGATCTCGATCAGGTCCCCGCCGGGCGCGGGGACACGCCGCGCCGCTATGCCGACCCGGGTGCGGGCAGGTGAGTAGTTGACGGCGTTCTCGACGAGATTGCCGAGGGCGGCGGCCAGCTGGCCGCGGTGTCCCCAGACGTACAGGTCGGCGGTGCCGCCGGCGGCCATGGTGATCTGTTTGGTGGACGCGGTGTGGCGGGAGCGGTCGATGGCCTCGGCCACCAGCTCGTCCACCCGTACGGGCTCGGCGTCGTCCAGCGGGTCGTCGTTCTGCACCCGGGAGAGGTCGATGAGCTCCTGCACGAGATTGGTGAGCCGGGTCGCCTCGATCTGCATCCGGCCCGCGAAGCGGGTGACCGCCTCGGGGTCGTCCGAGGCGTCCATGACCGCCTCGGAGAGCAGCGAGAGCGCGCCGACGGGTGTCTTGAGCTCATGGCTGACATTGGCGACGAAATCGCGTCGTACCGCTTCGATACGGCGGGCTTCGGTGAGGTCCTCGACCAGGAGCAGCACGAGGCGGGATCCGAGCGGTGCGACCCGGGCGGAGACGGCGAGGGCCTCGCCGCGGCCGGTGCCGCGGCGGGGCAGGTCGAGTTCGACCTGGCGTATCTCGCCGTCGCGCCGGGTGTCACGGGCCATGTGCAGCATGGGCACGATGGCGAGCTTTCCGCCCCTGACCAGACCCAGCGCGTACGCGGCAGAGCTGGCCTTGACCACGGAGTCGCTCTCGTCGAGGACGACCGCGGAGGAGCGGAGCACCGAGAGCACGGTGTCGACGCCGGGCGGAAGCACGGCGTCCATGTGCAGGGATGTGCGGGTGGGTCTCGCCTGTTCGCGCTCGCTCCAACGGAACGCCAGCATGGCGATCACGCCGGTGCACACGCCGGCGATCGCAGCCAATGCGGCGACCGCCGCGTTCACGTCCATGCATCCAGGTTATGCGGGCGCCAGGGTGGTCTCCCAGCCATCCGAGTGGCACCTCGAACAGTCGTCGCCCAGAGTTCACCCGGGATAAAGTGCCGGTTCATTTGGGAGGGAGGATCCGGACGCGTTACGAACGGAACGTGGGAGCGTGGGGGTCTCAGCCCCACCCGGACCCCCGTTCACGTCAAGAGAGGGACTTCCCATGCGGGACGCGTACCACGAGGAACTCGATTCGATCGGCGAAGGCCTTGTCGAGATGGCACGGCTGGTCGGGTCCGCGATCGGGCGCGCCACGACGGCCATGCTCGACGCGGATCTGAAGCTCGCCGAGACCGTCATCGCCGCCGACCAGAAGGTCGACGATCTTCAGCACGACCTCGAGGCCCGCGCCATCGCCCTGTTGGCCCGCCAGCAGCCGGTGGCGACGGACCTGCGGATCGTGGTGACCTCCCTGCGGATGAGCGCGGACCTGGAGCGCTCCGGCGACCTGGCCCAGCACGTGGCCAAGCTGGCCCGGCTGCGCTTCCCGGACTCCGCGGTTCCGCAGGACCTGCACGCCACCATCCTGGAGATGGGCCAGCTGGCGCAGCGCCTGATGGCCAAGGCGGCGGAGGTCATCATCACGAAGGACGTCGATCTGGCCCTCCAGCTGGAGACGGACGACGACGAGATGGACCAGCTGCACCGCGCGCTGTTCACGCACCTGATAGACGAGCGCTGGAAGCACGGCATCGAGACGGCGGTCGACGTCACCTTGCTGGGCCGCTACTACGAGCGCTTCGCCGACCACGCGGTCTCGGTCGCCAAGCGCGTCGTCTACCTGGTGACGGGCGAGCACGCCGATGAGCTCCAGCCGGAGACGACGGTCGAGGGCGCCTAGCCTCTGGCTCCCGGGGCCGACGGGGCCACTCCACCCGGCGACGCCGTACAGCAGTACGACGGTGAAGCGGCGCAAAGGGACTGCGGAAAAGCGGGTCGGGGGCGCGGGCACATCTGTGCGCCGTTGATGCGCCGGGCCCAGTGGGCATGCAATGGGGAAAGGCGACACACGCACGCCTTCGAGGAGGACCCCATGGCCGATTCCCCCACGACCGACCCTCAGCAGGACGCACCTGTCGAAGGGACGCCCACGCCCCGCCACCTGCCGCTCGTCGCCGCCTGCGGCTGCGGCTCGGGCTGCGGCTGCGGCTGCCAGTCGGGCGGGCCGTGCCAGTGCGGCGGCTGACCGGCCGCGCTTGATCCACGACAGCAGAGGGGCCCCGTCCGCTTACCCCGGACGGGGCCGTTCGGCTCGCACGCCGGTCAGGACCAGCCCGGACCGGGACCAGCCCTGGCCCGGCATGCACCGCGCGCCGTTTCACCATCCTCACAGTCGTAGCGGGTGGCGACGGCTCTGAACTGCTTGAGCTTGTTGATCGCCCGCTCGCCGCCGCTCGCGAGCACGGCATGCACGCGCTGCGGCACTTCTACGCGTCCGTTCTGCTGGACGCCGGGGAGAGCATCAAGGCCCTGCCGAGTACCTCGGACACTCCGACCTGGGGCTGACGCTGAAGGTGTACGCCCACCTCATGCCGAGCAGCCGGGACCGGGCCCGGAAGGCTCTCGGACGTGCGCTCCGGCCGCAGAATCCGGAGGGCTGAGGGCCCAGAGTGGTCCCGGGCCGTGAAAATGCCTCCCATCCGCGCCATATGCGCAGGTGGGAGGCATGATCACCACACCTACTTCTTCTTGCCCTGGTTCTTGACCGCCTCGATGGCCGCCGCCGCGGCCTCCGGGTCGAGGTAGGTGCCGCCCGGGTTGACGGGCTTGAAGTCGGCGTCGAGTTCGTAGACGAGCGGGATGCCGGTCGGAATGTTGAGGCCCGCGATGTCGGCGTCGGAGATGCCGTCGAGGTGCTTGACCAGCGCGCGCAGGCTGTTGCCGTGGGCGGCGATCAGGACCGTGCGGCCCGCCAGCAGGTCCGGCACGATGCCGTCGTACCAGTACGGCAGCATGCGGACGACGACGTCCTTCAGGCACTCGGTGCGCGGGCGCAGCTCCGGCGGGATCGTCGCGTAGCGCGCGTCGTGGGCCTGGGAGAACTCGTTGTCGTCGGCGAGGGCCGGCGGCGGGGTGTCGTACGAGCGGCGCCACAGCATGAACTGCTCCTCGCCGAACTCGGCGAGGGTCTGCGCCTTGTCCTTGCCCTGCAGCGCGCCGTAGTGGCGCTCGTTCAGGCGCCAGGAGCGGTGCACCGGGATCCAGTGGCGGTCCGCGGCCTCCAGCGCGAGCTGGGCGGTGCGGATGGCGCGCTTCTGGAGGGAGGTGTGGAGTACGTCGGGGAGCAGGCCGGCGCCCTCGAGCAGCTCACCGCCGCGGACAGCCTCCTTCTCGCCCTTCTCGGTGAGGTTGACGTCCACCCAGCCGGTGAACAGGTTCTTCGCGTTCCACTCGCTCTCGCCGTGGCGGAGCAGGATCAGCTTGTACGTCGCGTCGGCCATGGGCCCGAGCCTAATCGACGCCCGATGCGGCCGACGATTGACGTCCGCCGTCAATCGACTGGCGCGCGGGCGCACCTGATCTGTAAGTTGCCGATCACTGCAGTGCCACTTACAAGCCGGGGGGAAGTCCGTATGTCCGCAGCCACGCTCCGACGTGCCGCGAAGGAGAGCGTCTCGGGCCTTCCCCGGGAGTTCTGGTGGCTGTGGACCAGCACCCTGGTCAACCGGCTCGGCGCCTTCGTCGCGACGTTCATGGCCCTCTATCTCACGCTGGATCGGGGCTATTCGGCCTCGTACGCCGGACTCGTCGCCGCCCTGCACGGACTCGGCGGCGTCGTCTCGTCGCTCGGCGCGGGGGTGATGGCCGACCGGCTGGGGCGGCGGCCCACGCTGCTGCTCGCGCAGACCTCGACCGCCCTGTCCGTCGCGCTGCTCGGCTTCATGGAGCACCCGGTGGCGATCGCGGCCGTCGCCTGCCTCGTCGGTATGACGAGCAACGCCTCCCGCCCCGCGGTGCAGGCGATGATGGCGGACATCGTGCGCCCCGAGGACCGGGTGCGGGCCTTCGCACTCAACTACTGGGCGATCAACCTCGGCTTCGCGATCTCCTCCGCGGCCGCCGGCCTCATCGCCGAGTACAGCTATCTCGCCGGCTTCCTCGGCGAGGCCGCGCTCACGCTCGTCTGCGCGGTGCTGGTCTTCGTCAAACTGCCGGAGTCCCGGCCCGAGCGCAGCGCCGCCGCGGAGAAGAGCGAGGCGGAGGTCGGGCTCGGCACCGTCCTGCGGGACGGGCGGTTCATGGGCGTCGTCGGGCTCTCCTTCCTCATCTCGCTGATCTTCATGCAGGGGTCGGTCGGGCTGCCGGTGGCGATGGGCCTGGACGGCTGGTCCCCTTCCGACTACGGACTCGTCATCGCGGTCAACGGCGTGCTGATCGTCGCCCTGCAGATCCCGGTCACCCGCTTCATCGAGCACCGCGACCCGCAACGGCTCCTGGTGATCTCCGCGCTGCTCGCGGGTTACGGCTTCGGGCTGACGGCCTTCGCCGGATCGATCGGCGTGTACGCGCTCACCGTGTGCGTCTGGACGCTGGCCGAGATCATCAACTCCCCCACCCAGATGGGCCTGGTGGTCCGCCTCTCCCCGGTCCACGGCCGCGGCCGCTACCAGGGCGTCTACACCATGTCCTGGTCGGTCGCCGCCCTGGTCGCCCCGCTGCTCGCGGGGTACGTGATCGACCACTTCGGCGCCGAGTGGCTGTGGGGCTCGTGCGGGGTGATCGGCACGGTGGCGGCGCTGGGCTACTGGCTGCTGATGCGCGCACTGCCGGGGGCGTCGGCGGCCGACGGCCGGCTTCCGGGCCCGGCCGTCCCCGCCACGGCCGAGCCCTCGGAGCGGGCGGACGCCTGAGGGCCCGGGGCCCGCGGGCCGCCGCTCCCTCCGCGGCAGCTCAGCAGTCGAGCGCGCGCTGCGCCTCGTACAGGTTCCGCGGCCGCACGGCGCCGGGCGAACCGTAGGCCTCGATCCGTGAGTTGAGCGCCCCGGTGAAGTCCGGCACGTCGATCTGGTCGAACTCCCGCACCGTGGAGATGCCGACGGTCGCGCTGTACGGGGCGATCCCGTCGATCCGTACCAGGCCCGCCCGTTCGTTGGTCACCGTGACGTTCCAGTGCGTGAAGCGCGCCCCGTACAGAGGTCCTGCGGACGCGTCGCCGCCGTGCCGCCCGTTGTTGTCGACGGTGATCTCGGTCCGTACGTTCGCGAACGGCATCCCGCGGTGCGTGTCGAAGGTGCCCATCTCCATCACGCCTCGGGACCAGACGTTGTAGCTGGACAGGCCCTCGACGTTGATGCCGTGCAGCTGGGTGCCGGCCGGAGCGGGCACGGTGCGCTGCTCGATGACGAAGTCCTCGACGAGGTTGTCGTGCGCGCCCTCGCGGCAGAAGTACGGGTGGTGCGAGCCGCGGCCCGCGACGCGGGTGCGACGCAGCGTGCACGCGGAGGCGGCGACGAGCCCGAAGCCGTTGTCGACGTGGCGGACGGTGATGTCGTCGGCCCAGCAGTCGTACGCGCACTGGAAGGTGACGCCGTTGTGGCCCTTGTCGAGCAGATGGGGTGCCTGCGGGGTCTCGACCGCCTCCAGTGTCAGCCCCTCGACCCCGGAGCCGGTCAGCGCCTCGACGTGCGTGGTCAGGCGCGGGTCCCACTCGGGGCGTACGTCGAGGGGCAACGGCCGCTCCAGCCACACCCGGTCCCCCCGCACGGACTCGACGCGCACGGGCCATTCGTAGGGCACGTACGAGGTGAGCTTGGTCTTGTCGTCCCACACGTACGCCTCGGGGCCGGGGCCGTCCCCCGCCATGTGTTCGAGGAGGGTGTGCGCGGCGTCGTCGGCGAGGCGCAGCAGGACGAGCTGTCCGCGCCGCAGCGCCGAAGGGTCGTCGACGGTGACGCAGCGGTCGCCGCGGCGGGCGGGGCGGACGGTGGTCAGGGTGCTCCACTCGTCGCGCCGGTTGCCGGTCCAGCCCTCGAAGGGCCAGGCCCGGGCCTGGATGGCGGCGGTGAGGCTCTCGTAACGCGCCTGCGGGCAGAGCCAGATGAGGCCGCCCGCCCACGACCAGCTGGACTTGTCGCCGCCGTAGCGGCTGCCGTACGGGCCGATGAGCTCGGTGAGGTTCTTCGTCGCGACGAGCTTGGTGCGGCCGCTGCCGGCGCCGCGCAGGACGACGTTGCTGTGGCCGATGCGGATGACGTCGTCGATGCGGTAGGTGCCGGGCGGGATGAGGACCGTGCCGCCGCCGCGTTCGCCGGCAGCGGCGACGGCACGGTTGATCGCGGGGGCGGCGTCGGCGGAGCCGTCCGGGTGCGCCCCGAAATTCAGGACGTTCGCCACGACGCGCGGCCGGGGGAAGTACGCCGATCCGCCGCGCTGCCCCGCCCTGCCGACGAACGGGATCTGGGGGTGGGTGTACGGGGACGCGGCGAACTCCCGCCAGAGCGTTGCGGTCTCACGGGTCCGGGTGGCGGCATTCGCCGTACCGCCGGTCACGGCGACCGCGGCCACGGCTATCGCACCGCCGAGCAGGCCCCGTCTGGTCAGCTGATCCATGCGCCACCTTCCACGTATATGAACGCCGTTCATGTCTACGTCGGCGGTGAGCATGGCACGACCCGGGCAGGGCAGGGAAGAGGTCGTACAGAAGGTGTGCGTTGACGATCTACTTCGCCGGGCGCTGAGTCAGATGGGTGAACGCGTCAAGATTTCGGGTGGACTCGCCGCGGGACACCCGCCACGCGTACTCCTTGCGGATCGCGGTCGCGAAGCCCAGCTCCAGCAGGCTGTTGAACCCGCCGTCCGCCGCCTCCAGCACCGTGCCGAGCAGCCGGTCCAGCTCCTCGGGCGTGATGACCGAGAGCGGCAGCTTGCCGACCAGGTAGATGTCGCCGAGCGGGTCGATCGCGTAACTCACGCCGTACAGCCTGAGGTTGCGCTCCAGCAGCCAGCGGTGGACACCCGCCTCGTTCTCGTCCGGGTGGCGGATGACGAAGGCGTTGACGGACAGCGAGTGCTGACCCACGATCAGCGAACAGGTCGTCGACAGCTTGCGGGTGCCCGGCAGCTTCACGACGTACGAGCCCGGCTGGGGGCTCTCCCACTCCAGCTCGGCGTCCGTGAGCGTCTGCTCCAGGACCTTCAGCACGTCAGCCATGGTGGGAGCGTACGCGACGGCGGTGCTCGTGCATCGCCGCGGTGTACACGTCCGCGGTGGCAGTGGCCGCCGTGTCCCAGCCGAAGCCGCGCGCGTGGCGCGCCGCCGCGGCACCCATGCGGCCGGCCAGCTGCGGCTCGTCCACGAAGCGGCGCAGCGCGCGGGCGTAGTCCGCCGGGTCGTGCCCCGGCACCAGGAAGCCGGTCTCCCCGTCCCGTACCGCGACCGGAAGACCGCCCACGGAGGCCGCGACGACCGGTGTGCCCGTCGCCTGCGCCTCTATGGCGACCAGCCCGAAGGACTCGCTGTACGAGGGCATGACCAGCACGGACGCGGCGCGGAACCAGTCCGCGAGCAGGTTCTGCGCGACCGGCGGCCGGAACCGTACGACATCGGCGACCCCGAGCCGGGCCGCCAGCTTCTGCAGGCCCTCCGGCCTGGCGAGACCGCTGCCGCTGGGCCCGCCGACGACCGGCACGATCAGGCGGTGGCGCAGGGCCGGGTCCTGCTCCAGCAGCAGGGCGACCGCGCGCAGCAGCACGTCGGGGGCCTTCAGCGGCTGGATACGGCCGGCGAAGAGCGGGATCACTGCGTCCTGCGGGAGTCCGAGGCGGGCTCGGGCGGCGGCCCGGCCGTCGGCGACGCGGAAGCGCTCCAGGTTCACGCCGGGGTGGACGACGGCGACTTTGGCGGGGTCCGCGTCGTAGTGGCGGATCAGCTCACCGGCCTCCTCCGCCGTGTTGGCGATCAGCCGGTCGGCGGCGTCGACGATCTGGGTCTCGCCGATCACGCGGGCCGCGGGCTCGGGCGTGTCGCCCTCGGCGAGCGCGGCGTTCTTGACCTTGGCCATGGTGTGCATGGCGTGGACGAGAGGGACGCCCCAGCGCTCGGCGGCGAGCCAGCCGACGTGGCCGGAGAGCCAGTAGTGGGAGTGGACCAGGTCGTAGTGGCCGGGCCGGTGGCCCGCCCAGGCCTGCATCACGCCGTGCGTGAAGGCGCACAGCTGGGCCGGGAGGTCCTCCTTGGCCAGGCCCTCGTAGGGTCCCGCGTCCACGTGCCGGACCAGCACACCGGGCGCGAGCTCGACGACCGGCGCCAGCCCGCCCGCGGTCGCCCGGGTGAAGATCTCCACCTCGACGCCGATGGCGGCGAGGCGCTTGGCGAGCTCCACGATGTAGACGTTCATGCCGCCCGCGTCGCCCGTCCCCGGCTGGTGCAGGGGGGAGGTGTGCACGCTCAGCATGGCGATGCGGCGCGGCCTGCGGTGATGTCCGGTAAGCCGCAGCCGGGGCGGCGATGCCAGGGTTCCGGCGAGCCGGGACACGTACTGGCTCACGTGGACGGTCCTCTCCGCTCGGGTGCGCTCGCTGCTCGGCGTGCCTGAGGATGGGCATGCCGACAAGGGGCGTTCGCCGGCCCCTCAAGCGGCAGAACAGCGGAACCGTCTCTTTCATTTCCGCTTTGCCGAATCATTGCCGAGTGCATCCGAGCGCATCCGGGTGAATCGGCGCGCCGCCCGGCGTGTCGTACGGGCCAGTGTGCCCGGCGTGCCGTACAGGCCCCGTCCACCCTTACCCTCGTTCACATGTCCGCGCGCACCATCCCGCCCCCGAGCCGCCCCGTGGGCGCGGTGACCCGTGGCACCACCAACCCGAACCGGCTGCGCCGCATGGACCGCTGGATCGCCGCCGTGCACGGCCCGGCGCTGCGCCGTTCGGCCGCCGCGCCGGTCGCCGTGGACCTCGGGTACGGGGCCGCCCCCTGGACCGCCGTGGAGCTGCTGCAGCGGCTGCGTGCCGCCGAGCCGCGGACGAAGGTCGTCGGCATAGAGATAGAGCCGGCCCGGGTCGCGGCCGCGCGCCCGTACGAGCGGGACGGGCTGCGCTTCCTGCACGGCGGCTTCGAGGTCCCGCTGCCGGAGCGACCCCTGCTCATACGGGCGGCGAACGTGCTGCGCCAGTACGACGAGGACCAGGTCGCCGCGGTGTGGGAGAGGCTGTGCGCCCGCCTCGCGCCGGGCGGCCTGCTGGTCGAGGGGACGTGCGACGAGATAGGGCGGCGGCACGTGTGGGTGGCGCTGGGACCGGAGGGGCCGCGGACGGTGACGTTCGCCACCCGGCTGGGTTCACTGGAGCGGCCGTCGGACCTGGCGGAGCGGCTGCCCAAGGCGCTCATCCACCGGAACGTGCCGGGCGAGCCCGTGCACGCGTTTCTGCGCGACTTCGACCGGGCGTGGGCGGCGGCGGCCCCGTACGCCACTCTGGGAGCGCGCCAACGGTGGATGAGGGCCGTGCGCGATCTGGCCGCCGACTGGCCGCTGACGGGGGCGGGTTCGGACGGGCTGCGCAGGTGGCGGCAGGGCGAAGTCACCGTGAACTGGCCGGCCCTGGCACCCAATTCCGACTGAACAGACGGCGATACGGGGATCCGGGGAACACGGGACCGGGTTCGTTCGTCTCTGACAAATGGATGTGATCAGGCGGAACCCGGCGCGTGACCCTGTCGCTTTTGCGGAGGGCGTGGCACCATCACGACGTCGTGCGTAAGTTACTGACGGTAAATCACATTTAGAGGGGGAGCTTGTGAACCGACGCCGCTGTGCTGCCGCCGCGATCACCGTGGTCTGCGCCGTGACGTTGCTGGCGGCACCGGGCCAGGCGTTCGCGGCGCCTTCGCTCCTGGCTCCCGCCTCGATCGCCGCGCCCGCGGCGCCCGCCGCGCCCGAGCCGGCCCCGTCCGCGCCCCCGAAGAAGACCCTCGAAGAGATCCGCGTGGAGCTCGACGGCCTCTACGCCAGGGCCGCGTCCGCCACCGACGCGTACAACCTCGCCGAGGAGCAGGCGAAGAAGCAGTCGGCCGAGATCGTCGAGCTGGCCCGGGAGATAGTGAAGGGCCAGGACCGGATCGCCGACCTCAAGGACCGTGCGGGCGCCGCCGCCCGCGCCCAGTACCGGGGCGGCGGACTGCCGCCCGAGGCCCAGTTGATGCTGACGGACGACCCGCAGCTCTTCCTCGACAGCGCGGGCCGCTTCCAGCAGGGCCAGAAGGCGACGAAGGACCTCATCGCCGAACTCGAACAGACCCAGGCCGACTTGGCGGCGTACACCAAGGAGGCCGGCGCCCAGTGGACCAGGCTGGAGGCCAACCGCGTCAAGCAGGAGAAGGCCAAGAAGGAGATCAACCAGCAGATCGCCGCCGCGAAGAAGATCGAGTCGCAGCTCGAGAAGGAGGAGCGGGAGCGGCTGCTGAAGCTGGAGGAGGAGGCGGCGTTCCGGGCGCAGACGGCCTGGCTGAGCTCCGGCGTCCTGAAGAACATCGCGGCCGGCAGCGCGAGCAAGCAGGGCAGGAAGGCCATCGCCTTCGCGACCGCGCAGATCGGCAAGCCGTACGTGTGGGGCGCCGAGGGGCCCGGTTCGTACGACTGCTCCGGGCTGACCTCACAGGCGTGGGCGGCGGCGGGGCGGGGCATCCCGCGGACCTCGCAGGAGCAGTGGCGGCTGCTGCCGCGCGTCGACATCAAGGACATGCGGCCCGGCGACCTGATCATCTACCACGCCGACGCCAGCCATGTAGGGATGTACGTGGGTGACGGGGCGATCGTCCACGCGCCGCGGCCGGGACGGCATGTGACGCTGGCCGGCGCGGGTTCGATGGCGATCCTCGGAGTCGTGCGCCCGGACAAGTAGGCAGGGAAGGTGCCGTATGTCTTGTACGCACCGAATACCGGGACTTGCACCCGTACGGGCGGGCGGAATGTGAGCGGAACCACGTAACTGGCATCGTGGTGACAGGCGTCACGCGGTGATCGCGTGACGCCGGTCACCCGCGACGCGTGACGTTCGTCATCACCGGCGGGGCAACTACCTCCCGATGCGCGGCATATGCCATCCGATCTTCTCGCCACGCCATTCCAATGCACCGCCCGCTACCGCTATGGTCCCCGTCTGGCGGGACGTCGATCGTCGACCTGCCGCGCCCTCGGGGGGAGGGAAGGAAACCAGACAGATGCACGTACCCGTTCCGCGCCAGCGGACCGGCTCGCCCGTAGCAGTACCGGCCCCCGCCGTACCGCCTGTCTCCGTACCGCCCATGCGCGACACCGTCACCGAGACCACCAACGGCAGCGACCTCACGCTCCTCGTCATCGAGGACGACCCGGCGGGCACGTTCACCGTCCCCGAGATGCTGGACGCTGCCGGGACCCGTGTGCGTATCCGTACCGCCCGCAACCTCACCGAGGCCGAGCGGCTGCTCACGGACGACATCCACTGCATCCTCGTCGACCTGGCCCTGCCCGGACGCGTACGCGGCCAGTCCGGCGAGGACGCCGACGAGCTCGCCGTCCTGCGGCACGTCCTGCGCCTCGCGCCGTGCCACGCCGTGCTGGCGCTCACCGCCGAGGCGGACGCCGAGCGGGCGGCCGAGGCGGTGCGCGTGGGTGCGCAGGACTTCCTGCTCCGCACCGAACTGGACGGCCGGACCCTGAGCCGCGCCATCCGGTACGCCGTCGAACGCAAGCGCGCCGACACCGCGCAGGTGAAGCTGGCCGAGTCGCGGCTGCGGGCGCAGGAGAACGCCCGTCTGGAGCGCGGCCTGCTGCCCACGCCCCTCCTCCAGGGCTCGGATCTGCGGTTCGCTGCCCGCTACCGGCCGGGCCGCTCCCGCGCTCTGCTCGGCGGCGACTTCTACGACACGGTCCGCACCCCGGACGGCACGGTCCACGCCATGATCGGCGACGTCTGCGGCCACGGGCCGGACGAGGCGGCGCTCGGCGTGGAGCTGCGGATCGCGTGGCGGGCGCTGACGTTCGCGGGGCTGTGCGGCGACGAGCTGCTCTCCACGCTGCAGCAGGTGCTGGAGCACGAGCGGGAGAGCGACGAGATCTTCGCGACGCTCTGCATGGTCGACATCGCGCCGGACGGGCGCCGGGCGGGCCTGTGCCTGGCCGGCCACCCCTCCCCGCTGATCGCCCGCAGGGGCCAGGCGGCGCAGCTGCTCCCGTACGAGAACGGCGGCCCGGCACTCGGCCTGCTGCCGAACGCCCGCTGGCCGCGCCGTCAGGTCGAGCTGGGCGCGGCCTGGAGCCTGATGATGTACACGGACGGGCTCATCGAGGGCCGGACCTCCCCGGACGGGGAGCGCCTGGGCCAGGACGGCATGGTCGAGATGATCAACCGTCGGCTGGCGGCGGGGCTCCGCGGTGAGGCGCTGCTGGAGGCCGCGGTGGCCGAGGTGCGGGAGTTGAACGGCGGGGACCTGACGGACGACGTGGCCGTGCTGCTGCTGGACCGCGTGCGCTGACGGAACCTGCAGGACCCCGGCGGGCCGGACTCGACCGGCCGGACTCGGCGAGCCGGACTCGACGGGCGGGAAGCCGCGGGCGGGACGGCCCGGGACGCCTCCCTGGCCGGGCCCCGACGGGCCCCCGGCCCTACCGGCCGCCGTTGTACGGACCGTACGGACCGTCGCTGCTGGACCCGCCGCGGCGGCCACGGCCACCCGAGACCTGCTGGAGCGCGGGCCGCACGTCGACGAGGAAGACGATCGTCGCGATCAGGCCGGCGATCTGCAGGAACAGCATCTGCAGGAAGAGATCCACGGCGACCGTGACGCCCAGCAGGATCAGCCAGAACATCTTGGTCTGCTTGTCGGCGGCGCGGTAGGCGTCCTCGCGCGCGAGAGCGGCCATGACCAGCGCGGCGACCGCCAGGACAAGCATGACCAGGCCGAGCACCAGCCAGAGGAGACTTTCGAATCCGCCCATCCACATGCCGATCATGAGCACCGCCTAAGAGTGATGTGAAGCGCCTCGCGGCCAACGTACCCCGTATCTACCCACGGCAACGGGCCGGGCACCGATGACGTGCCCGGCCCGTGAGGGCGTCGGCCTGTATCCCCCGGTTGTCAGGTCCTACTTTCCGGAGGAAGGGCTGCTCTTCTTGGCCGCCGGCTTACTACGCGCCGGTGCCTTGCGGGGAGCCGGGGCGGCGGCCTGGGGACGCCCCTCCGTGGTGGCCTTGGCCTCGGGAGCGCTCTTCACCGAGGTGCCGTTGGCCTTGGGCTCGGAGCTGTTGGACTCCTCCGCCTTGGGCTCGACGGCGACCGCGATCTCGGCGATCTCCTCGGCCGCCTCGCCGCGCCAGGCCTTCACGGTCTGCTCGCCGTGCTCGGCGACCTTCTCGTACGTCTCGCGGGCACGGACCGCGTACTCGGCGGCCACCCCCACGCCCCGCAGCGCCAGGTCCTGGGCGGTCTCGCCCAGCTTCTTCAGATCGGTGTCCAGGGTCCCGAGCACCTCGGTGACCTTGGCCTGGACGGTGGCCTGGGCCTCCTTGGCCTGGGCGGTCACCTTCTCCTGCACGGCCTTCGGGTCGGTCTCCCGCACCGCCTCGAACCGCGCGGGCGCCTCGGCCCGCAGCTGCTCGATCAGCGCGGGCACCTTCTTGGCCTGCTGCACGGCGAGGTCGGCCGTGCCGGCCGCGAAGTAGAGGGGGGTCGGGTCGGTGAACGTCTTGCGCAGGTCATCAGCGATGGCCATGACTGTGGTCCTCCCGGATCGCAGAGTCAGAGTTCGGGTTCACGTACGGGTGATGCGGGTCCATCGGCACCACGTGCGTCGGCCGTGCGGGGGCCGTCATCGGCGGTGTCCTTATCCGTATCGGCGTCGAAGCCGTTCTCCTTGCGGAACGAGTCGTAGATCTGCAGAAGAACCTGCTTCTGCCGCTCGTTGATCGACGGGTCGGCGAGGATGACGGCCCGCGTCTCCAGCTCGTCCCGCTCCCGCTCGTCCAGAATCCCGGCCCGTACGTACAGCGTCTCGGCCGAGATCCGCAGCGCCTTCGCGACCTGCTGCAACACCTCGGCGCTGGGCTTGCGCAGCCCGCGCTCGATCTGACTGAGGTACGGATTCGACACCCCGGCGGCATCGGCGAGCTGCCGCAGCGAGAGCTGGGCGTTGCGCCGCTGCTCGCGGAGGTAGTCACCGAGATTGCCGACGTTGAGTGATGCCATACCCCCGATACTGCGACATGGGCGCTAACAATTGCAAGCACCTGCTTGCAAAAGTGTGTCCCGTCACGCTCGGACGGAGCAGGGTCCGAGGAAAGCGTCCCGTCTCACGCCGCCTGCTCGATGTCGCTGAAGCTGGACACCGCTGAGCCGCAGTCTCACTGAATCTGCTCTGTGGCGCACTCGGCTCCCCGGCTGGCGCGGCCACGTCTCAGCGAACCTGCCCCAGTGGCAGCGCCAGGTGCCTACGGTCTCTTGTCGTGGCACGAGGGGACGGCTGGCTGATGGGATATGCCGTGCTCAGGGCAGATCGGTCAGGTCGGCCGGGAGCCCGTTTCGGTCTGGAGTTCGTCGTCCCGGGCCAGGGGCAGGTGGCGGGTTCCCTCGCTGATCATTGGGACGTCCGGTTCGAGGATGTCGCGCCGGTCCGGCAGTTTCACTTCGCCAAGGGGCTGGCTTCCCGTTCCATCCAGCGATGAGATTTCCGACGTGACGCTTCACGAGAATGAGATCCCAGTCGACGAGACGCTAGTCCGATCACTGCTGAAAGCACAGCGCCCAGAGTGGGCTGCCCTACCGTTGTCGCCCGCAGGCGCGGGCACGGACAACACCATGTATCGGCTGGGCGATGACCTGCTCGTGCGACTTCCACGAACCGCCGATAACGGGCAGTCCGTGCGGAAGGAACAGGAATGGCTTCCTCGCCTGGCGCCCCTCCTTTCATGTCCGATTCCCGAGCCCGTCCATGCCGGGACGCCCGCCGACGCCTTTCCACTGGTCTGGTCGGTCTACCGCTGGATTGACGGTGCCGAGGCCGGCCCGGACACCATTCAGGACTGGCCTGCCTTCGGAACCGACCTGGCGGCGGTCGTGAGGGAGCTCCACCGCATCGACCTCATGGGAGCGACTCGCGCCGATGGCCTCAGCTGGTACCGCGGAGGCAGCCTGGGACCATGCGACCAATGGATCAGTAGGTGTCTCGACGACTGCCGAACCACCGTGGGTTCTGAGCTCGACGTCGACACTCTGGAACAGTTGTGGCGAGCTGCGCTCGCACTGCCCGAGCCCTCCGGACCTCACGTGTGGCTCCACGGCGACCTCAAGCCGACCAACCTCTTGGTCCGGGAAGGCAAACTCCACGCAGTCATCGACTTCGGAGGACTCTCGGTTGGCTTTCCTGACGCCGAGCACTCCACGGTCTGGGACCTGCCGCCACAAGCACGACAGGCCTACCGGGAGACCTTGAACCTCGACGATGCGACCTGGACCCGCGCCCGCGCCTGGGCCATCGCGGTGGGCGTCAGTGGAATCTCCTACTACTGGCACACCTTCCCCGCCTTCGTCGCCGAATGCCAGGCACGCCTTCAGGCAATCCTCACTGACGCCGCTGCGCGCTGAGTGGCTCCCGGGCCAGGAAGAAGGGCAATACGACGCAGGTTCAGTGAAACGCGACGGAACGCCGCGCGGAATGGAGCACCTTCACCGACACGCCCTCCGCCCAACTCGTCTCACCGAACCTGCACCGCCCTGTCACAGTCCCATCGAAAGCTCACTTCCGATGGGACAGGACAGAAAGCGCGAGGACGTAGGCTCCGGCCCATGGGTGGGTTCTTGCCGTTCCTGATGCTTGCCGGTGGCCTCGCCGCTGTCATGGGCTTCTTCACCTGGGTGGCCGTCCACGTCCGCCGCCGCGGCCTCGCCGGCGCGGCCGTCCGCGCGGCGATGGCCTCCTACGACGAGGCGTTCCGCGTAACCGCGCACGAGTCCTACTACGAGGTCCGGGCGCAGTCGGAACGCAAGGCGCCCCTCCTGTCGCCCGACGGCCAGGGGAGGCCGAGCGACGACGCCGCGGGCCGGCGAGTCGCGGCGAGCCGGCGACCACGTCAGCCGCGTCCTCGCCGCGGACGCGGTGAGCTCCGCCGGCTGGTCGACCGCCTGAGGCGCGTTCGCTGACCGTCGCTCTCATCCACGGTCCCCGCGTCCACCGTCCCCGCGGCCGCTTCGTCCTGCGTCCGCTTCACCCTGCGTCCGCTGTCCGCTCAGCCGTTGCCGCGAGGGGCGGCGGCCGGGGCGGCCGCCCCGGCGCCGGTGCGGCTCAGGTCCCGTACGTAGCGGATCCCCGGACGGCCGACCAGCACCATCTCGCCGGTCGGTAGGAATCCCGTACGGGCGAGGACGGCTCGCGACCCGGCGTTGTCGCGGGTCGTCACGGCCCGCAACGTGGTCAGTCCGTACTCCGACGCGGCAAGCACGCACACCTGGCGGACGGCGCTCGTGGCCAGGCCCTGACCGGCCGCCTTCTCGGCGATCCGGTACCCGATCTCGGCGGAGCCGTCCGCCACGTCGATCAGGTTGACCCGCCCCAGGATGTCACCACCGCTGTCCACCAGCACATGGAAGACGTGCAGTCCGGCGTCCTGCTCGGCGAGCAAGTCGCTGTGGCGTGCGTCGAATTCGACGAAGTAGTCGTCGCCACGGTCCGGAATGGACGCGGCGAAGTAGGCCCGGTTCTCCTGCTCGAACGCGAGCAAGGCCGGGGCGTGGTCGAGGCGGAGGCGCTGGAGTTCGGGCATGGGAGAACGGTACGCATCAGCGGAACGCCTCGGCGTTGCGCACCGCCCACTCGGCGAAGGTACGGGCCGGCCGGCCGAGGACCCGCTCCGCGTCGGGGCTCACCCGCCGTTCGGCTGCCGTCGGTTCGCCCAGGAGGGACAGGGTGCCGTCCACCACCGGTTCGGGCATGAACCGGAGCATGGCCGAGCGGGCCTCGGCCCGGGTGAGTTCGGTGAAGCGGAGCGGTGTGCCCAGGACGTCGCCGATGGCGTGGGCCTGTTCGCGCGGGGAGACCGGCGCCGGGCCGGTGAGTTCGTACGTACGGCCCGCGTGACGCCCGTCGCGCAGGGCAGCGGCGGCGACCTCGGCGATGTCGGCCGGGTCGATGACCGGGAGCGCGACGTCGCCGAAGGGCGCGGCGACCGCGTGACGGGAGCGGACCGACTCCGCCCACATGTACGCGTTGGAGGCGAAGCCGCCGGGCCGCAGCACGGTCCAGTCGAGGCCCGACTGCCGGACGGCGTCCTCGAAGGCACGCAGGTGGGCGTGGGAAGGGGCGTCCGGACGGGTCCCGGTGATCTGGGACGACTGAAGAACCACCCGTCGCACGCCGGCGGACTTGGCGACGTCGAGGAGGGCGCGGGGGTTCAGGCCCTCGCCGCCTCCGGCGACGAGGAGGTGGAGCGCGTCGGCCCCGTCGAGCACGGGCGCGAGGCTCTCGGGTACGGCCAGGTCGGCCTGCCGGTGCCGTACGCCGTCCTGTGCCTCCGCGTGCGACGGCCGTCTCGAAACCGCCGTCACCTGCTCGCCTGCCGCGGCGAGTTCCTGCACGAGCGGGCGTCCGACGTTCCCGGTGGCTCCGGTCACCACGATCATGTTCAGCTCCCATTTCCGTGTCCAGCGCTGCTGTCGGCACCATCCTGGAACTCGAACAGGCCATCTTCTGGCCACTTTCCGGAGCAGAATGAATCGGTATGAGAGCCGATCGTCTGGTGGCGACGCTGCTGTTCCTGCAGTCGCGCGGACGGGTGACCGTGGCGGAGGTCGCCGCGGAGCTCGAAGTGTCCGAGCGCACGGCCCGCCGGGACCTGGAGGCGCTGGCGGCGGCCGGAATCCCCGTCTACTCCCAGCGCGGGCGGGGCGGCGGCTGGTCGCTGGTCGGCGGCGCCCGGACCGACCTCAGCGGGCTGACCGCCGACGAGATCCGCGCGCTGTTCCTGATGGCGGGGCCGCTGTCGACGACGCCAGCGTCACGAACGGCGCTGCGCAAGCTGGTCCGTGCCCTGCCCGCCACGCTGCGCTCCGGTGCGGAGGCGGCGGCGGCCGCCGGTGTCACCGACGACACCGACTGGTCGCGCTCCCCCGTCACGGCCGCGACGCCCCAGCTCGACGTCCTGCGCCGCGCGGTGGTGGACGGCGCACAGGTCCGGCTCGGGTACGCCGGTCCCGGCAGGCCCGCGGGCGTGCGGACGGTGCACCCGCTCGGCCTCGCCGCCAAGGCCGGTGTGCCGTATCTCGTCGCGGACACCGACCGCGGGCTGCGGACGTTCCGGCTCAGCCGCATCAGGTCCGTCGAGACGACCGGCGATCCGGTCGTACGCCCGGACGGTTTCGACCTCACCGCCGCCTGGCGCTCGCTCGCCGCGCGCATGGAGGACCGCATGCTCGCGACGACCGTCCGGGCCAGGGCGGAACGCGGCACCGAGGCCGTACTGGAAGGGCTCTTCGGCGGGCGGCTGCGGATCGGCGCAGCAGCGTCGGACGACGGCGGCAGCGACCGCGACGCCGCCGACAGCGGCGGCGGCAGCAGCACCGGCACCAGCAGCGAATGGTTCGAGGTGGAGATCGACGGGCCGTCGCCGGAGATCGTGGCGGCGCAGCTGGCCGGTCTCGGTGCGCGCGTCGAGGTCCTGGAGCCGCCGGCGGCCCGGGAACGGCTGGCGCGGCTGGCGGTCGAGCTCGCCGCCACGTACGGGCCACCGGCGGGGGCCGCCGCGCAGCCCGCCGGCCAGAAGCCCGTCGGAAAGAAGCCCGACGGAAAGAAGCCCCCAGAAAATCCTGAGGACGGTGCGGCGATGTGTCGATCCGGGCCGGGGCCGTTCGTATAGAGGGTGACCGCGCCCGGATGGCGGGTGACCGCACCCGGGCCGGGCACGGACCCGGTGTCAAGGAGGACCACCATGAAGCAGTACCTGCTCAGCATCTACCAGCCCGACGGACCGACTCCCCCACCCGAGTTCCTGGAACCGATCATGCGGGAGCTCGAGGCCTTGAACGCCGAGATCAGGGCGGCCGGCGCCTGGGTGTTCGCCGGGGGCCTGCACGCGCCGAGCACCGCCACCGTGCTGCAGCTGAAGGGCGACGAGGTGCTCATGACGGACGGCCCGTACGTCGAGGGCAAGGAGCACATCGGCGGGTTCACGGTCATCCAGGCGCCCGATCTCGACGCGGCGCTCGAGTGGGGCCGCAGGTACGCCCGGGTGCTCGCCCCCCTGTCGATCGAGGTCAGGCCCATGGAGCACGGCACCTGTGCCTGAGGTGACACCGTCGGCGGTGGAGCGCGTGTTCCGGGAGGAGTACGGGCGCGCCGTCGCCGTCCTGGTCCGCGTCTTCGGTGACATCGACATCGCCGAGGAGGCGGTCCAGGACGCGTTCACCACGGCGGTGGAGCGGTGGCCCACGACCGGGCTGCCGCCGAGCCCGTCCGGCTGGATCATCACCACCGCCCGCAACCGGGCCGTCGACAGGCTCCGCAGGGAAGCGTCCCGCGAGGACCGGCACGCGCAAGCCGCCCTGCTGTACACCCGCCGTGCGGGCGACGGCCCGGACGGCCCCGACGGCCCCGACGAGGAGGGACCCGTGCGCGACGACCGGCTACGCCTGATCTTCACCTGCTGCCATCCCGCGCTCGCCCCCGCCGCCCAGGTCGCCCTGACCCTCCGTCTGCTCGGCGGCCTCGGCACCCCGGAGATCGCCCGCGCCTTCCTCGTGAGCGAGCCGACCATGGCGCAGCGGCTGGTCCGCGCCAAGGGCAAGATCCGTGACGCGCGGATCCCCTACCGGGTCCCTGCCGACGCCGACCTCCCGGACCGCGTCCGGGCCGTGCTGGCCGTCGTCTATCTCGTCTTCAACGAGGGATACGCCGCCAGTTCGGGCGAGCAGCTCGTCCGCGAGGACCTCTGCACGGAGGCCGTCCGCCTCGGCCGGCTCCTTGCGGAACTCATGCCCGACGAGCCCGAGGTCATGGGCCTGCTCGCGCTCATGCTGCTCGTGGGGTCGCGCCGGTCGGCACGCACGACCCCGGACGGCGGGCTCGTCCCGCTCGCGGACCAGGACCGAGGCCGCTGGGACCGCGGCCTGATCGACGAGGGCCAGGCCATCGTGCGGCAGTGCCTGCGCCGCGGCCGGCCCGGCCCGTACCAGATCCAGGCGGCGGTCAACGCCGTCCACAGCGACGCTCCGACCGCGGCCGCGACCGACTGGTCGCAGACCCTGCAGCTGTACGACCAGCTGTACGCGATCGCCCCGAACCCGGTCGTCGCCCTCAACCGCGCGGTCGCGGTGGCCGAGGTCGAGGGCCCGGAAGCGGCGCTCGCCCTGGTGGACGGCCTGGACGCACGGCTCGACGGCTACCACGTGTTCCATGCCGTGCGCGCCGACCTGTTGCGCCGCCTGGGTCGTGGGGAAGAGGCCGCCGAGGCGTACGAGGCGGCGAGCGCCCGCACGCAGAACGCGGCCGAGCGGGACTTCCTGCGGCACAGCCGCGAAGCGCTCGGCTGATGCTGCGCATATGAGCGGCTGATGCTCCGCACACGAGCGTTCGAGCGAACGACAGCGCGACCAGAAAGTCCACTTTCGAATAATCCGCCACGGAATCAACTTGTTACGCTGGCACGCATGACCGCCATGACACCCGCCCGCACCGCCCCCGACCTGTCCTTTCTCCTCGACCACACCAGCCATGTGCTGCGCACGCGGATGGCCGCCGCGCTCGGCGAGATCGGCCTGACCGCGCGGATGCACTGCGTACTCGTGCACGCCCTGGAGGAGGAGCGGACACAGGCACAGCTCGCGGAGATCGGTGACATGGACAAGACCACCATGGTCGTGACCGTGGACGCCCTGGAGGAGGCCGGACTGGCCGAGCGGCGCCCGTCCGGCCGGGACCGGCGCGCGCGGATCATCGCGGTGACCGAGGAGGGTGCGCGGATCGCCGGGAAGAGCCGGAAGATCGTGGATCGCGTGCACGCGGAGGCGCTCGGCACGCTCGCCGACGAGGACAGGGAAACGCTGCTGCGGGCGCTGAACCAGCTGGCCGGCGGCGGTCTGGCCACTCCGGCCGAGAGTCCGCGGCCGACCCGGCGGGCGAGGCAGCGCGGAATGTGAGACGGCGGGGGAAGTGAGGCAGCAGGGGAAGTCAGGCAGCGGGAAGCGAGGCGCCAGGAAGCGAGACACGAGGGAGTGAGGCGGCGCGGGAAGCAGAACGCCGCACAAGTATCGACCCGAGAAAGATAGTCTGCAACAAAACCATCTGTTACGGTCTCTCTGGTCGACCCTTCCGACGGCCCGACAGGAGACCTCCGTGTCCACCGACTCCCGCTGGCTCGCCCTCGCCGTCATCGCCACGGCCACGCTGATGACGATCCTCGACGGCAGCATCGTCACCGTTGCCATGCCGGCCATCCAGAACGACCTGGGCTTCTCCCCCGCCGGCCTCAGCTGGGTCGTCAACGCCTACCTCATCGCCTTCGCAGGTCTGCTGCTCCTCGCGGGGCGGCTCGGCGACCTGCTCGGCCGGAAGCGGATGTTCCTGGCCGGGACCGCCGTGTTCACCGTGGCCTCGCTCATCGCCGGGATCGCGACGTCGCCCGGAGTGCTGATCGCCGCCCGCTTCCTCCAGGGCGTCGGCAGCGCGCTGGCCTCGGCCGTCGGCCTGGGCATTCTCGTCACGCTCTTCACCGAGCCCAAGGAGCGCGCGAAGGCCATCGCCGTGTTCAGTTTCACCGGCGCCGCCGGGGCGTCGCTCGGACAGGTGCTCGGTGGCGTACTCACCGATGTGCTCGACTGGCACTGGATCTTCTTCATCAACCTGCCGATCGGCCTCGCGGCTCTCGCCGTCGCCGTACCCGTCCTGCCCGGCGACCGCGGCATCGGTCTGAGCGCGGGCGCCGATGTCATCGGCGCGCTCCTCGTCACGGCCGGGCTGATGCTCGGGGTCTACACCGTCGTCAAGGTCGAGGCGTACGGCTGGGCCTCGTCACACACGCTCGGCCTCGGCGCCCTCGCCGTCGTCCTGCTCGCCGCGTTCGCCGCACGTCAGGCCACGGCCCGCACGCCGCTCATGCCGCTGCGGATCCTCCGCCCGCGCAACGTCCTCGGGGCGAACCTGGTCCAGATGCTGATGGTGGCCGCCCTGTTCTCCTTCCAGATCCTCGTCGCCCTCTATCTGCAGCAGGTCCGTGGATACGGCGCCCTCGGGACCGGGCTCGCCATGCTCCCGGCGGCCCTCGTCATCGGAGCGGTGTCCCTGGGCGTCTCCGCCCGGCTGATCGCCCGCTTCGGCGAACGCACCGTCCTGCTGGTGGGGCTTGTGCTCCTGGGCGGGCTCCTCGGGCTGCTCACCCGGCTCCCCGTGCACGCCGACTACGCGCTCGACCTGTTGCCCGTCATGCTGCTGGCCGCCGGCTTCGGGCTGGCGCTGCCCGCACTGACCTCGCTCGGGATGTCCGGCGCGAGCGAGGAGGACGCAGGGCTCGCCTCCGGGGTCTTCAACACGACCGCGCAGATCGGGATGGCCCTGGGCGTCGCGGTGCTCTCCACGCTGGCGGCCGCCCGCACCGGTAGCCGGGTGTCGGACGGCAGCAGCCGGGCCGAGGCGCTGACCAGCGGCTACCAGCTGGCCTTCGCCGTCGGCGCGGGGCTCATCGGCACCGCATTCGTGGTGGCGCTCACCCTGCTCCGTACGCCTCCGCGGCCGGCCCTCCCGATCCGGCCCTCTGCGCGTGTCGAAAACGCCGGCTCCCGATCGACGCTTTGAGTGGGACCACCAGGGACCACCAGGCACCACGACCACGGCCGACCTCGGGAGCCACCATGACGACGAACGTGACAGTGACCGCAGACCTGATGATGTCGCTCGACGGCTGCATCGCCGGACCCCACGCCGGCATCGGCAATCCGGGCGGCGACGGCGGGCTGCGCCTGCACGAGTGGATGGCCGGACTGGCGAGCTGGCGGGAGCGCCAGGGCATGACCGGCGGCGAGCACAACCGCGACTCGGAGATCGTCGGCGAGTGGTTCGACGCGACGGGCGCGGTGGTGATGGGCCGGACGATGTTCGACACCGGGGAGAAGCCGTGGGGGGACAACCCTCCCTTCCGCGCGCCGGTGTTCGTCCTGACCCACCGTCCCCGCCGGCCCGAGGTCAAGGAGGGCGGCACCAGCTACACCTTCGTGACCGACGGCATCCACAGCGCCCTGGAGCAGGCCAGGGCCGCGTCCGGCGACCGGAACGTCGACATCGCGGGCGGCGCGGAGACGGTCCAGCAGTTCCTTCGCGCAGGACTGGTGGACGAGATCCAGCTGCATGTGCTGCCGGTGCTGTTCGGGGAGGGCCTGCGGCTGTTCGACAGGCTGGGCGCGCTGCACCAGGAGCTCGAGCCGCTGCGCGTGGTCCACACCTCGAACGCGACCCATCTCAAGTACCGCGTCACCAAGGGAGTTTGACCTCGGCCAAGGTGTACGTTCCAGACGTCCCAGCACGACGGCTCGGCACTCCGGGAGAGGCGTGGACAGCATGCGCGTCACACGGTGATCGACTTCGGCGGCCCCGACGCCCTGGCCCCGGCGGAGGCCCCGGAACCGGAGGCCTGCCCGGGCCAGGTCGTCGCGGCCGTCGGCGCCGACGGCCGGCCGCTTCTCGGTCCACGGCGCCCCGACGGGCGGCTTCGCCGCCGCGGACCCGCGGAGCCGGGCGCCGGGACGTACGCCTGCTGGGCATCGCGGACGTCCGGCTCTCGCCCTCGGTCCATACCGAACCGGCCTACCCGCGCCCTCGCCGCCGCTGCTTCTGGCACCCTGCACTCGGTGATCGGCGCGGCTTCCCCCTGGACCGGACATCGGAGGCTCATACGGCGATCGAGTCGCAGCGCCTGGTGGGCAAGGTGGCGCTGACGGCGTGAAAGCCCGTCAGCAGCCCTGGTCCGGCCCGGCGCTCCGGGCGACCAGCGCGGCGACGCCGTCCAGGATGCGGTCGAGCCCGAAGGTGAACTCGTAGTCCGGTTCGTCCGGCTCGGTCATCACGCCCGTCTTCAGGAGCGCGGCCACGGACGGGTAGCGGACCGGGTCGGCGAGGCGGGTGAGCATGTTCTCGTACCGGGCGGCGAACTGCTCGGGGGTGCCGCTCGCCCGCACGGCCGCGTCCAGGTCGGCCATCATCGTCGCCTCGCTCCGTACGAAGCCGCTGACCAGCAGGATCACGGAGATCTTGTCCCCGGAGCCGAGGCCCGTGGTCTCAAGCGCCACGAGGCCCTGCTCCCACCAGGCCACCATGTTGGGCGTGGCCGGCGGGCCGGAGACCGGGATGCGCAGCGCCCACAGATGACGCTGGAACACCGCGCGCTGCGCCCGCGCCCAGGACGTGAGCGCCTCTCGCCAGCCCGCGCCCTGCGCGACGGGCGGCGGGGTGCCGATGACGGCCTCCTGCATCAGTACGTACAGCTCGTCCTTCGCGCCGACGTACCGGTAGAGCGACATCGTCGAGACGCCGAGCGCCTTCGCGACCCGCCCCATGGACACCGCCGCGAGACCTTCGTCGGCCGCCAGCCGGATCGCGGCGTCGACGATCCGGTCCAGGCCGATGCCGGGCTTCGGCCCCTTCGACGGGCGTTCCCGCAGGCCCCAGGCTGCCTCGATACCGGCCGGCAGCCCGGTGTCGCCGCTGCCGCTTCTGTCCGCCACCACGCCACCGCCTCCTTGTCGCTTGACGAACATCCTAGTAATGCGTAACCCTTACGCAGTAACGCGTATGCCATACGCAGAAGGGGGAGGCTCATGGGGACAGACCACGCCGGCCACGGCGCATCGGCCGCAATCGAGGCACACGGACTCACGAAGTCGTACGGAGCAGTCGGCGTCCTGCACGGCGTCGACCTGCGTGTCGAACGCGGCACCGTCTTCTCGCTCCTCGGTCCCAACGGTGCGGGCAAGACCACCACCATCCGCATCCTCACCACGCTCACGACGGCCGACGCGGGCCACGCCCGCGTCGCGGGGCACGACGTCGTCACCGAGCGCGCCACCGTCCGCAGGGCCATCAGCCTGACCGGGCAGTTCGCGGCGATCGACGACACACAGACGGGCGAGGAGAACCTGCGCATGATGGCCCGCCTCGGCGGCGCCTCCCGCACCGCGGCCCGCCGGCGCGCCACCGAACTCCTCGACCGCTTCGACCTCACGGACGCCGCGCGGCGCCTGGCGCGTACGTACTCGGGCGGCATGCGGCGCCGGCTCGATCTCGCCGCCGGGCTGGTCGGCGACCCGGAGGTGATCTTCCTCGACGAGCCGACGACCGGCCTCGACCCACGCAGCCGCCGGCAGCTCTGGCAGGCCGTGCGCGACCTGGCGGGCCGCGGCGCCACCGTCTTCCTCACAACTCAGTACCTTGAGGAGGCCGACGGGCTCGCCGACCGCATCGCCGTGATCGACGGCGGCGTGCTCGTCGCCGAGGGCACGGCTGACGAGCTCAAGCGCCGCGTCGCCGGTCATCGCATCGACCTGGTCCTGGCCGACCGTGCAGCGTACGACCGGCACGCCGACCGGGCCGTGCACCGCTCCCCCGAGGCCCTCACCCTCGGCATCCCGACCGATGGCACCGCCGCCCATGTCCGCGCGCTGCTCGACGAACTCGACCCGCACCACCGGGACGTGGCCCGCTTCTCGCTCCACTCGGCGACGCTCGACGACGTCTTCCTCGCCCTCACCCGCACCGCGCCCGCCGCGACGACGACGCACACCCGTACCCCCGCACCCACGGACACAGAAACCGACACCGACACGCCCACGGAAAAGGAGCCCACCCGTGCCTGACGCCCTGTCCGACGCCCTGACACTCACGGGCCGCGGCATCCGCCTCAGCAGGCGCAACATCGACGCCGTCATCACCAGCATGCTGCTGCCGGTCATGCTGATGCTGATCTTCGTCTACTTCTTCGGCGGCGCCATCGACACCGGTACGGAGTACGTCACCTACGTCGTCCCCGGCGTTCTGCTCCTCTGCGCCGGCTTCGGCTCCTCCACCACCGCCGTGAGCGTCAGCGAAGACATGAAGAGCGGCATCATCGACCGTTTCCGCTCCCTCGACATCGGCGGCATCCCCATCCTGGCGGGCCACGTGACCGCCAGCGCCGCCCGCAACCTCGTCTCGACCGCTCTCGTCCTCGTCGTCGCCTTCGCGATCGGCTTCCGCCCCTCGGCCTCCGCCTCCGCCGCGCTCGCGGCAGCCGGCATCCTGCTCGCCTTCATCGTCGCCATTTCCTGGCTCTCGGCTGCCGCGGGCCTGCTCGCCAAGTCCCCCGAGGCGGCGGGCGGATTCACCTTCTTCATGATGTTCCTGCCCTACCCGAGCAGCGCGTTCGTCCCGATCGGGACGATGCCGTCCTGGCTCCACGGCTTCGCGGAACACCAGCCGGTCACCCCGGTGCTCGAGTCCCTCCGCGGCCTCCTGCTGGACCAGCCGGTGGGCAACACACCCTGGATCGCGCTGGGGTGGTGCGCGGGGCTGTTGGCGGTGGGGGTCGGGCTGTCCGGGGTGCTGTTCAGCGTGCGGACGAAGTGACCGGCGACTCGGCCCGCGGCTTCGCGCCCGGTATCACTCTGTCTCCCTCGGGCAGCGCCGCGATGAGGTACGGATTGACCACGCGACCCCCGCGGAGCCCCAGCGACGCCGTCGCCGCGTAGAGGGTCACGGCGTACGAGTCGACGGCCTTGCGCACATTGGGCGCGTCCAGGCCCACGCCCGTCACCAGCCGGTCCAGATCGATGTAGGCGGAGCGGACGAGCTCGATCCAGCGGTAGGTGCGACGGTCCTCCTCCCAGCCCTTTACGTAATCCGGGGGGAGGCTCCGTTCCCAGCGCCGGAACATGCGCCGGCCGATCTCGGAACGGTGCCGGGTCAGATGGAGATGGCGTACCAGGTCGTAGAGCGGGTCGCCGATCATCGCCATCTCCCAGTCGATGATCGTGAGCGGACCTGACCGGCTGCCCCTGACCAGGTTCCAGGGGTTGAGGTCGCCGTGGAGCAGCACGGGAGTCCGCGGTGTGACGGTGCGGCTGTCCAGCATCTCCTTCAGCCGGTCGGCCGCAGGCAGCCCGAGCACGCGCGCGAGCTGAAGCGATTCCTTGGGCAGACCCCGGACCAGCTCCACGAGCCGGTCGCTGAGCAAGCGGTAGAACGTGTCGCTGCTCACGGCGTCGTCGAGCGGGCCCGTGTCGATGTGCACGAGCGCGGCCAGCTGATCCACGAGATCGTCCGCCTCGTGCGGCAGCAGCCCCGACACGGGGTGATCCGGTGGCTGGAAGTAGTCCCCGGGACCCTCGTAGGAGTGGATCGCGAAACGGTCCGACAGCCCCTTGTAGCCGAGCGCGAGAATCCGCGGCGCCCGAACGGCCCCGACCGGCAGCTGTTCCAGTGCCAGCAGCACCTTGTGCTCGTCCAGGACGCATGGCTCCGCGCGCCTGGGTCCGCTCGCCCTGCGCCGTACGACGACGGACGCACCGGCGCTCGCCACGTCCACGATCGTGTTGATGTGGTGCGTGCCCTTGAACACGCGCTCGGCGGGTGCCGCCGCCTCGGCGGCCAGGGCCTCCGTCACCGCCGTCCACGGGAATCCCGGGCGCTCCGGCACCTGGACGTCCGCCTGCCACAGGACCGCCGACTGTCTGCTCCGGCCCCTGGCGTGACGACCGGAGCGGGCGGTCATGTGCCAGCGGTGGATCACCTGCTCGATCGCCGGCAGAGAGGGCAGTTCGCCCAACTGCAATGGTTCCTGTGCCGCTTGGAGCGCCCGCTGCACCGAATCGGCGGCCTGCGCGAGATCCCTCGGCAGATCCGTGCCGTCCAGTCGGTTCACCGCACGCATCACATCGGGATAGACGGACTGCGCCTGCTCGAAAGCGATGTAGTGACCCAGATCCTCGACGCCGTTCACGACGTCCGGCCGGATCTCGCCCACCGCCCGGCACCAGGCGTCCACGACCTCCTGCTCCTGGACGTCCGGGTAACGCATCCGTACGAGATGCGTCGCGAGGTCGTGCAGCGGGTCACCGTAGGTCGCCAGTTCCCAGTCGACGCACACGAGCGGCGGACCACTGTCGCCGTAGTAGGGGATGATCACGTTGTCCCGGTGGAGATCCGTGTGCAGCAGGCCGAACGGCCGGGCCGCCATACGGGGAATCCGGTCGGCGAACCTCCGCAGGGCGTCCTCGGGGACCCCCAGTGCCATGAACAGCTCTCCGAACTCGGTCCAATTGGGCTGCCGGATCTGCTGGTCGGCGAGCCTCGCCAAGGTCCGCAGGAACGCCTCGCTGTCACCGTCCTTCGGCCACCCGTACGGCAGCTCCGGCAGGTTCTCCCTGCGCACCCGCACCGTCTGGGCGAGCAGTCCGGCGAACGCCTCGACGAGCCGCGGGTCGACCGGCTTGCCGTACTCGCACACGCTCGACAGCGGCACGCCCTCCACATAGCTGTGCACGGCCGTGTCCCCGACCACCGCCAGGCACTCGGGCACATGGGGCAGCACACCCTTGAGCGTGTCGAGGACGAGCCGCTCGTCCTCCCACGTCCTGATGACGACCTGGAGCACTCCCCGCATCCGCCGGCGCACCGTGACGCGTTCCCCTGCACACCGCCCGAGGAAACGCGCCATGGGCTTGTCGAGTGGGACGATGAAGTTGCGGTTGTGATGCCCCCGGGTCGTCACCGCGGTGCGCGTCGCGTCACGGACGAAGCGGGCGAGCGCGCCGTCGTCGGGCGTGCCGTGACGGTGCGCGGGCGCGCCGTCGTCGGGCGGGACTGCGGCCGGCAGAACGGCCGCAGGGGTAGCACCCACAAGCCGCTCCTGAAACAGTCACGGGGGCGTTGATGATGACGCACACCTTAGCGGCCTGAGCCCGGTGGCGACGCGCTTCGTTACTACTGCTTCACCTTCCAGTGGGAGTCGAACCACACCTGTGCGGCCTCGACGAAGACGGACCCCTGGGAGCCCGGGTCGCCGTCCTTCGCATAGTGGAAGAGGGTCGCCCCCACGCCCAGCACGTCCCTGATGACGACCTCCTCGTCGTCCGGAGGCAGCAGCACCTTGCGCTCGGTCAGGTCGTAGAAGCCGTGCAGCGCGTCCGTGCCGTTGAGCAGATAGAGCTTGGCGGTGGGGTACTGCGGTACGTGGCCGACGTGAAGGTCCGCCTCGGCCACCAGGCCCTCGCGCCGCAGGTCGTGGAGCGTGTCGCGCAGCGAATCGGCGTGGCGGCGGCTGATGTCGCGCAGTCGCTCCAGCGGCCGCAGGTCTTCCGGATCCGCCACGTTCCGCGGATAGACCGACGGCTGCCGCAGATCAGGGAGCAGGAGACGGACGGTGATGCGGCGCGGGCCGATCTCACCGCTGCGCACCCGCTCCGACTGGACACGCAGATGGGTGTCGAGCGACTCGGAGGTCAGGGTGAACGCGTCCAGGGTCACCTCCGGCTGCTCGAAGGCCGCCCGGATGAACGGGGCGAGAGTCACCCGTCCGGTGCCCGCCTTCCGGGTGCTCGACGAGGTGTGGATCGTCTGGCTGCTCTTGAGAACGCGCGAGCCGCTGCCCTGACGGGACTCGATCCACCCTTCGTCGGCGAGCTCCCGCAGTGCGCGCTGCACGGTGTCGCGGGAGACGCCGAACGTCTCGGCGAGCTGCCGCTGTGTGGGCAGCACGGCGTCGACCGGGTATCCGCCGTCGGCCAGCTGGGACCTCAGCGTGTCCGCGACACGCTGGAACTCCCGGCCGGCCCCCTCGCCGGACTGTCTGCTCCCCACGCCGTGACCGTACCCCTTCCGGCCGCTCCCTCATACCACTTTCGGTCAAATTGGCGGGCCTACATCCCTACGGGTTAAGCGATCTGACGGAAAGGGGACCACCACTTCAATCAACCAGTCCAATTGGGCCGGAAGTTGATCGGGTGACTGGACCCGAAGGGAGGGAACGCCATGGCCCGCCTCCTGCAAACCTTGCTGGAGCTGATCGTCCACCAGCTGTTCGGGGCTCCCGGACTGCTCGTCGCCGTCCTCGCTCTGGCCGACAAAGAGGAAAGGCGCGACTGCGCGGTGCTGGGGTGCGTGGTCTGCGTACTCCTGCTGCTCTAGATCCGGTCCCTGCCCACGCATCGGACGGCGTCCAGGACCGGTTCCAGCGAATCCACGGTCACCGACGCCCCCGCCCGGTGCAGTCTTTCCACCCGATGCCCATCACGGCCGAAACCGAGGAAGCGCACACCCGCCTCGCGGGCCGCGTACAGGTCGGAGGGGGTGTCGCCGATCATCAGCGACGCGGCCGGGTCCGCGCCGAGGGAGGTGAGGGCGCGCAGCACACAGTCCGGGTCGGGCTTGAGGAGGTGAAGATCGGTGGTACGGCCGTGGATGTGGGGCGCGAAGCACTCGCGCAGCCCGCGGCCGGTGAGGTACTGCTCCGCCACCCGCGGGGAGTTGTTGGTCGCGATGGCAAGGCCGACGCCGATCGCACTCCAGGTACGTATCAGCGGGTCGGCGTAGGCGGTGGGCCAGGCGGTCGTGGTGGCGTGGAGCTCCTCGCGGGTCAGCTCCGCCTCCAGCGCCTCGACCAGCTCGCTGCCCGGCTGCAGCCGGCTCACCGCGCGCAGGACGGCATGCGGGTCCCCGGAGTCCCGTTCCTCGTCCGTCAGGAGTACATGGCTGCCGCGTTTCTCCAGCCACTCCACCAGGCTGTCGGCGACGTGGTGCGCGCGATGGCCCGCGAAGAGGTGGCAGATGGGGCCGTCGAAGTCGAAGAGCACATGCTCGGCGCCGCTGACCAGATCCTTGAGCTGCTCGACCACGTGTGCCGCCTGTTCCGTGTGTGCCGCTTGGATAGTCACTAGGAGAGTGTGAGGTTCGACGCGATGGTGTTCCAGAGTGCGTCGAACCACATCTGTGACTGCGCCACGAAGGCGGCGTCGCGCGACCCGTGCGCGGCGACGAACGGGAAGAGCAGCGACTGCATCCCGAAGGCGTCGTACATCTCGACGGGTGTCTCGTCGATCTCCTCCTCGCGCCTGGTGACTTCGTAGTACGCGAAGAGGGCCTCGGAGCCGTTCAGGACGTACAGCTTGACGGGAGGGGTGAGGGGCAGCGCACGGAAGGTGACCTTGACGTCGATGCCGTGGGAGCGGTGCAGGGCCTGGAGGTTGTGGCGGAGGACCTGCCCCTGGGCGTTGCGCTGGGTCAGCCAGCGCTGGTGGACGGGGTTGTCGTCGATGAGGGCCTGCTCGGTCTCGACCGGCGTCGGGAAGGCGAGGTTGATGTCGCGGCCGGGGAGCAGGATGCGGGCCTCGATGGTGTCCGGCCTGATGCGGCCTTCGTGGATGAGGCGCAGGGGCTCGCCCAGGGCCAGCATCAGGGTCTCGGCGGTGAGACTGAGCGCGTCGATGCGGACATGCTCGGCGGAGAACGCCTCGGCCATGCGCGGGCCGAGCGCCACCATCGTCGGCTGCGGGTCGTCGGCGTCGTGCGCGGACCGGGCGACGTTGCCGGCGACACGTGCGGGGGCGCCGCGCGTGACGTGGGTGAGCAGGCCCTCGTCCTGCAGGATCTTCAGGGCGTCGCGGACCGTTCCCCGGCCGGCGCCGAACTCCTCGACCAGATGCGACTGCGTGGGCATGGGATCCCCGGCCTTCAGCTCACCGCTGCGGATACGCCCCCGCAGAATGTCGGCAATGTCCTGGTAGCCGAGCTTTTGTTCGGTGTCTCGTCCGTTCATGCTGCCGTTCTCCTGGTTCACAGGTCGACGCTACAACTCTCTTCCGTTTGTGGGGAGTTATTGGAAGAGGGTTATTCGAGGACACCAAGTGGGGACAACTCCAAGTGAGTTGGCACCAACTTTCAACACTTGGCCTAAGTAGGCCGATGCTAACTCCAGTTGGTCGATCAGCCAACGGGTTCGCACGCTCCTCCCACACCCCAAGGAGGGACCTGCCATGCCGCTCCTCACCTTCGCCGTCGAAGAGTTCATCCACTGGCGCTTCGGCATCGTGGGCGTCGTCAGCCTCGGACTGCTGAGCTTCGGCCTGCGCGCCAAGAACGCCACGGCAACAGGCGCCGGCAGCATCATGCTCGCCCTGCTGCTCCACTCCGCATCGGTCTGAGGCCGCCGCGGGCGCGGCAGCACAGGCGGCCCCGCCCGCGGACCCGGCCTCGGCCTCGTCCTCGAACCCACCCCCCGAGCACACCCCCTCAGAGCACACCCCGTCAGAACATGTCCGGGCACCAAGGGCGGCGCCTCGCGCGGAACACCGCGTCCGCCTGTGCCGCCGCGCCCGGGGCGGCCTCCTCGATCCGGCCGAGAGCCACCAGCCGCAGCACCGATTCGTCCCCGAGATACAGCGTCCCCAAATCCCCGATCCCCAGCGACAGATCCGCCGCCTCCGTCGTCGGCACGCACCACGCCCCCTCCGGCGTGGCGTCCAGCCGGAAGCGGCCGCCCGCCAGCCCCGACTCGTCGTGCACGTCGATCACCAGGGAGCCCGAAGCCGCGTACGCACGCGACTGGAGCGCCCGTACGACATCCAGCAGCCGTACCCACAGAAAGTCCGCGTGCGACACGATCCGCGCCGCGCGCGGGTCCGGGAGGAGGAGGGGCAGCAGGTCGTCCGGGGCGCGCCCGCCGGACCGGACCGTCGTGATCCAGTCGATCGAGCAGAGGTACTCCCACAGCGCGCGCTCCGCGGCGGGCGACACGGCGATCAGGCTCTGGACCTTCGCCGTGTTGGCCGGCTGGCTGCTCTCGCTCCAGCGGGATTCCGCCGTGTACGTGAGGAGCCCTTCGACCTCGCCCGCAGGTGAGCGGTACACCGCGTAGTACGGCTCCGTCCAGGGCTGCGACGGCAGCCGCACCGCTCCCGTGTTCACGCTCCACCAGTACGCATCCCGGTCGATCGCCCCGTGCTGCCGGGCACGGAAGCGCTCATGCAGCTCCGGGCCGAGCTTGCGTACGTCCTCGGTGTCGGCCAGGTCCACCCGGCCGCCGTCCGCCGGTCCCGACCACAGCGGGTCGAGGCCGCTGCGCGGGACGTCGATCTCCCACTCCGTGAGCCAGGCGGCAGGGCCGAAGCCGAACCGCCCGTAGATCCGGTGCTCGGCCGCGATCAGCGTCGAGACCGCGTCACCGCGCTCCTTCGCCTCCGCCAGATCCTCGGTGATCATCCGGGTGAGGATGCCGCGGCGGCGGTGCGTGGGTGTGACGGTGACGTGCGAGACGGCGTTCGCCGTCACGAAGGCGCCGCCGACGACCGTGAGCTGCTGGGCGAAAGAGCGGTACGTCCCCACGCACCGCTCGCTGTCGTAGGCGCCCCGCACCCGCGAGAGATCCATGTGCGCGAGGCGCTCGGACGCCTCGGTCTCCGCGACGGCCGGCGACATCAGAAAGCCGGTGAGCATGGCCCGCAGCCAGCCCGGGCCCTCGGCCTCGGTGACGGTACGCACGTCAACGCCCTCAAGGCTCATATGTCCACGCTAGACACTTCCGCGCCCGGCCGCCGTTCCTCGCCACGGCGGCCATGGCGGACATGGCGGCCATGGCGGTCACGGCAGCTCCGGGTCAGAACGCCGCGCGTATCCCCCCGACCGGCCGTCCGCCGCCAAACAGCGGCGCCTCGGCGAGGCGCGCCAGCACCGGATCGGCCACCCCCATCCGCTCCAGGCAGCGGGCCAGCACCGGGCCGAGCGCGCGCGTCGCACCGTCGTCGATCTTGAAGGCGAGGGCGCGGCCGTCCGGCAGCGCCACCGCCTGGACCGCCTCGGCGCCCATCTTCGAAAGCGCACCCGGCACCGCCCGCATCAGCCAGGTGTCGGGGCGGCGCGTGCCCGCGACGTACTCGGGGTGGGCCCTCATCGCGTCCGCGACCCGCCGCTCGGCCGAGCCCTCGGGGGCCAGCACGTAGGACCGGTACGCACGCGCCAGGCCCGTCAGGCTGATCGCCATCAGCGGTGCCCCGCAGCCGTCCGTGCCGACCGCGGCGACCTCCTCGCCCGCCGCGTCCTCCACCACGGAGTGCACGAGCCGCTGCAGCGGATGGGACGGGTCGAGGTACGTCCCCAGCGGCCAGCCGTTCAGTACGCACGCCGCCAGCATCGCCGTGTGCTTGCCCGAGCAGTTCATGGCGACCTTGTCGCGGGCCCGCCCGGTCGCGAGATACGTCTCCGCCTCGGCCGGGTCCAGCGGCAGATCGGGCGGAGTCTGCAGATCGTCGGGCGTGAGCCCGTGCTCGGCCAGCATCTTGCGGGCCAGATCGAGGTGGAAGGACTCGCCGGAGTGGCTCGCGGCGGCCAGCGCCAGACGCTCCCCTGCGAGATCGAGGCCGGCCCGCAGCACGGCCGCGGCCTGCATCGGCTTGTTCGACGAGCGCGGGAAGACCGGCGCCGCCGGATCGCCCAGCGCCAGCTCCACGCTGCCGTCCGCGGCCAGGACCACCAGCGAACCCCGGTGACGGCCCTCGACGAAGCCGGAACGTACGACTTCGGCGAGGACCGGCCGTATCCCGGCAGCGGGGGCGGCGAAGGAGGCGGAGGTGGTGGAGCTCATGGGGGCGGCGGGCCTTCCGGACGGGGAGACCCGCCGGGAGGGCCGCCCCCGGAAGACCGGAAGGGTCGCCTCAGGTGAGCAGGTCGTCCACTTGTGCTTCCCCCTCACGGTACCTGCGGGCGATCTCGGCACTGCAGTCGTCGGCGGTCCGCTGCAGCTGGGCGCGCTGCCGCGACACCTGCTGCTCGTACCGCGCGAGCCGCCCCATCGCCGCGTGCAGCTCCTCGTCCGTACGCGCGTCCAGGTCGGACAGTTCGACCTCGGCCAGCATCTCCGCGGCCAGCCGCCGGTACTCCTCGCCCCTCGGCGTGGACAACGTCACGTGGCGGGCCGAGCTGCCGCGCCGCGACGGCGGGTCCGCGAGGATCGCCGACAGCCGGTCGACGACCGCGGCGTCGGGCCCCAGCCGGCCCGCGCCCTCCGGCACGGCGGGCTGTGCCGGGCACACCGGCGGGTCCGTACGCCGGGCGAGCTCGGCCCGCAGGATGTCGATCCGGCCCTGCAGCAGCCGCCGGACATAGCTCAGGTCCGCCTCGTCGCGCTGCGAGTCGCGGCGCAGCGCGCGCAGCTCCGGCAGCCGCAGCGCGGCGAGCTCGTGGCTGCGCGGCTCGGGCACGGGTTCCTGCTCCGAGGTGCGCTGCTGGGGCGGACGCATGGCGCCCGTGCTGCTGCGAGTGGTCATAGGTGCGGGACCGGGCGACTGCCCGGAACCAGGTGTGCTCATGCGTGAATCAGTCCCCTCGACCGGTGCATGGGGTCTCCCCGGGCCCGGAGGGCCGAGGGGCTGCACCGCCTGCGTGCATCGTGCCATTACGGACGGTTCGGGCGCAGGCGCTCCGACCCGTTCAGCCCCGGATGGCCGCAGGACCGGTGCCGGATAGGTTGGTCCGTATGCGAGCAGTGGTACAGCGCGTCGACGGCGCGAAGGTCGTGGTGGCCGGCGAGACGGTGGGCGAGATCGTCGGGGAAGGCCTGTGTGTGCTGGTGGGAGTCACCCACGGTGACACCCCGGAGAAGGCGGCCCAGCTGGCGCGCAAGCTCTGGTCGGTGCGGATCCTGGAGGGTGAGAAGTCCTGCTCGGACGTGACCGCGCCCCTGCTGGTGATTTCGCAGTTCACTCTCTACGGGGACGCCCGCAAGGGCCGCCGCCCCACCTGGAACGCGGCGGCGCCCGGCGAGATCGCCGAACCACTCGTCGACGAGGTGGTGGCGCAGCTGCGGGCGCTGGGGGCGCACGTGGAGACGGGCCGGTTCGGGGCGAGCATGCGCGTCTCGCTCACGAACAACGGCCCGTTCACGGTGCTGATCGAGGTCTGAGTCCGTCGCGGTGGCTGCATCCGTCGTCGTGGCTGCGGCCAGGCGGGCCATGGCGGCTGCTGAGGGCCACGGCGGCCACGACGGCTACGGTTCGACGACCGTCTCCTGGGCCGCCGCCGTGCTCCCCGCCAGCAGCTCCGCGTCCACCGGCACGTTCCGCTTCACCAGCGCCAGCGCGATCGGCCCCAGCTCGTGGTGGCGGGCCGACGTCGTGATGAAGCCCAGCTGACGGCCGTCCTCCCCGTCCGCGGCCAGCCGGACCGGCGTGCCGTGGCCCGGCAGAAGCACCTCGCTGCCGTCCAGGTGCAGGAAGACCAGCCGGCGCGGCGGCTTCCCCAGGTTGTGGACGCGCGCCACCGTCTCCTGACCGCGGTAGCAGCCCTTCTGCAGATGCACGGCCGTGCCGATCAGCCCGACCTCGTGCGGGATCGTGCGGTGGTCGGTCTCGAAGCCGAGACGCGGGCGGTGCGCCTCGACGCGCAGGGCCTCGTGCGCCAGCACCCCGATCGCGGGGCCGTTGGCCGCGGCGTACGACTCCAGGTCCCGGCGCGGCAGGAACAGGTCGCGGCCCTGCGGGGTCTCCCGTACGACGACACCGTCCGGGACCTCGGCGATCGAACCGGCCGGCAGATACACGACGGCGAACTCGTCGGTCCGGTCGGCGACTTCCACCTGGTAGAAGAACTTCATCGACTCCAGGTACGCGATGAGCTCTTCCTGGGTGCCGGGCTCGACATGTGCCCAGACCGTCTCGCCGTCGTCCACGAGATAGAGGGCGTGCTCGATGTGGCCGTGCGCAGAGAGGACCAGCGCCTCGGTGGCCTGACCTGCAGGGAGGTCGCTGACGTGCTGGGTGAGCAGCAGATGCAGCCAGCTGAGCCGGTCGGGACCGGAGACGGTGACGACACCGCGGTGCGAGAGGTCGACGAGACCTGTGCCGTTCGCGAGCGCGCGCTGCTCGCGGAACAGATCGCCGTAGTGCGCGGCGACACCTTCGTCCCGGCCCTCGGCCGGGACGGCGCCGGGCAGGGACAGCAGAGGGCTGATCGTTGAATGTCGCTGCATGGCCCCAAGCCTACGACTGGTCTGAAGCGGCCTTGAGGGCGCACTTGCGGCAACGACCGAAGATCGCGAAGTGCTTCATGTCGGTCTCGAAACCGAATGTCTCGCGGAGCTTGGCCGTGAAGTCCGCGGCGACCGCGACGTCCGCCTCGATGACATCCGTGCAGTCCCGGCACACCAGGTGCAGATGGTGGTGACGGTCCGCGAGATGGTACGTCGGCGCCCCATGGCCCAGGTGGGCGTGCGAGACGAGACCGAGCTCCTCCAGGAGCTCCAGGGTCCGGTACACGGTGGAGATGTTGATCCCGGAGGCGGTCTTGCGCACCTCGACGAGGATGGCGTCCGGGGTCGCGTGCTCCAGGGTGTCGACGGCTTCGAGGACAAGCTGGCGCTGCGGGGTCAGCCGGTAACCGCGCTGCCGCAGGTCGCTCTTCCAGTCGGTGCTCACCACGCGACCAGTGTAGGCGCGCGCGGTGAGCCCGCTCCGGGACTGCCGGAAGGTCCTGCGCCCAGAGGCCTGCGCGCAGCGGGCGAGAGGGCCTACTTGAAGAAGGCGATGCCGTCGTCAGGCAGGTCGCCGAGGTCCTTCGCCCACGACTCGACCTCCTGCGGGGTGACGACCTTCTTCAGATGCGCCGACATGTACGGCCGCAGCGGTACCTCGGGGGTGGCCTTCTCGCCGACCCACAACAGGTCGCCCTTCACGTACCCGTAGAGCCGCTTGCCGCCGCTGTACGCCGGGGCTGCGGCGGTACGTGCGACCGCGTCCGTCACCAGGTCGATCTGCGGCTTCTGGTCGGCGAGGTCGCCGTACCAGATCTCCACGACGCCCTGGTCACGGACCATGACGACCTCGACCTTGCGGTCCTTGTCGATCCGCCAGTAGCCGGACTCGCTCTCCAGCGGCCTGACCTTCGTGCCCTCGGAGTCCAGCACCCAGGTGTGCGAGACGTACTCGATGAAGTCCCGGCCGTCGTGGCTGAACGTCACCGACTGGCCGAAGTTGCACTTCTCGGCACCGGGGAAGTCGGACACGCCCGCGCCCTCCCACGTGCCGAGGAGGAACGCGAGGGGGACGAGGCCGGGGTTCAGGTCGGACGGGATCTCGATCATGAGCAACTCTGTCGATCGGCGGGATACGGGGGATTCGGGGGGATTCTGAGGATCAGCGCTGGCCCTGGTACAGCTTCTTCACGGCCAGCCCGGTGAAGGCGAGCACGCCGACACAGACGAGAACCAGCAGAACCTCGAAGAAAACGATCACGGGTGCTCCCTCGGACGAGCGGTGAAGGCAGAAGGGCCGGACCCCAGCTTAGTGGGCTGGCGTCCGGCCCTCTCTGCGAGGTCGGTCCCGTGGACGGTCAGCCCAGAAGCTGGTTCTGCAGGACAACCGTCTGCTTGAACGGGACGGCGAGCGCTCCGCCCTTGCGGGTCTGGGTGACCAGCGCGAGTGTGTCGCCCGCCTGGACGTAGGCCCAGAGCGTCTGCTCGGGGCCGTACGGCTTCGGCTCCTCGTACGCGTAGATGGCCGTGTACGCGACGTTGATCTCGGACTCCAGGTCGCCGAGCACGTCCTGATCCTCGGTCCCGTCCAGGAACGCTCCGTCCGCCTCGCCCACCTCCAGGGACTCGTCCTTGAAGGCCTCCGCGTACGCGACGGAGTTGAACCGCAGCAGGTGGATGCTCGTCCGGGTGCCGTCCGGCATGGTCCAGCCGCGAGCGGTGATGTGGCGGAGGGCGGCGTCGGCCAGGTCCTGCTTCAGCTCGGTCCGGTGCTCCTTCCCGTACAGGGAGAGGTACTGGTCGACACCGACCCAGCCGCCGTTCAGCTTCGGGTCGACCGTGGCGCCCGCAGGAGCGGGCAGGAGCAGCTTGCGCAGGTCGGCGTGGTGGACCTCGCCCTCGTTGCCCTCGGTGAAGGGGCGCGGGGAGCCCTCGGGCAGGGCCGGGAGGCTGAGCTTCGGGTAGTCCCAGCGGCCGTCGCTCGCGGTGGCGAGACCGGGGACGTCGGTGCGCTCCATCGAGGTGATGCCGATCGCGGTCCCCGCACCCAGTCCTCCGCACACGAGCACGGCGGCGGTCCAGCGGGCGACGGCCCACAGGAGGGGGCCTCGGGAGCGCTTGGGCGCGTCAGGGGCCACCGGCTCCGCCGCCGGAGCGGGAACCACCTCGGACGCCACCCCCTCGACCACCGGAGCGGGAACCACCTCGGACGCCACTGCCTCGACCACCGGGACGGAAGCCGCCTCGGACTCCACCCCCTCGACCACCGGAACGGAAGCCACCTCGGACGCCACCCCCTCGACCACCGGAGCGGAAGCCACCTCGGACTCCACCCCCTCGACCACCGGAACGGAAGCCACCTCGGACTCCACCCCCTCGACCACCGGAGCGGAAGCCACCTCGGACGCCACCCCCTCGACCACCGGAGCGGAAGCCACCTCGGACGCCACCCCCTCGACCACCGGAGCGGGAACCACCTCGGACGCCACTGCCTCGACCACCGGGACGGAAGCCGCCTCGGACGCCACCCCCTCGACCACCGGAGCGGAAGCCTGGTTCGGAACCGTCGGCTCGAGCTGCACGGCCGGTGCCGCCTGCAGGGCCGGCTCGGTCTGCACGGCCGACTCGGTCTGCTCCGTCATACGTACTCCCCCGGGGACTTGATGTGGTCCAGCTGCTTCTTCACCAGCGCGGCGACGGCGGACTTGTCGAACGGCTTGGCGCCCGCGGCAGTGACCGCGACGAGGTTCTCGGAGTCGTACGCCACGCAGATCATCCCGTCCAGCTGCTCGGCCTTCTCCTTCTTGCTCCCCTCCTTGCCCTGCGGCATCAGGTAGCAGGCGGAGTTCTTGTGGTCCTTGATCTTCGGTCCCTTGGGGAACCCGAGAAGTTCGGCGAGACCGGTCCGGAGCTTGTACATGTCGCGGATCCGGCTCTTGTTCTTCATCCGCGTGATGTGCACGTCCACGACGAGGTCCGCGTCCTGCGAGGCGAAGGAACGCACGGCGATCCCCTGCACACCGAGGCGCTCGACCTGCTTCTCGTATGCGCGGCGCTTCTTTCCGGCGAGACCCTTGCCCTCGCTCTTCAGCAGGGCGACGGCGTCCTTCTCGGCGAGCTCCCCGTCGTTCCCGTACCCCTCGATGTCGGGGCCGAGCTCGAAGCCGGACGGAACCGGCAACAGCAACTTGCTCAGCGGTGTCGAGGCCTTGCCCCGGGTGGCGGAGAGCTCCGCCGGGTCCTTGGCCTCCGTTTTCGGGTCCAGGTTCTCCCAGACGATCGTCGGCGCGGTGCGGTCCGCGGCGGCGACCGTGACGGAGGTGTACGTGACACCGCCACCGATCACGGCCAGGACCAGTACGACGGGCAGTACGACGGTGAGCAGCTTGCGCTTCGCCCCCACCTTCTTCGGCACGTCCCCGTCCACGGGAACGGTGGCGGCGAACACGTCATTCGCGTCGGTCACGGTGCTCCGGTCCTCGCTCACAGGCGCCCCAGCTGCCGCTCGGCCACCGAACTGATGTCCTTCTTGGAGATCTTCTTGGTGTCGTACATGAAGATCTCGACCATCACGTCGCCGCGCTGGAAGTACGCCCGGGCCTCATAGAGGTCCAGGTAGCCGGGCTCTCGCTCCACCGGGTAGAGGTAGTAGCGACCGTTGGTGGAACCCTTGATCGGGTCGCCCTCGTTGCCGGCGTGTTCGTCCTCGGGCATGTAATCCATCTGGCCGATCGCATGCTCGTGGGCGCCGCGCACGTCACTGGGGCGGAACTGCACCAGCCGGATCTCCGTGGTCCTGTACGCGCCCGTCTTCCACGACGTGGACGCGACGCGCCGGATCCCGTTCTCGAGCTGGTCCTCCAGCGCCCACATGGGGCTGTCGTAGAGGTCGGTGTACTTGGCCAGCGAGACCCATCCGTCGCCGTACGAGAAGCCCGAGTCCTTGGCACCGGCCGGCTTCGGCAGAAGCAGCTTGCGCAGATCCCCGTCGGTCTTGGCCTGCCGGTCCTCGGCGGCCGGCAGCGGCGCCGGGCGCTCGTCGTCCGCCGGCGGCTTCGCCGGGTAGGCCAGACCGGCCTGGCTCAGCGCGGGCAGCGGTGTGGGCTCGCGGTCGGCCTGTACGCCGTAGCCGACGGCCGTACCCCCGACGAGGCCGATGACGGCGGCGGCCGCGACGATCAGGGCGGTGCGGCCCCGGCGGCGGACAGGCCGGTTCACGGGCTCCGATTCCTGCGCCTGTGCCGGAACCGCTGTCGGCGCCGGCGGGACCGGGTCCTGGGCCGCCTGTGCCGGAACCGCTGTCGGCGCCGGGAGCTGAACCGGGTCCTGGGCCGCCTGTGCCGGGGGCGCTGTCGGCGCCGGGACCGGCTGCGGCACGGGGTCCGGCGCGGGCTGCGCCGCAGGCTCCTGGGCCTGTGTGTCCTGCGTTTCCAAAGGGTCCCCCCACGAGACCTGAGGCACGGATTCCGTATCCGCGCACACAGCTGACACGCAGGCGGCGGGTGGGGTTGTGGCGCGGCACATTACAGTTCGGCATATGGCGAAGAAGCTCGTGATCAAGGTGACCGCCGGGGCCGACGCTCCCGAACGCTGCTCGCAGGCCTTCACGGTCGCGGCCGTCGCCGTGGCCAGCGGCCTGGAAGTCTCCCTCTGGCTGACCGGTGAGTCCTCGTGGTTCGCGCTGCCCGGCCGGGCCGCCGAGTTCGAGCTGCCGCACGCGGCACCGCTGCCGGAGCTGATCGAGTCGATCCAGGCGGCAGGCCGCATCACGCTCTGCACCCAGTGTGCGGCGCGCCGCGAGATCACGGAGAAGGACGTCATCGAGGGCGTACGGATCGCGGGCGCGCAGGTCTTCGTGAGCGAGGCGACGGCGGACGGCGTCCAGGCGCTCGTGTACTAGTTCGTGTACTGGTTCGTGTACCGGTCGCACCGCTCCCGGTGCCGAACTAGTCCCAGTGCTCGTCCCGGCGCTCGTCGGGGCGCCGCTTCCTGCCGTCCAGCTCGGCCCACCACGCGTCGGACTGCGGGTCCCCGGACGGGTCGTCCCACCACCGGTCCTCGGGCCCGCGCCGGTTGGCGACCATCGCCGCGACCGGCGGGATGACCATGGCGACGACGCACATCGCCACGGCGGCCGGGACCGACCAGAGGCGCACGAAAGCCCAGGCGGACACGAAGAGGACGAGGCATCCGCCCATCATCCAGAAGTAGACCTTGCGCCTACGGGCGAGCACACCTCAAGGGTAGGTCCCCGAGCAGACTCTCTCCCGTTGAGCCCACGGTGGCGAGCACCCGGGGGCACGCCGACCTCGCGGGTGCCCCCTGCGTCCGACGTCAGGCCTCGCAGCCGCAGGAGCGGCGGACGATCAGGGCCGAGGGGAACTGCTTCACGCGCTCCCGCCGGGAGCCGACCACCCGCAGCCCGTCGTCCAGCACCAGATCCACCGCCGCACGCGCCATCGCCGGACGGTCGGAGGCAATCGTCGTCAGCGGAGGATCGGTCAGCGCCGCCTCCTTGACGTCGTCGAAGCCGGCCACCGCCAGCTCGCCCGGGACGTCGATCCGCAGCTCGCGCGCCGCGCGCAGCACACCGATCGCCTGGTCGTCCGTCGCGCAGAAGATCGCCGGCGGCCGGTCGGGACCGGAGAGGATCTTCAGGGCGACGAGATAGGCGTCGTAGCGGTTGTAGGGGGCCTGGAAGAGCCGGCCCTCCGTCGACCGCCCGGACTCCAGCATCGCCCGGCGCCAGCCCTCGACGTGGTCGGCCACCGGGTCGCCCACGGCCGGCGTGTTCTCGACGCCGCCGAGACAGGCCACGTACGGATGCCCGTGCTCCAGCAGATGCCGCGTCGCCAGCTGCGCGCCGCCGATGTCGTCGGTGACGACCGCGACGTCGTCTATGGCCTCGGGCCGCTCGTGCAGCAGCACGACCCGCGCGTCCCACGCCTCGATCTCCGCCGCCGCACGCTCGCTCGGGCCCTGGCTGACCAGGATCAGCCCGGCGACGCGCATGCCGAGGAAGGCCCGCAGATAGTGGACCTCGCGCTCGTCCCGGTAGTCCGAGTTGCCGACGAGGACCATCTTTCCGCGGTCGGCCGCGGCCCGTTCCACCGCATGGGCCATCTCCGCGAAGAACGGCTGCCGGGCGTCCGGCACGATCATGCCTATGAGGTCCGTGCGCCGCGAGGCCATCGCCTGCGCGACCCGGTCCGGCCGGTAGCCGAGCTCCTTGATGGCAGCGAGGACACGCTCGCGCGTGGCCGGGGCGACCGGCCGGGGTCCGTTGTTGATGACGTAACTGACGACGGCGGTGGAAGTACCCGCCAGTCGCGCCACGTCGTCCCGCGTCACCTTGGCCACGCGCGGCAGTCTACGCGGGGTGACCTACCTCTGGGCAGGGCGTACGGCTGCTTCGCGCTGTTCGGCCGTTTCCTCCGGGCGGGCGACGCCCGCATCCTCCGGCCGGGCGACCGCCGCCTGCGCCTTCGCCTTGGCCTCCTCGGCGGCGCGCTCGACCTTCTCGGGGGTGACGAAGCGGTAGCCCACGTTGCGTACGGTCCCGATCAGCGACTCGTGCTCGGGCCCGAGCTTGGCGCGCAGCCGCCGTACGTGGACGTCGACCGTTCGCGTACCCCCGAAGTAGTCGTAGCCCCAGACCTCCTGCAGGAGCTGCGCCCGGGTGAAGACCCGGCCGGGGTGCTGCGCCAGGTACTTGAGCAGCTCGAACTCCTTGAAGGTCAGGTCCAGGACCCGGCCCTTCAGTTTCGCGCTGTACGTCGCCTCGTCGACCGACAGATCGCCGTTGCGGATCTCCATCGGGGAGTCGTCGGCGGTGATCTGCTGGCGGCCCATGGCCAGCCGGAGACGGGCCTCCACCTCCGCGGGGCCCGCGGTGTCCAGCAGCACGTCGTCGATGCCCCAGTCCGCGGTGACGGCCGCGAGACCGCCCTCCGTCACGACAAGGATCAGCGGACAGCCGGGCCCGGTGGAGCGGAGCAGTTGGCAGAGGCTGCGCACCTGTGGAAGGTCGCGCCGGCCGTCGACCAGGATCACATCGGCACCGGGGGTGTCGACGAGGGCCGGGCCCTCGGCGGGGGCGACCCGCACGTTGTGGAGCAGAAGGCCGAGGGCGGGAAGCACCTCCGTCGACGGCTGGAGGGCGTTCGTGAGGAGCAACAGAGAGCTCATCGCGCCCCACCTGCCCGGTGCACCGTCTCTGTGCGGGTCGTCGTCTCTCGGTCGTGCACGGTTCGCTCGCCCATAACGTCGGTTCCTCCTCGTCCCTGCGAGAGGGGGCCCCTCCCACGCCGGCAGGCTGTGGGGGAGTTTGCGGCACTGCTTCTTGCTCCGGCCGCGGCCCCCGCGCCCTGGGGTTCCGCGATCGTTTCGTTCACCTGCCTGTAACAACGGACTGGAAACACAAAAGGACCCGGGGGCTGCGTCGCCCGGATCCTCTGCCCAGCAGAATAGCCCACATGAGTGCGGTGGCGGAGGGTCGGTTTCACAGTGTGGATGTTTCGTCGATCTCCGGCGGACCGAAACGGGCAACCCTGAGTACATCGGACGGGGTCCGGATCGAGGCCCTCTACGAGCCGTGCACGGCCGGGGCCTGCGACACGGCGATCGTCGTGGCGCACGGGTTCACGGGGTCGGTGGACCGGCCCGCGGTGCGGCGTGCCGCGGGGGTATTCGCGGAGCGCGCCGCGGTCGTCAGCTTCTCCTTCCGAGGCCACGGCCGTTCGGGCGGGCGCTCCACGGTCGGCGACCGCGAGGTGCTGGATCTGGCCGCGGCGGTCGCCTGGGCGCGGTCGCTCGGCCATCGCCGGGTGGTGACGGCCGGCTTCTCGATGGGCGGATCGGTGGTCCTGCGGCATGCGGCGCTGTACGGGGCGGCTTCCGGGGCGCACGAGGGGCTCACGGGAGCACCTGCCGCACATGATGTGGCGGACGTGCGGGACGCGCATGCGGACGCGGTGGCGGCGGTGAGCGCTCCGGCCCGCTGGTACTACCGCGGCACTGCCCCGATGCGGCGGCTGCACTGGGTGGTCACCCGGCCCCTCGGCCGGCTCGTCGGGCGGTACGGCTTCGGGACCCGGATCCACCACGAGGACTGGGACCCTGTCCCGCTCTCGCCGGTCGAGGCGGTCCCGCTGATCGCCCCGACCCCGCTGCTGGTCGTCCACGGCGACCGCGATCCGTACTTTCCGCTGGACCATCCGCGCATGCTGGCCGACGCCGGGCCGTGCGAGCTCTGGCTGGAGCCGGGCATGGGCCATGCCGAGAACGCGGCGGACGACGTACTGCTGGGGCGCCTCGCGGACTGGCTCGTCCGCGCATAGACCATCATGGTCAGTCGACGAGCCGAAGAGACGAGCCGCTGAGAGGAGTGCCGCCATGGCAGCGGGGACCATCCGCTACTGGGCCGCGGCCAAGGCCGCCGCCGGGGTGGCCGAGGAGCCGTACGCCGCGGAGAACCTGGCCGAGGCGCTGGACGCCGCCCGCGAGAGGCACCCGGGCGAGCTCGTCCGGGTACTCCGGCGGTGTTCGTTCCTCGTCGACGGTGACCCCGTCGGGAAGCGTGGACATGAGACCGTACGGCTTGCCGAGGGCGGCACGGTCGAGGTGCTCCCGCCGTTCGCAGGAGGGTGAACCGCACAGCATGAGCAACGATCAGCAGTATCCGTACGACTCCCAGGGCTCGCAGGGCCCGCAGGGCCCGCACGGCTCGCACGGGGGGTCGTACGGGTCGTACGACCACGATCACCACGATCCGTACGGGCAGAGCTACCAGCAGGACCCCAACGTCACCCAGACGTGGGAGGGCCAGACCTGGGACACCCAGTACCAGCCCACGGTCCACTCGGCGCCGCACGCGCAGTCCTCGCAGCCCGTCCCGTCGGCGCAGCACGCGACGTACCGGCATCAGGAGGGCGCGCCGCTCGGCCCGGGATCCCATCCGCTGCCTCCCGAGGCCCCGGCGGCGCCCGTCGCGCACGAGCCCACGGCGGCGGTCGCGGAGGCAGTCGCCCCGGTCGCCGGGGAGCCCGCCTACGGCGCTCCCACCACCGGGGGCAACACCCGGATCACCGATGCCCAGCGCGCCCGCGCCGAAGGGCGCTCGCCGATCATCCCGCCCGGCATCCAGCCCGCAGGGCTCACCGCCGTGCTCGGACTGCTGCTCGCGGCGGCCGGCGCCACCGGTTCGCCGTACGTGCTGCTCGTCCCACTGGTCCTGCTGCAGGCCGTGACCGCCGCCGGCTGGTTCCGGCTGAACGGCATGTGGCCCGCCCGCCAGGGCATCGCGCTCGCCTTCGCCGGCGGCATCGCCGCGGACGCCGCCCTGCTCATCGTGGGCCGGGAGCACGCGCCGGCCGCGATCATCGGCACCCTCGGTGTCTGGATCCTGCTCACTCTGGTGCTGCAGCTGCGCAGCCACGCGAGCGCCGACGAGCGGATGTACGGCCTCATGGCCACCGTCGCCTCCGCCGCGCTGACGATCGTGGCGGCCGGGTATCTCGCCCCCGAGTCGGACGCCCTGGTCGTCGGCGGGGTCGCGGTCGCCGCGGCCACCGTCGCCCGCGCGCTGCCTCTGCCGGGCGCCGCATCGGTCGTCGTGGCGCTGCTGGCCGCGACGGGAGCCGGTATCGCGGCCGGGGGAGCCGTCGGAGCGGGCTCGGGCGGGGCGCTGCTCGGCCTCGGGGCCGGAGTGGGCGCGCTCGTCGGACTGCGGGTGGCCGGCTACGACTACCCGTCCCGCTTCGTCCACATGACCGCGGGCGTCGCGCTGCCGCTCACGGCCGCCGCCCCCATCGTGTACCTGCTGGGCCGGGCACTGGTCTGAACCTCCCGGGAACCAATGCCGGGTGCCGGACGTCGATCATTCGGGCTGGTCCGACCGCGGGCGGCCAGGACAGGGGTGGGGGAAACACCGAGTCATGCGCGCACTGCGAATACTGCTGATCACCGCCGTGATCCTGGGCGGGCTCTTCGCCATCGCCGATCGGCTTGCGGTCAACTTCGCCGAGAGCGAGGTCGCGGCCAAGGTCCGGAGCAGCCAGGGCCTGAGCACCGAGCCCGAGGTGTCGATCAACGGCTTCCCGTTCCTGACCCAGATCGCGAGCTCCGAGCTGGACGACGTCCAGGTGCGCCTCGGCGGTGTGCAGGCCAGCGCGGGCGGCCACTCGGTCGAGGTGACCGAGGTCGCGGCCGAGCTGAGCGGAGTGCGCCTCGACGGGTTCTCCTCCGCCGTCGCGGACCGCGCCATGGGCTCCGCCCGCATCTCCTACGCGGATCTCGGCAAGTCGGCGCCCGAGGGCGCGAGCGTCTCCTACGCGGGGGCCGAGCGGGCGGCCAAGGGCCAGGTCAAGGTCACGGGCCCGGCCGTCGAGCTGCTGGAGGGCGCGGGCTTCACCATTCCGGCCTTCGCCGAGTCCGTGCTCGAGGGCCGGACGCTCACGACGTACAGCACGGTCTCGACAACCGGCGGCGACACGGTCAGGCTGCGCGCCGAGGAGCTCCCGAAGCTGCCGGTCCCCGGCATGGACAAGACGCTGCGCGACGCCGTCGACTACGACCTGAAGATCGACGGGCTGCCGAGCACGATCAAGCTCGACAAGGTCACCGCGGACGAGGGCGGGCTGCGCTTCTCGGGCGTGGGCACGAACGTGTCGCTGGCGGGCTGAGCACCGGTCCGAACGTCGCGTCCGAACGTCCGGCCTCAACACGGGCCTGATGCCACCCTGGATGTGTCAGTGTCAGTCGGGATATCGGCCCGGGTTCCGGACAGGGTCCGGCCCGGATATCGGCCGGCGCGGTCCGGCGGTCGGATCGTGAGACGACGTCGTCCGATCCTCAGACGCAGGGCGGCCGCACAGGCCCGCCGGAGCGGGCCGGGGCAGCCGCGACCCTCTTGACGTTTCGCCATGCGGACGATCGCGTCTCACCATACGACACGCCGGTGACATGGCCGCCGCCACGTCCCTACGATCGGACGCATGAAGCGACAGGCGGATCTCACGAAGCGGCGGGCAGTAGACCTGTGCCGCGTCGCCGCCATGCTCTGTCGCCCCGTCTGAGCGGGAGCTCCGCTTCCGTATCCCCGGGCCCTTTGCGCCGCCTCCCGGCCGGGGTCCCCGCGTGTGCCGTCCGCCGTCGAGGCGTACCCGCACCCACCCTTGCGCATGATCGCCCGCGCACCACCCGCCGCACACTGCCCCGGAGGAGAAACAGCATGAGCCGCAGCGACGTCCTGGTCGACGCCGACTGGGTCGAGGCCCACCTGGACGACCCGAAGGTCGTCATCGTCGAGGTCGACGAGGACACCTCGGCATACGACAAGAACCACATCAGGAACGCCGTCCGGATCGACTGGAAGAAGGACCTCCAGGACCCGGTCCGCCGTGACTTCGTCGACCAGGCCGGCTTCGAGAAGCTGCTGTCGGAGAAGGGCATCGCCAACGACGTCACCGTCGTCCTCTACGGCGGCAACAACAACTGGTTCGCTTCCTACGCCTACTGGTACTTCAAGCTCTACGGCCACCAGGACGTGAAGCTCCTCGACGGCGGCCGCAAGAAGTGGGAGCTCGACTCCCGCGACCTGGTCGACGGCGCCGACGTCCCGCAGCGCCCGGCCACCGAGTACAAGGCCAAGGCCCAGGACACCTCGATCCGCGCCTTCCGCGACGACGCCGTCGCCGCGATCGGCAACCAGAACCTGGTCGACGTGCGCTCGCCCGACGAGTTCAGCGGCAAGCTGCTCGCCCCGGCCCACCTGCCGCAGGAGCAGTCGCAGCGCCCGGGCCACATCCCGACCGCGCGCAACATCCCGTGGTCCAAGAACGCCAACGACGACGGCACCTTCAAGTCGGACGACGAGCTGAAGGCGCTCTACGCCGAGGAGCAGGTCGACCTGGCGAAGGACACGATCGCCTACTGCCGCATCGGTGAGCGCTCCGCGCTGACGTGGTTCGTCCTGCACGAGCTGCTCGGCATCGAGAACGTCAAGAACTACGACGGCTCCTGGACCGAGTACGGCTCCCTCGTCGGCGTGCCGATCGAGCTCGGCGCGAACAAGTAGGCCCCAGGCATTCAGCCTCCCCGACCGTAAGGACAGAAAAGCATGTGTGGAGCGAAGGCCGGCGGCCCCGACGCCTCGACGATCAAGCCCGGTGAGACCACCATCCAGGGCCAGGTGACCCGCGACGGCGAGCCCGTCACCGGTTACGTGCGTCTGCTGGACTCGACCGGCGAGTTCACCGCCGAGGTCCCGACCTCGGCGACCGGACAGTTCCGCTTCTACGCGGCCGAGGGCACCTGGACCCTCCGGGCCCTCGTCCCGGGCGCCACGGCGGACCGTACGGTCGTCGCCCAGACCGGTGGCCTCTCCGAGGTGGCCATCGCCGTCTGACGGCAGGTACTGCACGGCACGTGGAGCACGGCACGTACAGCACTGAATACCGGCCGAAGGGCCGCATCCCCGGGGGTTGGACGCCACTGGATCGGGGTGCGGCCCTTCGTGCCGTTCGCAGGCGGATTTCCCGAGGCCCTGCGGGGGCCTTTATATCGGGCATACGCGGTTCTGTCGGGCTTCTCAGTCCGTCCTCAGGGCGTTCTCATGAACGCGCCCGAGAGTCGTGACCATGACGGACCACTACCGCGGCAGCGGCGACGAGAGCACGCACACGCAGCAGCAGTACCCGTACCCGTACGCGGGGTTCGGGGCGGGGAACGGGGGCACGGACGGGCCCGGCTACCCGCCGCCGCCCGCGTACGCTCCCGCCCCGCGGCCGGACCGGCGCCGGGCCAAGCGGTCCGTCGGACTGCTCGCGGCCGTCGCCATCGTCGCCGCCGCCGTCGGCGGCGGGGCGGCCACGCTGGTCGAGCGGTTCGCCGGGGAGGGCGGCGGCAGCACCGCCACCGGCGTGAACGGGACCACGGTCTCCCAGAGCAGCAAGGGCACCGTCGCCGGTGTCGCCCAGGCCGTGTCCCCGAGCATCGTGGAGATCAAGGCGGCCACGAGCGCCGGTGAGTCCACCGGCTCCGGCGTGATCATCACCGCGGACGGCGAGGTCGTCACCAACAACCACGTCGTCTCCGGAGCCGACACGGTCCGCGTCACGCTCAGCGACGGAAAGACGTACACCGCGGACGTCGTCGGCACCGACCCCGACAAGGACCTCGCCCTGATCAAGCTGCAGGGCGCCAAGGGGCTGAAGGCCGCCGCCCTCGGCGCCTCCGACAGCGTCAAGGTCGGCGACGAGGTCGTCGCGATCGGCTCCCCCGAAGGCCTCACCGGCACCGTGACCAGCGGCATCGTCTCCGCGCTCGACCGGGACGTGACCGTCGCCAAGGACGAGGGCCAGGACCGGCAGTCGCAGCAGGACCCCCGTGAGGGCTGGCCCTTCGAGTTCGGCGGGCAGCAGTTCAACGGGGACACCGGCGACTCCAAGACGACGTACAAGGCGATCCAGACCGACGCATCGCTCAACCCCGGCAACTCAGGCGGCGCCCTGATCAACATGAACGGCGAGATCATCGGCATCAACTCGGCCATGTACTCGCCGAGCTCCGCGAACGGCTCCACCGCCGGCAGCGTCGGTCTCGGCTTCGCCATCCCGGTCGACACGGTCAAGGCGGACCTGGAGAGCCTGCGCTCGGGCGGCGACAACTGAGTGCGTGCGAGGCTGGCCCCATGACGACACCCCCTGCTGACGGCGAGCGCATCCTCATCGTCGACGACGAACCCGCGGTCCGCGAGGCGCTGCAGCGCAGCCTCGCGTTCGAGGGGTACGCCACCGAGGTCGCCGTCGACGGCATGGACGCCCTCGCCAAGCTGGAGTCGTACGGCCCCGACCTCGTCGTCCTCGACGTCCAGATGCCGCGCATGGACGGGCTCACCGCGGCCCGCCGCATCCGGTCGTCCGGATCGACCCTGCCGATCCTGATGCTCACCGCCCGCGACACCGTCGGCGACCGCGTCACCGGCCTCGACGCCGGGGCCGACGACTATCTGGTCAAGCCGTTCGAGCTGGACGAACTGCTCGCCAGGATCCGGGCGCTGCTGCGCCGCAGCTCGTACGCGGTGACGGCAGGCGGCGCGGACCGGGAGGGGCCCGGCGACGTGCTCTCGTTCGCCGATCTGCGGATGGACCTGGCGACGCGCGAGGTCACACGGGGCACACGCCGCGTGGAACTGACCCGTACCGAGTACACCCTGCTCGAACTGTTCCTGGCGCATCCGCGGCAGGTGCTGACCCGGGAGCAGATCCTGAAGTCCGTCTGGGGCTTCGACTTCGAGCCGAGCTCCAATTCCCTGGACGTGTACGTCATGTATCTGCGCCGCAAGACGGAGGCCGGCGGCGAGCCGCGCCTGGTCCACACGGTGCGCGGGGTCGGCTATGCGCTGCGGGAGGGGTCGCCGGAGTGATCCGCAGATTCCAGGCGCTTCCCCTGCGCTCCAGGCTCGCGCTCCTCACCGCCACCGCGGTCGCCGTGGCGGTCGCGGCGGTCGCCGTGACGTGCTGGCTGCTGGCCCGCGCCCAGCTGCACCAGGAGCTCGACACCTCGCTGCGCAACACCAGTGCTCCGATGAGCACGGCGGTCGCCGCCGCGCGGGCATGTGGCTCACCCGGGGGCGAGGACACCACGCAGGGCCCCAGCTTCGCCTATGTCCAGGTCGTCGACGTCAACGGTGGTCGCTGTGTGGCACTGGGCTCCGAGCCGGTGCGGGTGAAGGCCGAGGACATCCAGGTCGCGCGGGGTGTCATTCGCGGCTCTCTGCACAGCAGCACCACCGACGCCGGTGCAGAGGTGCGGGTGCACACCGAACGGATGCCAGTGCCGGGCATCGGCGAGGTGGCCGTCACGGTCGCCCGCCCCCTGCAGGAGATCAACGCCGCACTGGGCCGTCTCGCCCTGCTGCTCACGGCCCTCGCGGGCGTCGGTGCCGTCGGCGCCGGTGCCGCCGGCCTGTGGGTCGCCAGGACCGGGCTGAAGCCCGTCGACCGCCTCACGGACGCGGTCGAGCACGTGGCCCGTACCGAGGATCTGACCGTGCGCATCCCCGTCGAGGGCGGCGACGAGATCGCCCGGCTGTCGCGCTCCTTCAACCAGATGACCGCCGCCCTCGCGTCCTCCCGCGACCGGCAGGCCCAGCTGATCGCCGACGCCGGTCATGAGCTGCGGACTCCGCTGACGTCGCTGCGGACGAACATCGAGCTGCTGGCCCGCAGCGAGCAGACGGGCCGGGCGCTGCCGCCCGACGACCGGGCCGCGCTGCTGGCGTCCGTGAAGGCGCAGATGACCGAGCTGGCCGCGCTCATCGGCGATCTGCAGGAGCTGTCCCGGTCGGACAGCGCGACACCCGGTCCCGTCCAGGTCGTCGCGCTGCACGACATCGCGCGGACGGCGCTGGACCGGGCCAGGCTGCGCGGTCCCGAGCTGACGATCACCGCCGAGCTGCGGCCCTGGTACATACGGGCCGAGCCGGCGCACCTCGAGCGGGCCCTGGTCAATGTGCTGGACAACGCGGTCAAGTTCTCGCCGCCGGGCGGGACGGTCGAGGTGTCGCTGGACCGGGGCGTGCTGACCGTACGCGATCACGGCCCGGGCGTGCCGCCCGAGGAACTCCCGTATGTCTTCGAGCGGTTCTGGCGCTCCCCGTCAGCCCGCGCGCTGCCCGGCTCGGGCCTGGGTCTGTCGATCGTGGCCAGGACCGTGCAGCAGGCGGGCGGCCGGGTCGAGCTGCGGCCGGCGGAGGGCGGCGGCACGGTCGCGGTGATCAGCCTGCCGGGGGCTCCGACGCCTCCGCCGCCGTCAGTTGTGGCGGATGAGCGAGTCGACCAGGCCTGAGCGGGTGCCGGGGTAGTCCATCGGCACGATGCCGAGCCCCTTCCAGCCGCTCGCGGTGCCGTCCAGGAAGCCGTGGACGCGCGGGTTGAGGTTGTCGGAGTTCCAGCGCGGCGGCAGATACGCGGACGTGCTGACGAAGTTGATGAAGAGCTTGCCCGGCTGCTCGACGGCCTTGCGGAAGTGCCCCTCGATCTTGGGGTACTTGGCGTTCGGCGCCGCGTTCCAGTCGTCCTGGATGTCGAAGACACCGCCGTCCCACCACTTGACGCCGGGCAGTCCGCCGTTGTCGGCGATGAGGACGACCTTGCCGCGGGCCTGGCCGAGGGAGGGGAGGGCGTCACCGATGAGGAACAGCGGGCGCCAGCCGCGGTTGTCGAGGTAGTCGTCGAAGACGGCGCGGAAGGTGGCGTCGCTGTCCGAGGAGTACTCCTGCTTGACCCGCATGAGGACGGTCTCGGAGGGGTGGGCGTTCAGGAAGTCGCGGCAGGCGATCAGCACGTCGCCGAACATCATGTTCTGGTAGGCGGCGCCGTGGTGGATGGCGAACGAGCCGCCGGTGACCCGGCAGCGGATGTCGAGGAAGCGGATTCCGGAGTCGAGCTGCTGCGCGACGGTGGTGTTCTGGCACTCGGCCCACAGTCCGCCGAAGCGGGCGCCGGAGTCATGGGTGCCGGGGATGGTGAGGGTCCGCAGCGCTCTGCCGCCGTCGATGCCGCTCATCCAGTCCTGGGTGCCCAGGACGCGCTGCGGGGCAGCACCGGCGGGTGCTGCCCCGATGAGGGCGGTGGCGGACGCGAGAGCCGCGCCCGTGAGGAAACCACGTCTGGTCAGGGACATGTGTGCCGTCTCCTTCGTCGGCCTCCGCGATGTGGGGGGTCGCGGTCGGCACCCGGATGATGGCAGACATGCGCATGACACAGAATGAGTTCCGCGGAAACGTCTGAGGGGCGGCGGGCCAACGGCCCGCCGCCCCTCATCCGTACTGTGCCTTACTTGACGACCGTGATCCGGTCCGTCGCCGGCGCCGCCAGCGGCGCGGCCGCGCTCGAGTGGGAGGCGAAGTAGGCGGTGAGGACGTCCAGGTCGGACGCGCCCACCAGCTTGTTCCGGTGCTCCTTCAGGACCGCGAAGCCGTCCCCGCCACCCGCCAGGAACTCGTTCATCGCGACCCGGTAGGTCTTCGCCGGGTCGATCGCCTCACCGTTCAGCTTCACCGAGTCGACGACGATCCGGTCGGCTCCGGTCTTCGTCAGATCCAGGGTGTACGTGAAGCCCTTCGACACCTGGAGGATCTTCGGAGCGGCCAGGTTCGCGCCGCTGACCTGCTGCTGCAGCGTGGTGACGAGCTGGGCACCGGTCAGGTCGACCGCCGTCATCATGTTGGTGAACGGCTGCACGGTGAAGGCCTCGCCGTACGTCACGACGCCGTCGCCCTCGCTGCCGGTGGCCTTGTGGACGAGGCCCGCGCGGATGCCGCCCGGGTTCATGAGGGCGATCTGCGCACCGCCCTTGTCGGCCGGGGCGAGGCCCTCGAGCTGCGCGTCCGCGATCAGGTTGCCGAGCGGCTTCTCGGGCGCGTCGAAGGGGTTCTCGATGTCGGCGGCGATGAAGCCGACAGGCCGGTTCGCGATCGGCGCGGCGAGCACGTTCCAGCGGTCGATGAGGCGCGTCATGTCCGCGGCCTTCGGCACGTCACGGGTGACGACGTGGTTGGCGGAGGCCACCGACGTCCGGACGATGTCGCGCGTCCAGCGGTCGTACGTGAGCGTGGTGTCCGTGTAGAGCTTGCCGAAGGAGGCCGCCGACGTGACCGTGCGCGGCTTGCCCGACGGGTCCGCGATCGTGCACGCGTACGCCTGGTGGGTGTGGCCGGTGACCAGGGCGTCGACCTGCGGGCTGACGTTCTTGGCGATGTCGACGATCGGCCCCGAGATGCCGTTGCCGGGGCCGGGGCTGTCGCAGTTGTAGTTGTACGAGGCCGAGGCCGGGGCCCCGCCCTCGTGGATCAGGGCGACGATGGACTTGACGCCCTTGCGCTCCAGGATCTTGGTGTACTTGTTGATCGACTCGACCTCGTCGCCGAACTTCAGGCCCTTGATGCCCTCGGCGGAGACGATGTTCGGCGTGCCCTCCAGGGTGACGCCGATGAAACCGATCCTCACCCCGTCCTTCTCCCAGATGAAGTACGGGTCGAGCAGCGGCTTGCCGGTCTTCTCGTTCGTCACGTTGGAGGTGAGGAACGGGAAGTCCGCGCCCCTGAACTCCTTGCCCTCCTCGAAGCAGCCGTCCTTCTCGTGGCAGCCGCCGTTCTGGATCCGGGCGAGTTCCTTGGCGCCCTCGTCGAACTCGTGGTTGCCGACGGAGGAGACGTCGAGCTTCAGCTTGTTCAGCGCCTCGATCGTCGGCTCGTCGTGGAAGAGCCCGGACAGCAGCGGCGAGGCGCCGATCATGTCGCCGGCCGCGGCGGTGATCGAGTACTTGTTGCCCTCGCGGGCCTGACGCAGGTGCGTGGCGAGGTACTCGGCGCCACCCGCGTCGATGGTCTTGGTGGTGCCGTCCTCGTTGGTGTGGGTGACGCGCCCGGCCGAGCCGGCGGGCGGCTGGAGGTTGCCGTGCAGGTCGTTGAAGGACAGCAGCTGGACGTCCACGGTGCGGCCGTGCCCGTGCCCCGGTCCGTCGCCGCGGTCGTGGGCTCCGGCGGGCATCGCGGCGACCAGCGCGCCGACGGTGGTCAGTCCGGCGACGGCCGCGAGGATGCGGCGGCGCTTCTGGTGCGGTGTCGCTGACATCTGTCCCCTTGTCAGTTTCAGCGTGATGGTGTTCGTACTCTTTGGTGCTCAGCCGGGCAGCCTAGAGTCAACGCGCGTAGCGCGACAGGGGGTAACGGGTTACGACCTGGTTTCCGATCGGGTGCGGCGCGGCGCCGTACCCTCGACGTATGACTGACGCAGCCCCCGCCCTCGAGCCCGGCCGGCAGATCCAGACACTCGACGAACTCTCCCCCGAGCAGGCGGAGGACGTCCTCCGCCTGCTCTCCGTCGCCGCCGGCGCCGACGGGATGCAGGCCGTCTCCGAGCAGGGGCGGCTCCAGCTGCGCCACGGCCGGCGCGAAGGCGTGCGGCACTTCCTGCTCACCGTCGGCGGCGAACTCCGCGGCTACGCCCAACTGGAGGACACCGACCCGGTGGAGGCCCCGGCGGCCGAGCTCGTCGTCCACCCCGGTCACCGGGGCCGCGGCCACGGCCGGGCCCTCGGCAACACCCTGCTGGCCACATCCGGGAAGCGCCTTCGCGTCTGGGCGCACGGCGGCAAGTCCGCGGCCCGCCATCTCTCCCAGGTCCTCGGGCTCACCCTCTTCCGCGAACTGCGCCAGCTGCGCCGCTCGTTGAGCCCTCTCGACATCCCGGACCCGGCCCTTCCCGAGGGCGTCACGATCCGTACGTTCGTCCCCGGCCAGGACGACGCAGCCTGGCTCGCGGTCAACGCGGCCGCCTTCGCCCACCACCCCGAGCAGGGCTCGATCACCCAGCGCGACCTCGACGACCGCAAGGAAGAGCCCTGGTTCGAGCCGAAGGGCTTCTTCCTCGCCGAGCGCGGGGGCGAAATCGTCGGCTTCCACTGGACGAAGGTCCACGCGGAGGAGCAGCTCGGCGAGGTGTACGTGATCGGCATCCGTCCCGACGCCCAGGGGACCGGCCTCGGCAAGGCCCTGACGTCCGTCGGCCTCCGCCATCTCGCCGCGCAGGGCGTGCCGACGGCGATGCTGTACGTCGACGCGGACAACCCGGCGGCCCTGCGGGTGTACGAGCAGCTCGGTTTCCTGACCCATGAGGTGGACCTGATGTACCGCACGGAGACCTGAGCCGGACGAAGAGGGGCGGTTGACACCGCCCCTCTTTTGCATCACCCTTTCACTACTTGATTAGTGAAAGGGTGATGGTGGTGATCGAATACCGGATCGACCGGCGCAGCGGCATCGCCACCTACGTGCAGATCGTGCAGCAGACGAAACAGGCCCTGCGGCTGGGTCTGCTGGAGCCCGGCGACCGGCTGCCGACTGCACGCGAGGTGGTCGAGGCCACGGCCATCAACCCGAACACCGTGCTCAAGGCCTACCGCGAGCTGGAGCGCGAGGGCCTCGTCGAGGCCCGGCGCGGCCTCGGCACGTTCGTACGGAAGTCACTGGGGGCCGCCCCCTCCGACTCCCCCCTGCGCGGCGAGCTCGCCGACTGGGCGGGCCGGGCCCGTGCGGCGGGCCTGGAGCGGGACGACGTGGCCGCACTCTTCGGCGCCGTACTCGACGAACACTTCGCGGAAGACCGGCAGCGACACCACAAGGGGGACGACGCATGACCGACACGGCTCTCGAGGCCACCGGCCTCGGCAGGAAATTCGGCGGGAGATCCGGCGGGCGACTCCGCCACACCTGGGCTCTTCGGGACTGCTCCTTCCGGCTGCCCGCCGGCCGGATCTGCGCCCTCGTCGGCCCCAACGGGGCAGGAAAATCCACTCTGCTGGCGCTCGCCGCCGGTCTGCTGCGCCCCACCGAAGGAAGCCTCCGCGTCCTCGGCACCCAGCCCGGGGCCGCGCGCGCAAACCTGGCGTACGTCGGCCAGGACAAGCCGCTCCTCCCCCAGCTCACGGTCGCGGAGACCCTGCGCATGGGGCGCGAACTCAACCGGGGCCGCTGGGACGACACCGTCGCCGATCAGGTCGTACGGGACGGAGAGCTGGATCCGGCCGCCCGCGTCCGCGGACTCTCCGGCGGCCAGCGCACCCGCGTCGCCCTCGCGCTCGCCCTCGGCAAGCGGCCCGAACTGCTGCTGCTCGACGAGCCGATGGCCGACCTCGACCCGCTCGCCCGCCGCCGGCTCATGGGCACCCTGCTCGCCGACGCCGCCGAGCGCGGCACGACGGCCGTGATGTCCTCGCACATCCTCACCGAGCTGGAGGGCGCCTGCGACCATCTGCTGCTCGTCGACCGCGGGCGCGTCCGCCTCGGCGGCGCCATCGACGAGGTCGTCGCCGCGCACACCCTGGTGACCGGACCGGCCACCGCCGGCCTCGATCCGCACACCGTCGTCGAATCGCGCACGACGGGACGTCAACTCACCGCACTGGTGCGCCCCGAAGGCCCGCTCCCCGCCGACTGGCAGACCATGGAACCCTCCCTGGAGGAAGTCGTGCTGGCCCATCTGCGCTCCCCCGACGCACCCGCCCTGCTGAACCCGCCCGCCGAGGAGGTCGTGGCATGAGCGCCCTGACACCGAGAGGGATGCCCTGGGTCGTCGTACGCCGGTACCGGCGCGTGCTGTGGGCGGCGATCGGGCTGACGGCCGCGTTGGCGGTAGTCGTCGCCGTGACGCGGACCTGGTACGTCACCGAGTACGAGACGGTGCTCAGGCCGACGGAGTGGCACGACCGGCTGCTGTGGGCCCTGGACAGGACCACCACGGTGATCATGTTCCTGCCGCTGCTCGTGGCGGCTTTCGTGGCGGGGCCGCTCGTCGCCCGCGACCTGGAGTCGGGCACCTACCGGCTGCTGTGGACCCAGTCGGTGTCACCCGCCCGATGGCTCGCCGCGAAGCTGGCGGTCCCGGCGGTCGTCGCGACGGTCTGCGCGATCGTGCTGGTCGGCGTACACCGCTGGGGCCTGGCACCCGTGCGGCAGAGCGAGTACCTGGAGCTCTGGCACCACCCGACGTACATCGCCCTCGGCCCCGCCGGTGTGGCGTACGCGCTGCTCGCCGTCGCCGTCGGGGCCCTCGCCGGGCTGCTGGTGCGCCGCACGGTCGTCGCCATGAGCATCGCCGGGCTCGCGACCGGCGCGCTGCTGCTCACCGTCGCCCAGCTGCGTGAGCACCTGTGGCCCACGGTCATGACGACCGGCCCCGACCGGGCGGAGAGCGCCACCGACTGGTCGCTGGAATCGGGCATGCTGACCGCATCGGGCGAGCGGCTGTACGCGAAGGACTGCTACCCCCTCCTGCCCGGTCAGGGCAGCGCCGATCGGTGCCTGACCCAGAAAGGCGGGGTCACGGACTTCGCGGTCCACCACCCGGCCTCGCACTTCTGGCCGATCCAGCTCGTCGAGACGGGTATCGTCCTCGCCCTGGCCGTGCTCGTCGCGGCCGTGGCCTTCCGGGTGCTGCGCCGGCGTCACGCGTGAGCCTTCGGGGCGCCCTCGCGTCGCGCACGCGGGGGCGCGGGGGCGCCGGGGCGCGCGCGAGTGTCGCAGGCGCCGCCCCGCGCAGTCCACGCGCCCCACGCTGCGGCGCCCTGCTTGCCCAGGCGTCATGTTCTCGTTACCGCCCATTCAGTGACCCTTGCGACCCTCGGTGAATGCAGCCGCCCGCCGTGCCAGCCCCGCGAAATGGGCGACCAGCCCCGACGACGGCCCGCTCCGACGCGCCCGGTAACCCCTTCGCGCGGAAGAATGGGGTTATGAGCCAGCAGCCCGCCGAGGTACCGGTCCAGCACGTCCAGCCGTCCGTCGGCTCCATCGCCGCGCACCGCCCCCACACGGTCGCCGCCGCGGTGTCCGATCTTGAGCCCGACATCGACGCCGACCTCGATACGTACGAGGACGAGACCGAGGGTGCCGAGCTGCCCCAGGGCCGGTTCCTGGACCGCGAGCGCAGCTGGCTCGCGTTCAACGAGCGGGTCCTGGAGCTCGCCGAGGATCCCATGACTCCGCTCCTGGAGCGTGCCAACTTCCTCGCGATCTTCGCCTCCAACCTGGACGAGTTCTTCATGGTCCGGGTGGCGGGCCTGAAGCGCCGTATCGCCACCGGTGTCGCCACCCGCTCGGCGTCCGGCCTGCAGCCGCGCGAGGTCCTGGAGCTCATCTGGACCCGCTCGCGCGAACTCATGGCACGGCACGCCGCCTGCTACCAGCAGGACGTGGCCCCGGCCCTGGCCGACGAGGGCATCCACCTCATCCGCTGGCCCGAGCTCACCGAGAAGGAGCAGGCGCGCCTCTTCACCCTGTTCCGCCAGCAGATCTTCCCGGTCCTCACCCCGCTGGCCGTGGACCCGGCGCACCCGTTCCCGTACATCTCGGGGCTCTCGCTCAACCTCGCCGTCGTCGTGCGCAACCCGGTCAGCGGCCACCGCCACTTCGCCCGGGTCAAGGTGCCGCCGCTGCTGTCCCGCTTCCTGGAGGCGTCGCCGCAGCGGTACGTGCCGCTGGAGGACGTCATCGCGGCGCACCTGGAGGAACTGTTCCCCGGCATGGAGGTGCTCGCGCACCACATGTTCCGGGTGACCAGGAACGAGGACCTGGAGGTCGAGGAGGACGACGCCGAGAACCTGCTCCAGGCACTGGAGAAGGAGCTGCTGCGCCGCCGCTTCGGCCCGCCGGTCCGGCTCGAGGTCGAGGAGTCCATCGACCCGTACGTGCTGGACCTGCTGGTGCGCGAGCTGAAGATCTCCGAGTCCGAGGTCTACCCGCTGCCCGGCCCGCTCGACCTGACCGGTCTGTTCGGGATCGTCTCCCAGGACCGGCCGGAGCTGAAGTACCCGAAGTTCATCGCCGGCACCCACCGCGACCTCGCCGAGGTCGAGTCGGCGTCCGCGCCCGACATCTTCGCGGCGCTGCGCGAGCGGGACGTGCTGCTGCACCACCCGTACGACTCGTTCTCGACGTCCGTCCAGGCCTTCCTGGAGCAGGCCGCGAGCGATCCGGACGTCCTCGCGATCAAGCAGACGCTGTACCGGACCTCCGGGAAGTCCCCGATCGTCGACGCGCTGATAGACGCGGCCGAGGCCGGCAAGCAGGTCCTCGTCCTCGTCGAGATCAAGGCCCGCTTCGACGAGCAGGCCAACATCAAGTGGGCGCGGAAGCTGGAGGAGGCCGGCTGCCACGTCGTCTACGGCCTGGTCGGCCTGAAGACCCACTGCAAGCTGTCGCTGGTGGTCCGCCAGGAGGGCGAGACCCTGCGCCGCTACTCGCACGTCGGCACAGGCAACTACCACCCCAAGACCGCGCGGCTGTACGAGGACCTCGGCCTGCTCACCGCGGACCCGCAGGTCGGCGCGGACCTCTCGGACCTCTTCAACCGGCTGTCCGGATACTCGCGACGCGAGACGTACCGCCGGCTGCTGGTCGCCCCCAAGTCGCTGCGCGACGGGCTGATCGCACGGATCAACAAGGAGGCCGCCCACCACCGGGCCGGCCGCCCCGCGTATGTCCGTATCAAGGTCAACTCGATGGTCGACGAAGCGATCATCGACTCCTTGTACCGGGCCTCGCAGGCGGGTGTGCCGGTGGACATCTGGGTGCGCGGGATCTGCGCGATACGCCCGGGCGTCTCGGGACTCTCGGAGAACATCCGGGTCCGTTCGATCCTCGGCCGCTTCCTGGAGCACTCCCGGGTCTTCGCCTTCGGCAACGGCGGCGAGCCCGAGGTGTGGTTCGGCAGCGCCGACATGATGCACCGCAACCTCGACCGCCGTATCGAGGCCCTCGTCCGGGTCACCGACCCGGCCCACCGGGCGGCCCTGAACCGGCTGCTGGAAACCGGCATGTCCGACTCCACGTCGTCCTGGCACCTCGGCCCGGACGGGGAGTGGACCCGGCATGCGACGGACTCCGACGGCCAGCCGCTGCGGCATGTACAGGAAATGCTCATTGACGCGCGGAGGCGCCGGCGTGCACAGCCCTGACCTTCCCCTGGTGCCGCGGGGGGCCGGCGCCGACCAGGTCCTGGCCGGTTATCTGCACACGCAGGCCGCTGAGTTCCTGCGCAGCCTGCGGCTGCACGGCGAGTGCGGTGCGGACACCGGGAGCGCCGAGGACGCGGCCCGTGCGCTGCGCCGCACCGCCCGCCGCATCGGCGGCACCCTCCACACGTACCGCACGCTGCTGGACCCCGCCTGGGCGGACCACCTGCGCACGGAGCTCGCCTGGCTCTCCGGCGTCCTCGCCCAGGAGCACGCCTGCACGGCACGCCTCTCCCGACTCCTGGACGCCCTGGCCCGCCTCTCGGGCACGGGCCCGGTCCCTTCGGCACGCGCGGAGTCGGACCTGACCTTCGCGGACGTGCCCGCGGCGCGCACGATTCCGGGCGGCCCCACGGATCCCGGGGCACAGACCGGGGCCCCTGGCTCCGTACCGACCGCGGCGGCAGGCCCGGACGCGCGGGGAGAGAGCGGCGCCCCGGGCCATGGCACCTCCGGCTCCGCCGTCCACGCGGCGGGCCGCGAGGGCAGCAGGGCCGAGCGGCCGGCGGTGGCCGCAACCGGCGCCCCGGTCGGAGCCGGAGCCACCGGCTCGGCGGCCAGGGGCGGCGCACCGGCCGTGCGCAGCAGTGCGGCCACGGCCGCACGGGGCAGCGCCCGGGGTGCGCTCACCGTCGGGGCCGCGCGGGCCGGAGCGCTGCTGGAGCGGCAGCTGACGCTCGGGCGGACGCGCGCGCATTCGGCGGCGCTGCAGGCGCTCGGGTCGTCGCGGTTCCACGCGGTCGCCGACGCCGTCGCGCTGCTCGCGTCCGAGGTGCCGCTCGCGGCGGCCGCCGCGGCACCCGCGGACGTGCTCGACGCGCACGCGGAGACCGCCGAACGCCGGCTGCTGGACGCCGTCGCCACGCTTCCGCTGGCCCGCGCCGCGCACCCGTACAACGCCGACGCGCTCGTCCACGGCCTGGCCGCGACCGCCGCGGGCGAGGCGCAGGACGCGCCCTGGCACCAGGTGCGGCTGCTGCTTCGGCTGCACCGGTACGCGCAGGAGGTCACCGCCGCCGGTTCCGCGCCGCTGCTGGCGGTCGCGGGCCGCACCCTCGACCGGCACCGGGACGCCGCCGAGGCCGCCTCCGCGGCCGCGGCCGCCGCCCGCACCCCCCGCATCGCCCCCGCGACGGCCTACGCCCTCGGTGTCCTCCACGCCGACCAGCGCCATGAGGTCGAGGCCGCCCGCTTCGCGTTCCACCAGGTCTGGCAGCGACAGGCGGTGACCGCACAGTGAGCACGCCGCACACCTCGGACACGGTCCACGCGGCCGGTTGCGTCCTCTGGCGCCGTTCCCCCCAGGGCGACGGCATAGAGATCTGCCTCGTCCACCGCCCCCGCTACGACGACTGGTCCCACCCCAAGGGCAAGCTGAAGCGCGCCGAGGCCCCCCTCGCCGGCGCCCTGCGCGAGGTCCTCGAGGAGACCGGCCACCACGCGACCCCGGGCCTTCGCCTCCCCACCGTCCACTACATGGCGAACGGGCGCCCCAAAGAGGTCAGCTACTGGGCCGCCGAGGCGGAAACCCCCGGCGACTTCACCCCGAACCGGGAGGTCGACCGGATCGTCTGGCTGCCCCCGGCCGAAGCCAGGGAGCGGCTCACCCAGCCTCGCGACCGCCACTTGGTGGACGTTCTTGTCTCAGAACTCGGGATTATTGGCACACAAGGGGCACATTGACGCCAAACAGGCGTTTCAATGAACAAGTGAAAGAGAGCCCCCACGGGCTGCGCAGGCTCCCCTAGTACCCCGCACCACACCGTGTCACGCACACCACACCGAGGAACTTCCCCGACCGGCAGGGTTCACCTTCCGTTTACTCTCCTCCGTCGGCGGCTTCACCTGATCTGCCTAATTTCGGGCTTACACGGTGACCGGCACAGTGCCGCCACCACCACCCCGACGCGCGCCGCCGTACAACGTCGAACAGACGTCCCAGCCCGGCGCTCCTGGAAGGAACACCCGAAAAGTGAAGCTTCAGCGCAACAACGGGCTTCGCGCCACCGCGCTTGCTGCCCTCGCGGTCTCTGGCGCCCTGGTCCTCACGGCGTGTGGCTCGGACAACAACGCGGGCGACACCGACGGCGGCGAGAAGACGCAGGCTGCCTCCTCCTCGATCAAGTGCGACGACGCCAAGGGCCAGCTCCTCGCTGCCGGCTCCAGCGCGCAGAAGAACGCCATGGACCTCTGGGTGAAGGAATTCCAGGCGGCCTGCTCCGGCGTCGAGATCAACTACCAGCCCATCGGCTCCGGCGGCGGCATCACCAAGTTCAACCAGGGCCAGGTCGCCTTCGCCGGCTCGGACTCCGCCCTGAAGCCCGAAGAGGTCGAGGAGTCCAAGAAGATCTGCACCGGCGGCCAGGGCATCAACCTGCCGATGCTCGGTGGCCCGATCGCGATCGGCTACAACCTGAGCGGTGTGGACAACCTCGTCCTCGACGCCCCGACCGTCGCCAAGATCTTCGACTCGAAGATCACCAAGTGGGACGACCCGGCGATCGCCAAGCTCAACCCGGGTGTCAAGCTGCCCAGCTCCACCATCCAGCCCTACCACCGCTCGGACGAGTCCGGCACCACCCAGAACCTGGGCAAGTACCTGAGCGAGGCCGCCCCGGCCGAGTGGAAGCACGACCCGAAGTCGAAGTCGTGGCTCGCCCCCGGCGGCCAGGCTGCCAACGGCTCCTCCGGTGTGGCCACGGGCGTCAAGGGCGCCGAGGGCACGATCGGCTACTTCGAGCTGTCCTACGCGACCGCCCAGAAGATCAACACCGTCAAGGTCGACACCGGCGCCGGCGCCCCGGTCGAGGCCACCTCGGAGAACGCCTCCAAGGCGATCGCCGCGGCCAAGATCAAGGGCACCGGCAAGGACCTCGCCCTGGGCCTCGACTACACGACCAAGGCCGAGGGTGCCTACCCGATCATCCTGGTGACGTACCAGATCGCCTGCGACAAGGGCAACAAGGCGGAGACCCTGCCGACCCTGAAGGCGTTCCTCAACTACACCGCCAGCGAGGACGGCCAGAAGGTCCTCACCGACGCCGGCTACGCCCCGCTGCCGGCCGAGATCGCGACCAAGGTCCGCGAGATCGTCCCCACCCTGTCCTGACCCCGACCGGGGCCGGTCCGACCACACCAACGGCCGGACCGGCCCCGGCATCCGGTGCACCGCCGCCGGGAGCCGTCAACGGCTCCGCAGACCGGAGAGATTCATGGCAACCACCACTCACACAGATGCGCCGCCCCCACCGGGGCCGGCCATAGAAACCACCAAGTCCAAGAGCCGCCCAGGAGACCGTGTCTTCCTGGGCCTCTCGCGCGGATCCGGCATCACCCTCCTGGTGATCATGGCCGCGATCGCCGGCTTCCTCACCTACCGCACGATCCTCGCGGTCTCGAAGGACGAGGGGAACTTCCTCACGACCTTCGAATGGAACCCGGCAGGCGACCCGCCGGTCTTCGGCATCGCGGTCCTGGCCTTCGGCACGATCGTCTCGTCGGTCATCGCCATGGCCATCGCCGTGCCGGTCGCCGTCGGTATCGCTCTCTTCATCTCGCACTACGCGCCGCGCAGGCTCGCCGCCCCGCTCGCGTACATCGTCGACCTGCTCGCCGCCGTGCCCAGCATCATCTACGGCCTCTGGGGCGCGATCTTCCTCGTCCCGTATCTGGACGGCCTCAACAAGTGGCTCAACGAGTACATGGGCTGGACGTACATCTTCGACAAGTCGAGCGACGGCCCCGCGCGCAGCCTCTTCACCGTCGGCATCCTGCTGGCGATCATGATCCTTCCGATCATCACCAACGTCACCCGTGAGGTCTTCCTCCAGGTTCCGAAGATGCACGAGGAGGCCGCGCTCGCGCTCGGCGCGACGCGCTGGGAGGTCATCCGGATGTCGGTGATCCCCTTCGGCCGCTCCGGCATCATCAGCGCCTCGATGCTGGGCCTGGGCCGCGCTCTCGGCGAGACCATGGCCGTCGCCGTGGTGCTCTCCCCGAGCTTCCTGATCTCCGGGCATCTGCTCGACCCGGGCGGCGGCACGTTCGCCCAGAACATCGCCTCGAAGTTCAACGAGGCCGATGAGTTCGGACGGGACGCCCTGATCGCCTCCGGCCTCGTCCTCTTCGCCATCACGCTGTTGGTCAACGGTGCGGCCCGGTGGATCATCGCCCGCCGCAAGGAGTACTCGGGGGCCAACGCATGAGCCACGCCGTCCAGAACCAGCGTCCGGTCCGGACCGCCAGGGTCAACCACCTCTCCCATGCGCGCCTCCCCCGATGGGCCCAGCCGGCCATCGCCGTCGGCTCCGTGGCCGCGGGCATCGGCATCGGTCTGGCCGCCGGATGGCAGTCCAGGGTGCAGTGGGGCCTGATCGCCGCCCTGATCTTCGTGACCGCCAGCTATCTGATCACCAGCCAGGTGGAGGGAAGCCGCCAGGCCAAGGACCGGGTGGCCACCAGCGTCATCTGGGTCTCCTTCATCCTCGCCGTCGTCCCGCTGCTCTCCCTCTCCTGGGTCACGATCAGCAAGGGCGCGGAAGTCCTCGACGGGTACTTCCTGAGCCACTCGATGAACGGCGTACTCGACGCCGAGACCGGCGGTGGTGTCTACCACGCTCTGCTGGGCACCGTCGAGCAGGTCCTCATCGCCACCGTGATCGCCGCCCCCATCGGGCTGATGACCGCGATCTACCTGGTCGAGTACGGCCGCGGGAAACTGGCGCGGGCCGTCACCTTCTTCGTTGACGTCATGACGGGCATTCCGTCGATCGTCGCGGGTCTGTTCATCCTCTCCACCTGGATTCTGCTGCTGGGCTTCGGGCCCTCCGGATTCGCCGGCGCGATGGCTCTCGCCATCCTGATGATGCCGGTCGTCGTCCGCTCCACCGAGGAGATGCTCAAGCTCGTCCCCAACGAGCTGCGTGAAGCCTCGCTCGCGCTGGGTGTCCCCAAGTGGCGGACGATCATCAAGGTGGTCCTCCCGACCGCGATCGGCGGCATCACCACGGGCGTCATGCTCGCGGTGGCCCGTATCACCGGTGAGACGGCTCCCGTACTGCTGCTCGTCTTCGGTACGAAGCTGATCAACCCGAACCCGTTCGAAGGCGCTCAGGCCTCACTGCCGCTGTACGTCTACGAGCAGTACGCCGTCGGTACCGACGCCGCCGTCGCCCGCGCCTGGGCAGCGGCCCTCGTACTGATCGCCTTCGTCATGATCCTCAACCTGATGGCCCGCGGCATCGCCCGCTGGAAGGCCCCGAAGACCGGCCGCTAAGGCCTCGACATTCGGCTCCGCCGGGCGGGGTCAACCTGGAAGTGATTTCAATGGCCAAGCGAATCGACGTCAGCGGCCTGACTGCCTACTACGGCTCCCACAAGGCCATCGAGGACATCTCGATGACCGTGGAGCCCCGCTCCGTGACGGCCTTCATCGGCCCCTCCGGCTGCGGCAAGTCCACGTTCCTGCGCACCCTGAACCGTATGCACGAGGTCACCCCCGGTGGCCGCGTGGAGGGCAAGGTGCTCCTGGACGACGAGAACCTGTACGGCTCGCACGTCGACCCGGTCGCGGTGCGGCGTACGGTCGGCATGGTGTTCCAGCGCCCGAACCCGTTCCCGACCATGTCGATCTTCGACAATGTCGCGGCGGGCCTGAAGCTCAACGGCAAGTACAACAAGCGCCAGCTTTCGGACGTCGTCGAGAAGTCCCTCAAGGGCGCGAACCTCTGGAACGAGGTCAAGGACCGTCTCAACAAGCCCGGCTCCGGCCTGTCCGGTGGTCAGCAGCAGCGCCTGTGCATCGCCCGCGCGATCGCGGTCGAGCCCGACGTGCTGCTGATGGACGAGCCCTGCTCCGCGCTGGACCCGATCTCGACCCTCGCGATCGAGGACCTCATCGGTGAGCTGAAGGAGCGCTTCACGATCGTCATCGTGACGCACAACATGCAGCAGGCGGCGCGCGTCTCCGACCGCACGGCCTTCTTCAACCTCTCGGCCGTCGGCCAGCCCGGCCGGCTGATCGAGATCGACGAGACCGAGCGCATCTTCTCCAACCCCTCGGTCCAGGCCACCGAGGACTACATCTCGGGCCGCTTCGGCTGAGCCGACCGCCGGCCTCCCGGACTGCCTCGCGGTGCTGCATGGCGGTGCCACCGCAAGGCACAGGGCCCGCCCCCGCTCCCACAAGGAGCGGGGGCGGGCCCACTTCTGCCCCCGGGTCACTGTCGGCACGGGGTACTGCAAGCCCGCCCGGCGGCGGACGACAAACACTCCGACCCACCTGCCGGTACAGGGAGCGTCGGACCCGTCGGGCGCTCGGGGACCGCCCGGCGCCCGGCCCGCCTGCGGGTGGCAACTCCAAACCCGTACGGCGACTGAGGACTTGCACCTCGGCGCACTGTGGGTACGGGCCCGGAGCCGGTCCGGCGATTGAGCACGGCACCCCGGCCCACCCGCTGATACAGGGAGACTTCGAGCCCGTCCGACGATTGCGGACGGACACCCCGGCCCACCGCACGGTGCCGCGGGGCTCGCGCCCACGCGACGGAGCCGCACACATGCGCAGCCGGAAAGAGAGGGTGCCCGGCACAGGCCCATGCCTGCCGGGCGGGCCCGGGGCGGAACCCCGGTGTCCGGCACCGGCGTCAGCCGAAGGCCAGGTTCACGATCCAGAAGCTGAACGCCGCCACCACCGCCGCCGCCGGCATCGTGATGAACCACCCCATCACGATGTTCTTCGCGACGCCCCACCGCACCGCGTTCACCCGCTTCGTCGCCCCGACGCCCATGATCGCCGACGTGATCACATGCGTCGTCGAAATCGGCGCTTGGAAGAGGAACGCCGACCCGAACATGATCGAGGCCCCCGTCGTCTCCGCCGCGAAGCCCTGCGGCGGGTCCAGCTCGATGATCTTCCGCCCGAGCGTCCGCATGATGCGCCAGCCGCCCGCGTACGTGCCCAGGGACAGCATCACGGCGCACACGATCTTGACCCACACCGGGATCGGGTCCCCGAAGTCCTCGACGTCCGCGATGACCAGGGCCATCACCACGACACCCATGGTCTTCTGCGCGTCCTGCAGACCGTGACCGAGGGCCATGCCCGCCGCCGACACCGTCTGCGCGATACGGAAGCCCCGCTTCGCCTTCGCCGGGTTCGACCTGCGGAACATCCACATGATCGCGGTCATCACCAGATACCCGATGCCCAGCCCGACCAGCGGCGAGACGAACATCGGAATGATGACCTTGTCGACGACGCCGCCCCAGATGACCTCGGTCCCACCGGCCAGCGCCGCGCCCACCATTCCGCCGAAGAGCGCGTGCGAGGACGAGGACGGCAGGCCGTAGTACCAGGTGATCAGGTTCCAGATGATGGCGCCGACCAGTGCCGCGAAGAGGATGGCCATCCCGCGGTCGCCCTTGGGCGTCGCGATCAGTCCCTCGCTCACGGTCTTGGCGACCCCGCTGCCGAGGAACGCACCGACGAGGTTCATCACCGCGGCCATCGCCAGTGCGGCCCGCGGCGTCAGCGCCCGCGTGGACACGGACGTCGCAATGGCGTTGGCCGAGTCGTGGAAGCCGTTCGTGTACGTGAAGAAGAGCGCGACCCCGACGGTCACGATCAGTGCAAACGTGTCCACGGAGCCTCAGGACTCCTTGACCGCGATGGTCTCCACCGTGTTGGCCACGTGTTCGAAGGCGTCTGCGGCCTCCTCCAGCACGTCCACGATCTGCTTGAGCTTGAGCACCTCGATGGCGTCGTACTTCCCGTTGAACAGGTGCGCCAGGAGCTTGCGGTGGATCTGGTCCGCCTGGTTCTCGAGCCGGTTGACCTCGATCCAGTACTCGGTGAGGTTGTCCATCGTCCGCAGATGCGGCATCGCCTCGGCCGTCAGCTCCGCCGCCCGCGCCAGCACCTCGATCTGCTGTTCGACACCCTTCGGCAGCTCCTCGACGTTGTAGAGGACGACCAGGTCGACGGCCTCCTCCATGAAGTCCATGATGTCGTCGAGGGACGACGCGAGGGAGTAGATGTCCTCACGGTCGAAGGGCGTGATGAACGAGGAGTTCAGCTGATGGAAGATCGCGTGGGTAGCGTCGTCCCCGGCGTGCTCCGCTGCCCGCATCCGTTCTGCGATCTCGGCTCGGGCGGGACCGTCCGCTCCGAGCAGTTCCATCAGGAGTTTCGAGCCCGTGACGATGTTGTCCGCGGACGCGGAAAACATGTCGTAGAAGCTCGTCTCCCTGGGGGTCAGACGAAATCGCACGTGGGGTCCTCGGGGTGCTGGGTTTCGGTCAGGCTGATGCTAGGCGCATCATCCGGCCGCGGCTAACCGGCGTCCCACTCAGTGTCGCCCATCGGGGACATCGAGCAGTACGGGGCCCTGCCGCAACCGCCAGGGATCGGTACCATATACCCACGAGGGGTATACCGGACAGAGCCGGACAGGACTACGGGAGGACGCGATGACGACCATGGATGCGGCCACGAACGCGACCATGCACGTGGACACGGCCACGGAGACGGCCGGCGGTCCTCCCGTCACGGACCACGACCGCGGCGTGCACGGCTACCACAAGCAGAAGGACGAGCACCTCAAGCGGCTGCGCCGGATCGAGGGCCAGATCCGCGGCCTTCAGCGCATGGTCGACGAGGACACGTACTGCATCGACATACTCACCCAGGTCTCGGCGTCCACGAAGGCGCTGCAGTCCTTCGCTCTGCAGCTGCTCGAGGAGCATCTGCGCCACTGCGTCGCGGACGCGGCGCTCAAGGGCGGTGACGAGATCGACGCGAAGGTCGAGGAGGCGACGAAGGCGATCGCCCGCATGATGCGGACGTGACCAGGGGCGCGGTACCGCGCCCCTGCACTCATCCGGGGTCGCTCACTCTGCTCACGTTGCCCACGATGCTCACGTTGAGCACCTCGTCGATACGGTCGGCGCTGAGCCGCTCCTCGTCCGCGGCCGACGCCGCGATCATCAACTCACCGCACAGCTCGATCTCGGCGAGGGCGACGTGGTCCTGGACTGTCGGCGTACTGGGCGGAGCCACGTGCTTTCACCTCTCCCGGCCGGTGTCGACTCCCTAGCGTAGGGAGCGGCACACGCTCCACGCATGGCACGTCCGGACCATTTACCGACAGCCCGTCTGCCTAGAGCCGCACCTTCCCCGCGCTAGAGGCGCACCTTCCCGGCGAAGATGTCCCGGTCGGCCGGCAGCTGTACGACGACGGGCGCGCCGAACTCGAACAGCAGCGTCGTCGAGGCGACGGCGACGGTACGGCCCTGATTCACGAAGCTGAAGTGGTGGCGCACCTTCCGCAGCCGTCCCGCGTCGTCGAGATACGCGTCGAACGGCACGGAGTCCTCGGCAAACCCTTTCGCCGCCGCGGCCAGCGCACCCCTCGCATGAGGGGACGCGGCTTTCGCCGCGCGCGCGATGTGTGTGGTGCCGCGGTAGTGGGTGACCTTGACGCCCGCAAGGTCCTCCTGGCCGACGTACGTCACCGTCCGCGCCCCGCGCAGCAGTTCGGCGGCGGCGGCCGGATCGGTCGCGCCGCCCGTGACCAGGTTGCCGTCCCGCAGCGTGGTCGTGTCGACCCGTACCCATTTGTCGGCGGGGACGCCCGCACCGCGGTTCTTCATGTAGAGGGCGCCGGGCGCGAGCAGTTCGGTGATCGGCCGGTGCTCGTCCGCGCCTGCGGGATCCTTGGGCAGGACGATGCGGAGGCTGCCCATGCTGCGGCGGAAGTCGTACCCGCCCTCCCCGCGGATGGTGACCCGCGTTCCGCCGGCCGCCATCTCCATGGACGTACGCGCCTTCGAGGTCCCTGCACCGGCGAGCACGTCCGCGGCGTTCCGTACGACGGCGACGGGGTCTCCCGGCGGCCGCGCGTCGGCCACGGCATTCCCGCCCGCGGAGCACCCTGTGGTTCCGGCCACACCCACGCCCACACCCACCACGGCGGCGACGGCACATACCCCGCCCCTGAGCCTGTGCTGCTGCACCACCATCGCCGGCATCCCCTTCCTGGACCCACCCGCCCCGGATAACGACGGCCCCGGCGCGTCGTCACGCCAAGTACGGTGGTGTCGTGCAAAGGCAACACAAGACGCACACGTCCGAACGCGGAGCTTTCGCCGTCGCGGGCTGCACCTGCGGCTGGCACGGCCCCGCCCGCCGCTCCCGCGACCGCGCCCGCGTCGACGCCGAACTCCACGCGACAAATCCCCCGCGGGACCCGTAACCGCGGGGGATTGCCTCTCTGCACAAGGGGAGCTGCGTTCACCGCCCAGCCCCCGACGGCCCGCCCGGCCCAGGTCACCAAACCTCGTACGCGAACCCCCCGGCACCGCCACGGCGTTGCCGTGTCCGAGGCCGCGGCGCACAGCCCGCGCGGCGCGAAGCCGCCGCGCTACGCCGCCAGGTCGTTCTCGCCGGGCTCCGTCCCCTGCCCCTGCCGCGGCTCCGCGAAGTCCAGCCGCCCGCGGGACCGGCGCCCGCGCTCCGCGGCGCCCGGCGCCCGACGGGACCGCACGAGCCGGCCGGCGCGCCCGGAGTGGGCGACCATGGACAGCAGCGGGGTCAGCAGACCCAGCGCCAACGGCGCGAGCAGCAGCGTGACGGCCGTGCCGAGCGCGAACCCACCCACCACGTCCGTCGGGTAGTGCACACCCATGTAGACCCGGCAGAAGCCTTCCGCCAGCGCGAGCCCGATCGCCGCGAGCCCGAAGCGGCGGTGTGCGACGAAGAGGCCGACGCCCAGGGCCATCGCCATCGTCGCGTGGTCGCTGACGAACGAGAAGTCGGTCTTTCCAGCCACCAGCACCTCGATCCCCTGGTGGTCCAGGAACGGCCGTGGCCGTTCCACGAACCCACGGATCGGGATGTTCACGAGCAGCGCGAGGCCGGCCGCCAGCGGCGCCCAGACCAGCGCGGCCGACGCCGAGACCGAGTCCTCCTCCGTACCCCGGCGCCGCACGCTCCGCCAGCACCACAGCACCACGAGGACCATCGCAAGCATGATCCCGTACTCACCGACGAACTCCATGACGCGGTCGAACCACGCCGGCGCGGACCGGGCCAGCCCGTTGATGTCGTGGAGCAGGCTGACATCGGGGTTCGACCCCGAGCCGAGTGCGAGTCCAGCCATCTGCTGCGGCCCCTTGCCTGCCTGTCGTGCCCATGCGGCGGCGCACCACGCTGTGCGCCGCTCCTGCCAACCCCCCGTGGTCGGTCCTTCGGTGCGGTGTGTGTACCTACGTATGTTCCGCCCCAGGAACGGTTCGCCCTACCGCTGCGTTCCACTCTCTACGGAACGATCACGATGACGTTATCGAAGAGTGATACATCGCCGCAGCTCAGGGCCTTGGCTTAACGGAGAGTTCCGGCCATCGCCGACGCCCCGTCAGCCCGGCGTCAGCCGGCCGGCCACTTCGTCGGCAGCGCCGCGGCGCCGTCCTTCGTGACCCGGGTCGCCCCGAAGTAGTCGGGCGTGTCGATCTTGTCGAAGCGGATCACGGCCCCGGTGTACGGCGCGTTGATCATGTACCCGCCGCCGACGTACAGCCCCACGTGCCGGATCGCCCGCGAGTTGGTCAGGTCGTCCGAGAAGAACACCAGGTCCCCGGGGAGCAGCTCGTCCCTCGAGGGATGCGGCCCGGCGTTGTACTGGTCGTTCGCGACCCGCGGCAACTCGATCCCCACGGTCCGGTACGCGGCCTGCGTCAGCCCCGAGCAGTCGAACCGCCCACCCTGCTCCGGCGTCCCGTTCCCGCCCCACAGATACTTCGTGCCGAGCTTCTGCTGCGCGAAGTAGATCGCCCCGGCCGCCTGCCGCGACGGCTCGACCCGCCCGACCGGCCTGGCGAAGCTCTTCTCCAGCGACCGGATCACCTTGACGTAATTCTGCGTCTCCTTGTAGGGCGGCACCCCGCCGTACTTGATGACCGCGTACGCCCCCGCGTTGTAGGCGGCCAGCATGTTGTCCGTCGGATCGCCGGGCGCCTTCTTCACATAACCGGCCAACTTGCAGTCGTACGAGGCCGCCGACGGGATCGCGTCCGCCGGGTCCCAGACGTCGCGGTCGCCGTCACCGTCACCGTCCACGCCGTGCGTGGCCCACGTCCCCGGAATGAACTGCGCGATCCCCTGCGCCGCCGCCGGACTCTGCGCCCGTGGATTCCAGCCACTCTCCTGGTACAGCTGCGCAGCGAGCAGCGCGGGATTGATGGCCGGACAGAGATTGCCCCATTTCTGCACCAGCGGCTGGTACAGCGCCGGCACGGCCCCCTTGGCCAGCGCGACAGCTCCGCCGCCGTTCCCGACGATCCCGGCGGCGGCGGTGTACGTCCCGACGACGAGCAGCGCGACAAAGCTCAGGCACAGCCCGACGCCCCCACCGGCGAGCAGCCACGCCTTACGCACCGTCAACCCCCCTCCACCGCTCGGCTGTTCACGCTGAGCCAGTCTAGGGGTGGCGGCACGGATTCAGGAGGTGACCGGACCTGCCACCCAAGCCCGTGGAGGGCGTCACCGCGCCTCTGGCCCACGCTGTTACCCACGGGTAGCGTGTGTGACCTACACCTGTCGGCAGGGGAGAGGCGGCCCGTCATGGCGGAACCCGAGGCGTTCTACGAGCGGATCTCCGAGAACCGCTTCGCGTCGACCGAGCACACCCGCGGCCCGTGGGACGCGGGCTCCCAGCACGCCGGACCGCCGGCCGCACTGCTGGGCCGGGCCCTGGACGAGCGGCCGGGAGCGCGGACGGACATGCGGCTGGCGCGGGTCACGTACGAGATCGTCCGCCCGGTGCCGATCCGGCCGCTCGAGATCACCACGACCGTGCTGCGGTCGGGCAGGAGCGTGGAGCTCGTCGAGGCGGCCCTCGCGCCCGAGGGCGAGGCGGCTCCCGTCATGTTCGCCCGCGCACTTCGCATCCGTACGCTCGAGGAGCCCGGCCCCGCCGTGGCCGACGGGCCGCAGACGCCCTCGCCCGGGGAGACCGCCGACACGCCCTTCTTCGGCGTGCCGTGGGACGTCGGCTACCACACGTCCATGGACACCCGGTTCACCGAAGGCGCCTTCAGGGAACAGGGTCCCGGCACCTGCTGGATGCGCATGCGGATGCCGCTCGTCGCGGGCGAGGAGATCCGCCCCCTGGACCGCGTCCTCGTCGCCGCCGACTCCGGCAACGGCATCAGCAACGTCCTCGACTTCAGCCGCCACGTCTTCGTCAACGCCGACCTGACCGTCCATCTGCACCGCCACCCGGTCGGCGAGTGGGTGTGCGTCGAGGCACGCACGAGCGTGGACCCCGCGGGAATCGGCCTCGCCGACTCCCGCCTCCACGACGAGAAGGGCCCCATCGGCCGCAGCGCGCAGAGCCTGTTCATCGCGCCTCGCTGACACCTCCACCAGATGCGTTTGAGCCAACATTCGCTGATCGCGCCAGCGGAATTTAACCTTCCCCGTCCGCGGCACAAACTTTCTCGGCGCACAGGGAAATTGACTTCCAGTCGCATCGAATGTGCGTGCTACGGTCCTCGACGTCGGGGGGCGATGCGCGGGTAGGTTCCGCGTGCGTTGCGCTTCCCGGATCAGTGTCGAAGAACCAACCAATCAAAGGGAAGTTCATGCACCTGAAGCGTTTCGCAGCCACCGGTGTCACGGTCCTCGCACTCACGGGCGCCGGCATCGCCACCGCTGCTCCGGCCAATGCGGCGGTCTCGTGCCCGTCCGGTTACGCCTGCCTGCACTACAACTCGAATTTCGAAGGCGCAATCTTCGCGCAGGCCGACGGCGTCTCCAATTACGCGGGACTCAAGTTCTCCGCTTCCACCTACCCGAACGGCTCCAGGGGCGCGGGCGCGTACGTGAAGAACAACGCCGCGTCGGTGAACAACAACAACCTGCACAACGCGTTCCGCGTCTATTACAACTCCGGCTACGACGGCAGCTACGCCTACCAGACGATCGGCGCGTGGACTGCCAGCAACCTGAACTCGACGATGAAGAACAACAACGCCTCGGGCCGCTTCGTCTGAGAGATCGCACCGGACAGCCCCACCAAGTGAGGGCTCACGGGCGCTCCGCTCGCCGGAATCGAGCGGAGCGCCCGCTCCTACTCTCTCGCACCGCGCCCGCTCCCTCCAGGCACGTCCTGCCCTGCGCCTTCCCCGTCGGCCCACCGCCGTCCGCCGCCCCAAGGAAGTTGGCCTCGTGTCCCACCGCCGCCATGCCTCGAAATGGGCCGCGCTGCCGCCCGTTCTCGCACTCACCGCACTCACCGCACTCACGGGCTGCTCCGCGGACAAGGACGGCAGGACCCGGTCCGGCGCGCCGGACGTCAGTGACGTCCCCGCGAAGGGTGCCCCGGGGGTCACCGCCATCCCCGAGATCACCACGCGCGTGGAGAAGCCCGTGCCGGTCCAGGACTACCTGCTCTCCGACGCACAGTGGAGGCAGCTCGGCGAGGCCGGTGAGGTTCTGCGTCAGCGCTGCATGCAGCGGTTCGGCCTCACGTACGAGATCGCCACGCCCGCACAGAACGGCCCTGGTCAGACCATCTCCGAGTACCGCTATGGGATCCTTGACCCGAAGTACACCGCCAGGCACGGCTACCTCACGCCGTCCGCCCTGGCGCAGTCGGCCACGAGCGGCAAGCCGGCCGCAGGGGCGGAGCAGCTCGCCCGGATGTCGAAGGACGAGCAACTGGTCCTCCTCGGCACCACCGACCCCAAAGTCAGCGCCGCCGACCAGGCCCAGGCCACCGGCGGCCAGAAGGTCAGGGGCCGGACGGTACCGAAGGGCGGTTGCGTCGGTGAGTCCCAGGAGAAGCTCGGCGGTACGGCCGACTCCGGCATCGGCGACGCGCAGATCGCCAATGACGTCAATCTGAACAGCTTCGCCAAGTCCCTCGAGGACACGCGTGTTCGGCAGGTCTTCACCGAATGGTCCGCGTGCATGAAGGCGAAGGGATACGCGTACGAGACCCCCATCCAGGCGAGCAACGACAAGCGCTGGTCCCCCGAGCGCGGCTCCGCCGAGGAGAAGGCCACGGCCACCGCGGACGCGGAATGCAAGATGGAGAAGAATGTCACCGGAGTCTGGTACGCGGTCGACGTGGCCTATCAGAACCAGATGATCCAGCAGCACCGCACAGAACTCGACGCGGTCAAGAAGGGCATCGACGAGCGGATGAGACTCGCGGCGCAGGCCACGACCCCCTAGCCCCCACGGTGATCGGCCGGGTGGCCGGCACCACGTCGTCGACCGGCCCGCCGGCGTGCGGACGACCATCGGCGACGCCGGCTCCGGCAACCCGGCGCGACCGCGTCGTCCAGCGCGATCCGGCCGTCCTCGACCAGCATCATGACCGCCGCGGCGACGACGGGCTTGGTGATCGAGGCGAGCCGGAAGTTCGAGTCCCTGGCCATCGGCGAGGTGCCGTCGACGTCGGTGGAGCCGACCGCCTGCACCTCGACCCGGACGCCGCGCGCCACCGGGCCCACCGCTCCTGGCACCGAGCCGCTGCCGACATGCGCCTCGAGGGTGCCGTGCAGGTCGGTCATCGGTCCTCTCTGTCCGTGGGGGCCCCGCCGGGTATGGGCCGGTCACGTGGTCTGGACCAGCAACTACTACGCTGTGTCACGCAGCCAGGAAGGCTGTGCACCAACCCCGTCGACGACCACGCCGGGGTGAGCAATACGCAACACGCACCACAGGAGAACAAATGGAGAACGTGGGGAACAAGGTCCGTCGAGCCGGCGACTCCGGGGGGACGATCGCCGCAGTGGCCGTCATCGCGCTCATCGCGATCGCCGTGGCGCTGCTCGGACTGATGGCCGTACGCTCATGAGCTGACGGTCCGGCAGGGCGGCTCGGCCACCGGTCTCCGCGGCCGCCGTCCTGCCGACAAGCCCGACGGGTCGAGCACGCCTCCGTCGCCCCCCGCCGTCGACGTCGACGTGACCCAACCGGCCCTCACGCCCACCGTGTTGGAGTGGCGCGCGGTTCCCGTACCCGCGGAACACGCCCTGACCTCGTGATTTCCGGCCTTCAGTGCCCCAACGACAGTCATTGCCCGGAGTCACTGTGCGTGATACACAGAGTTACCATACGGATACTCACAGGAAACTGTCCGCTGCCACCGCAGGTCAACGCGGCCGGTTCGGTCATGCGTGCGGGGATCGGGTAAAGAGACCAGCCAAGTCGGCGCACGAGACCGGTTTCATCAGCGAAGATAGAGCGAGACCCGTGCCAAGTGGCAAGGGCGTCGAACTACCCGACAGGGGCGGTGAGTTACATGATCCTGGCAGCCGAGAAAGGCGACATCACCACCATCATCGGGGGAATCGCCCCGAACTGGGGGCCCTTCGGAAGCCTTGGGAACGAGGCCCGCGTGATGATCGAGGTCGTGATGGCGGTGGCCATCCTGCTCTGCCTGGGCATCGCGATCTGGGGCGCGGCAAAGCAGCGCATCGGCGCGACGGCACTGCGCGACACCTTCAGCGCGGAACAGGGCAAGGGCCTGATCGTGGCCGGACTGACCGGAGTCTTCATCATCGGGTCGCTGGGGACACTGTTCACCATCGTGTACGGGATGGCCGTCTGACGTCCCTTCGGCTTCCCCCGCCTTCGCTCCGGCCAACTCCGACCACCCCCGACACCATCCGCCCGTCGTGCCCACCGGCAGAGGTTGCGTCTCCCTGATGTCGAGTCACCACACCGCGCCCGCGCGGACACCAGCACGGCTACCGTCGTACTACGGCTACACATACGGGTACGGCGCGGCACCGCACACGGCTGAGGGGGCGTACGCGGCATGAGCTTCGGCGACGAACACGACAGCATCGGGGGTGCGGGACAGACCCGCACCCGCCTCCCGGAGACCGGAACGAGCGGCGACGTGTACGGCGGCGCGCGGCGGCCCGTACGCAACTCGCGCTCCCTCATCACGGCCGTGGGCGTGGTCGTGCTGCTGATCGCCGCGATCGCGTTCGCGAACCGCGGAGACGGCACGGACACCACGAAGACCACCGAGAAGGCCCCGGGCACGGCCCCGACGGCGGCGACGGGCGTCCGGCCGGTGACCGGGAAGGACGGGGAGATCCCGACGGGGTATGCGCGGGACGAGCAGGGGGCGCAGAGTGCGGCGTCCAACTATGCGGTGCCTCTCGGCTCCGCTGGCATGTTCCAGCAGGACCGTCGCCACGACATCGTGAACGCCGTGTACGCCCCGGAGGTGGCGGCCGCGCGTCAGGATGACCTCGACAGGGTCTACTCCGACAAGGGATTCCTGAGCCGCATCGGACTGCGCGAGGACGGCACCGCCCCAAACGGCCTCACGTTCATCTCGCGTGTCATTCCGGTGGGTTCGAGGGTCGACAAGTTCACCGGTGACACAGCGAGTGTGGCCGTCTGGTTCTCGTCCCTCTTCGGCCTGGCCGGTGAAGGCTCGGAGAACCCCGTGTCCGCGAGCTGGTACACGACCACGTACGAACTGAAGTGGATCGGCGGGGACTGGAAGATCACCGACTTCACTCAGAAGGACGGCCCCGTACCCGTCGGGCGCGACCAAGCAGCTTCGAGCGCCAAGGACATGGCTGACGCCGTGGAGCAGTACGGAGGGTTCACGTATGCCCGGTAGCAGGTCCCTCCGAGCCTTCTCGCTGGCCGGCGTGTTCGCGGTGGTGCAGGTGGCAGCGCTCTCGTTTGCGGCACGTGCCGCCGCCGCACCGTCGCCGACGCCGACACCCGGGTCGAGCAACAACCCGTGCGACCTCATTCGTGGCCCCGCCCGTGACTACTGCGAAAACGGCGAAGGCGCCGCCCGCCGCTCCCCCTCCCTCGACGACCCCACCACCCCCCTCGACCCCCTCGCCTCGCTCGCCAAGGGCTGCGCCGACGCCGCCGTGTGGATCGTCGACGCCCTGTCGAAGGCCGTGAAGTCCACTGCCGAGGTGGACTTCACGAACGGCACCTTCCTCGCCCAGTACGCCATCGTCTTCGCCGCCTCCACCTTCCTCACCCTCGTCCTGTGGCTCCTCGCGGTCGCCAAGCGCGCCATCCGTGGCGTCCCGCTCATGACCGCGATGTCCGAGGCCGTCGGGTTCCTCTGGCTGACCGTCCTGGCGTCGGCCTTCACGCCGCTGATCCTCTACACGCTGGTCTCGGCGACCGATGCCATCACCGACGTCATCGCCGCCGGCACCGGCGGCCAGACAGACGTGTTCTTCGGGAGCTTCAAGGAGGCTCTGCAGAAGGGCGACGGCATCGGCGGCGGGCCGATCATGCTGATCATCGTGTCGCTCGTCACCGTCCTCGCAGCAGGCGTGCTCTATCTGGAGCTGTTCATCCGGGCCGTGCTGCTCTACGTCGGCGCGCTGCTCGGCGTGGTCGTGTACGCGGGGCTCGTCGACAAGAACCTTTGGGGGCATGTGCGCCGCTGGGCGGGGATCATGATCGCGGTGATCCTGGTCAAGCCGGTGATCGTCATCGTGCTCGGTCTCGCCGGAGCTCTGTCCGGCGACGACGGACCGGACTCGCTCTCCGCGGTCGTCACCGGCCTCGCGATCATCCTGCTCGCGATCTTCGCCTCGGGGATGATCTACCGCTTCGTGCCCGGCTTCGGCGACGAGATCGCCACCTCCCGCAACAACCGCATCCAGAACAGCGCGGAGAACAAGGCGGCCGCCGTCATCAGCTCCCCGGCCGCCCTGGTTTCGCAGGGCATCAAGACCCACAGCAGCCGCAGCCACCAGCAGGGCGACTCGTCCGGGAGCACGCCGCGGCCCGCGAGCCCCGTCGCCGGCGGGGTGGCCGCCCACAGCTCACGGGGAACCGGGGGCGGGGTCGGCGGCGGAACTGTCCCCTCGGCCGCACCTCCGCCCCGTAGCGGCGGCAGCGCCCCCAGCACCAGCACCCCCCACAGTCACCGCAAGAGCTCGGGCACAGGCACAGGAAGCACAGGAGGTGGAGGGCGTTGACGACGCAAGTGCAGCCCATCGCGCCCCGCCGTACGTATCTCATCGGCCGGGCCAGGCCGAACGCGATCATCGGCAAGAACCGCGAGACCGGCGAGATCGCCCTGATCATCGCCGGCGCGTTCCTCGGCATGATGAGCGGCCTGCTGGTCCCCGTCCTGTCCTTGCGGATCGTGCTGCTCATGGGCTTCCCGCTGCTCGCGCTGGCCGCCGTGTACGTCCCGTACAAGCAGCGCACCTTCTACCGCTGGTACGAGATCAACCGCAGCTACAAGCGCACCCTCCGCCAGGGCACCGGCTACCGCTCCGGCGCCATGGAGGCCGGCACCCGCATCGACGGCCGCGAGGTCGAGGTCGGGCCGCCTCCCGGCATCGGCAGGATCAGCTGGCTCGCCGCGCCCTTCGGCCCGGACGAGATCGCCGTACTGCTCCACGCCGACCGCCGTACCGTCACCGCGGCGATCGAGATCGAGGGTCCGGGCGTCGGGCTGCGCGACAGCGAGGACCAGGAAGCCCTGGTGGACCGTTTCGGCACCCTCCTCAAGCATGTCGCCAACGGCGACGGCTTTGTGACCCGCATTCAGATGCTGGCCCGCACCCTTCCCGCCGACCCCGACGCTCACGCCAAGGACGTCGCCCAGCGCGGCAACCCGTCTTCCCCTGGCTGGCTCCGGGAGTCCTACGAGCAGCTGCAGTCGATGGTCTCGACGTCGAGCGAGCAGCACCGCGCCTACCTCGTCGCGTGCATGCACTACACCCGTGAACTCGCGGCCGAGGCCCACACCATGGCCCGCGCCGCCGGCCAGGCGAGCGGGGCCAAGAGGCTCGACAAGGACGCCGGCCTCGCCGTCGTCATGGCCCGCGAGCTCACCGACATCTGCGCCCGGCTCGCCGAGGCCGACATCCGCGTGCGCCAGCCCCTCGGCCAGGCCCGGCTCGCCTCCCTCGTGCACTCGATGTACGACCCGGACCACCCCGTCGACCACATCCAGGCGATGACGAAACGAAACGCGTGGCCCGCCGAACTGGACGCGATGGAGCCGACGTACCTCCAGGCCAAGACCCGCGAGTCGTCCACGCGCGCCCCGTGGTGCCACGCCACCGCCTGGGTCAAGGAGTGGCCGATGACCCCCGTCGGCGTCAACTTCCTCGCCCCGCTGCTCGTCCACACCCCGGACGTGATCCGTACGGTCGCCGTCTGCATGGACCTCGAACCCACCGAGGTCGCCATCGAGCGGATGCTGACCGAGAAGACGAACGACGAGGCGGAGGCGAGCCGCGCCGCCAAGATGAACCGTACGGTCGACCCGCGCGACATCGCCGCGCACGGCAGGCTCGACCAGCGGGGTGAAGATCTCGCCAGTGGCGCGGCAGGCGTCAATCTTGTCGGGTACATCACTGTGTCGTCGCGTACGCCCGAAGCCCTGGCCAGGGACAAGCGCACGATCAGAGCCTCGGCGGGCAAGTCGTATCTGAAGCTGGAGTGGTGCGACCGCGAGCACCACCGGGCCTTTGTGAACACGCTGCCGTTCGCGACCGGCATCCGCCGCTAGCGCACCGAACGCCGACACGCGCCGATAGGGGCCCTGATCCGATGCGAGATCCGCTGTCCGTCCTCACCGAATCCTTCACGTCCTTCCTCTTCGGGAAGGTCGAGACGACGCGGCTGCCCGTGCGTACGTCGACGGGCCAGGCGCAGGCCGTCTATCTGCCGACCGCCGCGCCCGGCCTCGGCGACTCGGGCGTGATCATCGGCCGCGAGGTGTACAGCGGAAAGGGCTACATCTACGACCCCTTCCAGCTGTACGGGCAGCAGCTGCCGGCCCCGCACTGGCTCGTCCTCGGCGAGTCCGGCAACGGCAAGTCGGCGCTGGAGAAGACCTACGTGCTCCGGCAGCTCCGGTTCCGCGACCGGCAGGTCGTCGTCCTGGACGCCCAGGGCGAGGACGGGGTCGGCGAGTGGAACCTCATTGCCCAGGAGCTGGGAATAACGCCCATCCGCCTCGACCCGATGACCGCCCTCGACGGCGGCATCCGCCTCAACCCGCTCGACCCGGCGATCACGACGACGGGTCAGCTGGCGCTGCTGCGGACCATCATCGAGGTCGCGATGGGGCACGGGCTCGACGAGCGGTCGGGCTTCGCGCTGAAGGTCGCCCACGCGTACGTCAACGAGACGATCACCGACCGGCAGCCGGTGCTGACCGACATCGTCGAACAACTCCGCCACCCGGAGCCCGAATCGGCCGAGGCGATGAACGTCGACATAGACGACGTGCGCGCCTGGGGTCTGGACGTCGCGCTGGTCCTGGACCGACTCGTCGACGGTGACCTGCGAGGCATGTTCGACGGTCCGACGACGGTCGGGATCGACCTCGACGCGCCGCTGATCATCTTCGACCTGTCGCACATCGACCGGAACTCGATCGCGATGCCGATCCTGATGGCCATCGTGGGCGTGTGGCTGGAGCACACCTGGATCCGCCCCGACCGGAAGAAGCGCATCTTCCTCGTCGAGGAGGCCTGGCACATCATCAACAGCCCATTCGTGGCCCAGCTCTTCCAGCGGCTGCTCAAGTTCGGCCGACGGCTGGGGCTCTCCTTCGTCGCGGTCGTCCACCATCTCAGCGACGTGGTCGACGGCGCGGCGGCGCGGGAGGCGGCGGCGATCCTGAAGATGGCCTCCACCCGGACGATCTATGCCCAGAAGGCGGACGAGGCACGGGCGACCGGCCGGGTCCTCGGCCTGCCACGGTGGGCCGTCGAGATCATCCCGACCCTGACGCCCGGTATCGCGGTGTGGGACGTCAACGGCAACGTCCAGGTGGTGAAGCATCTGGTGACGGAGGCGGAGCGCCCGCTGGTCTACACGGACCGGGCCATGACGGAGTCGTCCGTACGGGACGACGTGCCCGAAGACGTACGGGCCGCGGACCGGGAGGCGGAACAAAGGGCGGCCCTCATCGAGCATCAGGCGCATCTGAACGAGTCCTCCGAGTCGACGGTGGCGTGACATGTCACCGTCTCCGCGCGAACGCGAGTCCCGCGTCCCCGAGGAACGGGGCGTCCCGGACGGCCTGTTGGTGGGCCTGCTGGGATTCCTCCTCGGGCTGACGCTGCTGGTGTGGACGGCGACGGGCCTGGCGGGACTGTTCGCGCACGGGGCCTGGCCGGACGGGGTGACGATCAACCACACCCCGCTCGCGATGCGCAGCCTGGCCTCGGAACCGCACGACCTCCCGGCCGCCTGGCCCACGACGCCTGAGGGGCAGCTCTCCGGGTACGGGCTGTTCTGGGGCCTGCTCATCGGCGAGCTGATGGTCCTGGTCGTGCTCACGGTCTTCGTCCTGGGCACGCTGGCGCGGTGGCGTGCGGTGCGGGCCACCCGCAGGCGGAAGTCCGCGGACGCGGGGTCGGCGGGGGCGACGGCGTTCGCGACCGGGGCGGGCGGCGCGACCGGCTCCGACGCGGCTTCACCCGCCGCGGCCGACCCCACAGAAGCGATCGGTTACGCCCTCGAGCCCGGCCACCCCCGCACCGTCCCCACCATTGCCTCCACCGCCCGCACGGTCGCTTCCCACATCGCGACGACACCGCAGACGGCCCCCCTCGCGGAGGCCACCGTGCCCGCCCCCCGTGCCCCGCGCGGTCCCCTCGTCGTCTACGGCGACCCGCCCACCCGCCGGCCCTCCACCGTCCAGGCCATCCGGGACGCCGACGGCCCCGCGCTCGTCGTCACCTCCGACCCCACCGTGTGGGCGGAGACCAAGGACGCCCGCGCCAAACTCGGCCCCGTTCTCGTCTACGACCCCGGCCACCTGTGCGACACCCCGGCCCGCCTCCACTGGTCGCCCACCTCCGGCTGCGAGAACGCCGACACCGCCGCCGCCCGGGCAGCCGCACTGCTCGCGCCGGTCCGTCCGCGTGCCCGCCTCGACGCCACGGTCGCCGACACTGCTGAAACGCTCCTGCGCTGCTGGCTGCACGCCGCCGCCGTGGACGGACGCCCGTTCAAACAGGTCCACCGCTGGGCCCAGGGCAACAGCTCCGAACCCGTACGTGTCCTCCGTACGCACCCCAAGGCCGCCTCCGGCCTCGCCGGCCTCCTCGAGTCGGCGCTCACCGCACACCCCGAACGCCGCGAGATCGCCCAGGAACTGACAGTCCGCACGCTGGCGTCACTGGCATCCGTACATATCCGCGAAGCCTGCACACCCGATCGAGCGGATTCGCTCGCCCTGGATTCTTTCGTGGACGAGGGGGGCACGCTTTATGTGGTGGGTGAACCGATCGAGGATCCCCGCACCCGCCCGGGCGCGATGCCCCTGCTGACCGCCCTCACCTCAAGCGTGGTCGAGCACGGCCGCCGCATGGCCGCACGGTCATCCGACGGTCGGCTCGACCCACCACTCACGCTCGTCCTCGAGGACGTGGCCGCCGTGGCACCGCTGCCCATGCTTCCGGAGCTGCTGACCTCCGGCTCGGACCAGGGCATGCCGACCCTGGCGCTGCTGCGCTCCCGCGAACAGGGCAGGGCCCGTTGGAGCGAGCCCCTCACCCGGTAGCCGCTCCGCAGGGGCCGTTCCCAACAGGTGCCGCTCCGCAGGGGCCGTTCCCAACAGGTGCCGTTCCCAAAGGGGCCGTTGCCGACAGCTGCCGTTCCCGCCGCATCGCGCCGTACAACCCTTTTCCCTCACGCATGGTCAAACGGGGCACCGGAAAGGAACGGGCCCTTTCCGGCACACCCCCGCACTCGCCCGGTCATCCTTGAACCAAGGAGCCGCTCGTGCGCAAGTACCGTACGGCCGCTGTCGCCGCGGCCTCGTTTCTCCTGATGGCGGGAGCGGTCATCGCCGCTCCCTCGGCATACGCCGGTGTCCCCGGCGGGACACACGCAAGTGACCGCAACAGCGATTTCAACGGTGACGGCTACGAGGACGTGCTCGTCGGCGCGCCGGGCGGAACCGTCAGCGGGAAGAAGGGCGCGGGGTACGTGACCGTGCAGTACGGTGCGTCCACGGGTATCGGCACCCGCCGGGCCGCCGTCGTCAGCCAGTCCACGTCCGGGGTGCCTGGCGCCGCCGAGACGGGCGACGGCTTCGGCAGGGCCGTGGCCACGGGCGACCTCGACGCGGACGGTTACGACGACGCGATCGTGGGCATCCCGGGCGAGGACATCGGCACGGTGCAGGACGCGGGCGGCATCACCATTCTGTGGGGGTCCCCGCGCGGGCTGTCCGGTGCGAACAGCGACTGGCTGGAGACCGCGGAGCCTGCGGCCGGCGAGAGGTTCGGCAGCGCGCTCGCCGCGGCCCGCTTCAGCCCTGACACCCCGGGGGACCAACTGGCGGTTCTCCAGCGCGACGACCTCGAGCTGTACGCGTACGAGGCCGTCCCGCAGCCGCAGTCCGCGCCGCTGCAGCGCACTGCTCGCAACCGCCTCTCCGCCGGGGCCCAAGCGCGCGACATCCTGCCCAAGTCCCTGACCACCGGGGACTACGACAACAACGGTCTCGCCGACCTCATCGTCTCCGGAGTCACCGCGGGCCCTGAGGAGCCGGGGCACGGCTGGTCGTCCTTCTTCTCCGGTCAGGTGCAGGGCCTGGTGTACGAGCGCGATCTGCGCGGCGGTCCGGTCACGGCATCCGGCGACATCGACAACGACGGCTACGACGACCTCGTCACCGGTGAGCCGCACAGCCCCAACGACGGTGGCGACTGGCTGACCGGCGGCCAGGTCGGCGTCTACTACGGCAGCCCCGACGGACCGCTCGGCATCGACGGTGCGGGCAGTCCACCGCAGTGGTGGACCCAGAACTCGCCCGGAGTTCCCGGCACGGCCGAGCGCGCCGACGGCTGGGGCACGGACCTCTCCGTCGCCGACACCAACGGCGACGGGTACGCGGACGTGGCGATCGGCGCGGCCGGCGAGGACATCGGCACGGTCGCGGACGCGGGGGCGGTGTGGATACTGCGCGGCTCGGCCGGAGGCCTGACCGCCACCGGCGCCAAGTCGTGGGACCAGAACTCCGCCAACGTGCCAGGCACAGCCGAGCGCGGCGACCGCTGGGGCGGCCAGGTCAGGTTGACCGACCCGAACCGGGACGGCCGCTTCGGCCTGCTGGCCTCGGCCCCCGGCGAGAACACCAACGACGGTGTCGTGTGGGTGCTCTCGGCCGGCTCGGGCGGGGTCACGGCCTCCGGCTCGTGGACGTACGGCGCCGGCTCACTCGGCGCCCCGTCGGTCGACGCCACGTACGGGGCGGCGATCGACGAGTAGGCCGGGAGAGCCGGGAAGCGTCTAGCCGTCGAGTGAAGCGCGGGGGCGCCCGAGCTCCAGCTCCAGCTCCCGCGCCGTCGGTTCCCCGGGCACCGGGACCGTCTCCCCGCTGGGAACGAACCCGAAGCGCCGATAGAAGGCCTGGGCCCGCGGGTTGCCCTCGTGCACGTACAACCGCACCCGCTCGACCCGCGGCTCCTCCAGCGACCAGGACCACTCGACCGCGGCCCGGAACAATTCGTCGGCCAGCCCCATGCCACGCGCCTCCGGCCGTACGAACACCCCGACCAGATGCGTCTGGTCGACCGTCGCCGGGGCGCCGAACCGCGGCTCGTCCTGCGTCCGCTCGACCAGTACGGTCACCGTGCCGTGCCACTGTCCGTCAGGCGCCTCGGCGATGAACTGACTGACGAACACCCCGGCGGCGGCGTCCCTCGTACGATCGCGCCAGAAGTCAGGCGTGCGTTCGAGCCCTTGCTCGTACGTCTCCAGGAAGGCGACCGGCGCGGCGGGGTCCTGAAGTGCGGCGAGCCGGAGGTCCCGCGCCTTCTCCCATTCGTCGGCACGTAGCGGCCGTATGAGGTGCTCCATGCGCACAGCCTGATCGCTCCCTCCGTGATCGGCAACGCCATTTGATGCTGAACGCAGAAAAGCCCCGGACCACAAGGTCCGGGGCTTCCCCAATAATTGTTCGGCGGCGTCCTACTCTCCCACAGGGTCCCCCCTGCAGTACCATCGGCGCTGAAAGGCTTAGCTTCCGGGTTCGAAATGTAACCGGGCGTTTCCCTAACGCTATGACCACCGAAACACTATGAAGATATCGAACACCCGCCGGCCATGGCATGGGTCTGTTCGTTACTTCAGAACTAACACAGTGGACGCGAGCAACTGAGGACAAGCCCTCGGCCTATTAGTACCAGTCAGCTTCACCCGTTACCGGGCTTCCACATCTGGCCTATCAACCCAGTCGTCTACTGG